>CANGFE010000078.1 GCA_947453155.1 Beijerinckiaceae bacterium | reverse complement strand
GGCCGGGTCATCCTGACGGAGCGTTTGAGGGCCTATGCGGGGCTCACCGGCGAGGTGACCTTCGTGGGGTTGGGTCAGAAGTTTCAAATCTGGGAGTCGGAGCGGTTCCGTGCGCATCTGGTGGAGGCCAGAAACCGGGTGCGCGACTTACGGAAAGAGCTCAGCAACCGGCACGCGGCAGCGGATCAGCCGCGACCTTGAGGAGCACGGGAATGGAGCAGGGCGGCGGCGTTGAGACTTCTCTCGCCGCAGGCGGACCTGCCCGGCACATTCCCGTGCTCCTCAACGAGGTCCTCGAATCTCTCCATATTCGCGAAGGCGGGCTTTATCTCGACGGCACTTTTGGTGCTGGCGGCTACACGCAAGCCATTCTCGCCACGCCGGGCACACGCGTGCTGGCTTTTGATCGCGATCCCAATGCCATTGCGGCAGGTCAAGCTTTGGTTGAAAAATACCAAGGCCGCTTGATGCTCGAACATGCGCAATTCTCAACCTGTGTTGATGTTGCAGCGGCGCGCGGCCTATCGGCTTTTGATGGCATAACGTTCGATATTGGCGTCTCATCCATGCAATTGGATGAAGCGGCCCGCGGTTTCTCCTTCCGCTTTGAAGGCCCGCTCGATATGCGCATGTCGCAGGCAGGGCGCAGTGCGGCCGACATTGTGAATGAGGCCAGCGAAGAAGAGATTGCCGACATTCTCTACCATTATGGTGAAGAGCGTGCCTCGCGTCGCATCGCGCGCGCCATTGTGCATGACCGTGAAACCAAGCCTTACACGACGACAAAAGAATTGGCCGAACTCATTTCGCGCATCATTCCCGCGCGTCCGCAAGATATTCATCCCGCCACGCGCTCCTTTCAGGGCCTGCGCATTGCGGTGAATGATGAGCTCGGCGAATTGGTGAAGGCGCTCACAGGTGCTGAAAAATTGCTCAGCCCCGGTGGCCATCTGGCGGTGGTGAGCTTCCACTCGCTGGAAGATCGCATCGTCAAACAATTTTTCGCGCTGCGTTCAAACCGCGGTCGCGCAACATCTCGCCTGTTGCCCGGTGAGCCTGTGCCACCACCTTCCACCTTCATGCTGGAAGGCAAGCAGCCGATCACCGCTGGCCCCGCAGAAACACACACCAATCCACGCGCCCGTTCGGCGCGGTTGCGTGCTGGCATCCGCACGGATGTCCCCGCACTCGGACTTGATCCCGCGCTCGCCTCACTCGCGAGTCTTCCCGAACACGGCAAGGGGCGCTGACATGCTGCGCTATTTGAATGTTCTCGCCATTGGCGCTCTGGTCGGCTCGGCCGTCTATGCCTATTCGATCAAATATGAAACGATCCTCTACTCCGAGCAGATCGTGAAGATTCAGCATCAGATCAATGCTGAGAACGACAAGATCAATATGCTGCGCGCGGAATGGTCGTACCTCATGCGCCCTGAGCGTCTGCAAACGCTGAGCGATCGTCATCTGGATTTGCAGCAGCTCGCCCATAGCCAGATCATTCTGTCGGCCAACGACATGCCTGACCAACCGCCAAAAGTGGATTCCATCGGCCGCAAGCTCGAAGCTTTGGGCCTGAGTGATTTGGGTGACATGGCACCGCGCAATGAGAAAAAGCCCGTTGCCAAAGCCTCTGTGAGGCCCGCGCGATGAAACCTTTTGATCCGCATGGGCAGCATCCTGGCCCCAAAGTTCATTTCATTGAAGCCGACGAGAAAAAGCCGGCCGCCAAGGGTGGCGGCTTCGTGCGTTTGCTCTCTAATCTCATGCGCACGCGCATCGATAAGAGCACGCATCGCATTCGCATCGTCGCGTTCGGCTTTGTTGCGCTTTACGGCCTGATTGGCGGCAAGCTCGTTTATCTCGGCATGAAGCCCGAGCCGCAGACCTTGCGTCGTGCGGCCTCAGAGGCAGCTTCTGCCGCACGACCGGATATTCTCGACCGCAATGGCGAAGTGCTGGCGGCGGATGTGAAGACTGTTTCGATCTTCGCCGAGCCACGCCGCATTATCGACAAGGATGAAGCGGTGGAATTGATCACCGCCGTTCTGCCTGGTCTCAATGCCAATGATTTGCGTGAACGTTTGGGTTCGCGCCGTGGCTTTGTTTGGATCAAGCGCGGCGTGACGCCCTCCGAACAGCAGGAAGTTTTCCGTCTGGGTCTCCCGGGCATTAAAATGGTGCCGGAAAACAAGCGCGTCTATCCCAATGGACCGATTGCTGCCCATGTGCTCGGCGCGACCAATGTCGACAATCAAGGCATCGCGGGAATTGAAAAATATATCGACAATCAGGGCCTGGGTGATCTGAAGGGCGCGGGCTTTACCATGACCGCGGCTGATCTTTCGCCCGTGCAATTGGCGATTGATCTGAAAACCACACATGCTTTGCGCGATGAGCTGGTGAAGGGTGTTGAAAAATTCAAAGCCAAGGCAGGCGCGGCGGCGATTATGGATGTGAACACGGGCGAGATTATTGCGCTCGCCTCTTATCCTGACTTCGACCCCAATGTGCCCACCGATGCGCTGGATCCCAACCGCATGAACCGCATGTCGGTCGGCGTCTTTGAAATGGGCTCGACCTTCAAGGCGCTCACCCTCGCCATGGGTTTGGAGAGCAGCAAATATAATTTGCGCTCTTCCGTCGATGCACGTGGCGCCTTGCGTTATGGTCGCCACAAGATTGGCGATTACCATGCGCAAAACCGTGTTCTGAGCTATCCGGAAGTCTTCACTTACTCCTCCAACATTGCCACGGCGAAAATTGCCATGGGTGTTGGTGTGGAAGGCCACAAAGCCTTCTTGCGCAAAATGGGCCAGCTTGACCGTATGCGCACCGAATTGCCGGAAAGTGCCGAGCCTATGGTGCCCAAGCGCTGGAGCGAGCTCAGCACCATGACCATTGCATTCGGTCACGGCCTCGCTGTTGCCCCATTGCAGGCCATGATGGCGGTGGCTGCGCTGTCGAATGGTGGTTATCTCATCACGCCGACCTTTTTGAAGCGCAGTGAAGAAGACGCCAAAAAGGATGCGCCGCGCGTGATCAGGCCCGAAACTAGTGAGAGCATGCGTTATCTGATGCGCCTCAATGCGGAAGTGGGTTCGGCCAAAAATGTCGACATCAAAGGCTATTTTGCCGGCGGCAAGACGGGCACAGCCAACAAGGCCATTCATGGCCGCTATTCGCAAGATCGCGTTTTCACCACATTCACGGCCATCTATCCGTCCGACAAACCCAAATATTTGTTCCTGACGGTGATGGATGAGCCGCAACCTTTGCCCGAGACGCATGGCTATCGCACAGCGGCTTGGAATGCGGGTTCGGTGACGGGTAAAATCATGGAGCGCACGGGCCCGCTTCTCGGCGCGCCGCCGCGGCCCGAAGCCCCGAAAGATCCGTTCCCCGCGCTGGTGCGTGTTGGCATCAATACAAGCGGGAGTGCAGGCCGCTGATGAAACTCGCCGCTCTTCTTTCCGCTTTGAATATTCCGGCCGCGCAATGGCCGGATAACGCTGCTGATTGCGAGATCAGCGGCGTGACTGCGGATAGTCGTGCCGTGTCGAAGGATTTTGTTTTTATCGCCGTGCCGGGCGTGCGTGCCGACGGAATGCTCTTTGCAGAAATGGCTGTCGAAAAAGGCGCCAGTGTCGTGCTGGGCGAGCGCGCACCGGATGTGCCTCTCAACGCGGTCTTTCTAAAAATCAGCGATGCACGAGCCGCGCTCTCGAAGGCGGCTGCCTTTTTCTACGCACGCCAGCCTGCGACCATTGCGGCTGTCACGGGCACAAGCGGCAAAACATCTGTTGCTTTTTTCACGCGCCAGATTTGGGCTGCGCTGGGCCTGCAAGCCGCAGCGCTCGGCACAACCGGCGTGGTCAAGCCATCGGGCGCCACTTACGGCTCGCTCACCACACCTGATCCGGTGACACTCCATCGCACTTTGGATGAGCTTGCGGGCGAAGGCGTAACGCATCTGGCAATGGAAGCTTCATCCCATGGTCTTGATCAGCGCCGCTTGGATGGTGTGCGTCTCACCGTGGCGGGTTTCACCAATTTGTCGCGCGATCATCTGGATTATCACCCCACGATCGAAGCCTATCTCGCAGCCAAAATGCGTCTCTTCGATACGCTGATGCAGCCGGGCCAAACAGCTGTCCTCAATGCTGATTGCGATGTGGCCGAACAAGTCGCTTCCGTCATCACCAAGCGCGGTTTGAAACTTTTTTCAGTCGGTGAAAAAGGCCAGGACATTGTGTTGGTGTCTGCGCAGGCGCAGGCCGACAGCAATCGCATTTCCTTGCGCTATGCAGGCCAGACCTATGATCTACTCTTGCCGCTGGCGGGAGATTTTATGGTGTCGAATGCGCTGGTCGCGGCAGGCCTGTGCGTCGCCAGTGGCGCAGATGCGCAAAAAGTCTTTGCAGCACTGGAGCATTTGCAAGGTGCGCCGGGGCGTCTGGAGCGTGTGGGAGAAAAGAACGGGGCTCCCATTTTCGTCGATTATGCCCATAAGCCCGATGCACTTGATAAGGTTCTCGCCACTTTGCGTCCGTTGGCCTCGCGCCAATTGATGGTCGTCTTTGGTTGTGGCGGTGATCGTGATCAGGGCAAGCGTCCGATCATGGGCGCTATTGCCAATGCGCAGGCTGATCTTGTCATTGTCACAGATGACAATCCGCGTTCAGAAAATGCAGCCTCTATTCGCGCTGCAATTGTGGCGCAAGCGCCGGGCGCTCTGGAAATTGCTGATCGCGCGCAAGCGATCCGTCATGCGATCTCGCTTTTGCAGGCGGGTGATGTGCTGGTTGTCGCGGGCAAGGGCCATGAGACAGGCCAGATCATCGGCACAAAGACGCTTCCTTTTTCCGATCATGAGGCGATCCGCGCCGCTTTGGCGGAGTGTGCCGCATGAGTGAAGTGAAAAAAGAAATGCCGCTCTGGACTGGGCTTGAACTGGTTGCGCCCATGCAAGCGCGCGTTCTGGGCCCGCGTGTGCCTGCCGTCTATGGTGTTTCCATCGACACGCGCACATTGCAGCCAGGAGATCTTTTCTTTGCCATTCGTGGTGAGGCTAACGATGGCCATGCCTTTGTCGAAAAAGCTTTCGAAAAAGGTGCCGCTGCGGCGGTTGTCGATGAAGCACATGCGGATTCGCTGAAAACATTCGGCACGCTTTTCGTCGTCCATGATGTCCTGCATGCGATGGAAGAATTGGGCCGCGCTGCGCGCCGCCGCATGACGGGCATGGTGGTCGCCGTCACTGGCTCGGTCGGCAAGACCAGCACAAAAGAAATGCTGAGAGGCATTGTCTCGTCTTTCGGTCAAGGCCACGCCTCGGTCGCGTCCTACAATAATCACTGGGGCGTGCCGCTGACTTTGGCGCGCATGCCGGCTGAAACGAGTTTCGGTATTTTCGAAATCGGCATGAACCATGCCAATGAAATTCGCCCGCTCACGCAAATGGTGCGCCCGCATGTGGCCGTGATCACCGCCATTGCGCCGGTGCATTTGGAAAATCTCGGCACGCTTGAAGCCATTGCCGATGCCAAGACTGAAATTTTCGACGGTCTGGAATCAGGTGGTGTCGCCATCATTCCGCGCGACACACCTCAATATATGCGCCTCGACAATGCGGCTCGCTCATCGAGTGCTGGTAACATTCTCTGCTTCGGTGAAACAGCGGGCGCGGATGCGCGGCTCATTTCTTTCGAGGCGCAAGCTGATGGTTCGCTGGTGACGGCGGATGTCTTGGGTGAGCGCCTGACCTATCGTCTGGGTGCGCCCGGTCGGCATCTGGCACAAAACTCTCTCGCCATTCTTCTTGCCGCGCGTGCCATTGGCATCGACATGCAAGCGGCTGCGCAAGAATTGGCGCATGTCACAGCGCCGCAAGGCCGTGGTCAGCAGATCGCTCTGGAGATTGGCGGCGCATCGGCAACGCTGATTGACGAGAGCTATAATGCCAACCCCGTGTCGATGCGCGCTGCGCTCACTTTGCTGGCGCAAGTGCCTATGCCCGCTATTTTCGGCCGTCGCATCGCCATGCTCGGCGACATGCTAGAACTCGGCCCCGATGAATTGAAGTTCCATGCCGAATTGGCTGAGGCCATTGCGGCATTGAATATCGACATTGTGCATACAGTGGGTCCGCGCATGAAGGCTTTGTATGAAGCCTTGCCGCCGGGTAAACGCGGGCTTTATGGCGAGCGTGCTGCTGATATTTGCGATGCCTTGGTCGATCAAGTGGTCGCGGGCGACGTGGTTATGATCAAAGGTTCCAACGGGAGCAAAATGGGCTCCATCGTGCAGGCGCTGAAAGAGCGTCACGCGCAAAAAGATAAGGTTGAAGGATAATCCATGCTCTTTTGGCTTTCGGATTTCTCGAATTGGTTCACGCCGCTCAACGTGTTCCGCTACATCACCGTGCGAACAGGCGGCGCAGCGGCGACAGCGCTATTTTTCGTTTTCTTCTTCGGTCCGCGCATCATTGCAGCTTTGCGTTTGAAGCAAGGCAAAGGCCAGCCGATCCGCACCGATGGTCCGCAATCGCATCTGTTGACGAAAAAAGGCACGCCGACCATGGGCGGCTTGATGATTTTGTCAGGCCTGCTCGTCTCGACTTTGCTCTGGGCCAATCTGAAGAATCATTTTGTCTGGGTGGTGATGCTGGTCACCGCCGGTTTTGGCATCATCGGCTTTTATGATGATTATCTGAAAGTCACCAAGCAATCGCATAATGGTTTTTCAGGTCGCCTGCGCCTGTTGTGCGAAGCGGCCATCGCTTTTGTTGCCTGCCTCATCATGATGCGCTTCGGCACGCCCGCCACTACAGGCCTCTCCATTCCACTGGTGAATGGTTATGTGATGGACCTCGGCTGGTTCTTCCTGATCTTCGCACCTTTCGTCATTGTGGCGTCCGGCAATGCGGTCAATCTCACCGATGGTTTGGATGGTCTGGCCATTGTGCCATCCATGATTGCGGCAGGTACTTTTGCCATTATCGCTTGGGTTGCGGGCAATGCGATTTTTGCGACTTATCTTGGCATCAATTTCGTGCCCGGCACAGGTGAACTCGCTGTCATCTGCGGCGCTTTGATCGGCGCGGGCCTTGGCTTTCTCTGGTTCAATGCACCGCCTGCACAAATCTTCATGGGCGATACGGGCTCACTCGCGCTCGGAGGTCTCATCGGCACAGTCGCGGTCGCTGTCAAACATGAGATCGTGCTGATCATCGTGGGTGGTCTCTTTGTGGTTGAGGCGCTCTCGGTCATTGTGCAAGTGGTCTCGTTCAAACTCACGGGCAAGCGCGTGTTTCGCATGGCCCCGATCCATCATCACTTCGAGCAGCTCGGCTGGTCAGAGTCGCAAATCGTGGTTCGCTTCTGGATCATTGCATTTGTGTTGGCTTTGATTGGTCTGGCCACACTGAAATTGCGCTAAGGGAAGAAGCCCATGGTCTCACGCGCTGAACGCAGCCCCTTCGCCGATTGGTGGTGGACAGTTGATCGCTGGCTTTTGACAGGCCTTGGCGCGCTCATGGTGCTTGGCATTGTGCTGACCATGGCGGGCTCGCCCGCTGTGGCCGAGCGTTTGGGCTTGCAGGCTTTTCATTTCGTCAATCGCCAAGTGCTGTTTTTGGGCGCCTGCACGTTTGTATTGGTGAGCATCTCTTTTCTGCCGCCGCGCTACGTGCGCCGCTTCGCGCTTTTGCTTTATGTGGCCTCTATGGCGCTCGTCGTTTTGACGTTGCTCTATGGAGTCGAAGTGAAGGGCTCGAAGCGCTGGATTTTCGGCGTTCAGCCGTCTGAATTCGTCAAGCCCGCTTTTGTCATTCTGGCTGCTTGGGCTTTTTCGGAAGGTGCTCGTCGCCGCGATGTGCCGGGCACAATCATCGCCATGCTACTTCTCCCAACGACGGTGATCCCGCTGGTGCTGCAGCCTGACATTGGCCAGACCATGCTGATCTCGATTGTCTGGGCCGCGCTTTTCTTCATGGCCGGTCTGCATTGGCTTTGGGTCATGGGAATTGGTGGTGCGGGTGTCACGGGCATTCTCTTTGCCTATAAATTCGTGCCTCATGTGCGCAGTCGTATCGACAAGTTCCTGGATCCGGGTGCAGGCGGCACCAATGCCAGCGATACATTCCAGGTTGATACGGCGATGGAAAGTTTCATCTCCGGCGGCTGGCTTGGCAAAGGCCCGGGCGAGGGCACGATGAAACGAGTGCTGCCCGATAGCCACACCGACTTTATCTTCGCGGTCACGGGCGAAGAATTCGGCGTGATCTTCTGCATGTTCATTGTGCTGATTTTCGCCATTGTCGTGCTGCGCGGATTGATCGTGGCTTCCAAAAATGATGATCCCTTCTGTCGCTTTGCAGCGGCCGGTCTCGTCGTGCTCTTTGGTGTGCAAAGCGCGATCAATATGGCGGTCAATCTGCATCTCATGCCGGCCAAGGGCATGACGCTTCCCTTCATCTCCTATGGTGGTTCGTCGATGATTTCGCTGGGCATTGGCATGGGCTTTTTGATTGCAGTGACGCGGCGCAGGCCGCGGGCTGAAATCGAACGACCGGTGAGTGCCGCGTGAGCCAGACGATCCTTCTTGCAGCGGGTGGAACGGGCGGCCATCTTTTTCCGGCGGAATCTTTGGCTGGCGTGTTGAAAGCGCGCGGCCATCGTGTCGAGCTGGTGACGGATGATCGTGCCTTGAATTATGGTGGCGCTTTTCCCGCTGATGCCATTCACACCGTTTCGGCTGCCACGCCGACAGGCGGTGGTCTCGTCTCGAAAATGAAAGCAGCCATTACGCTGGGTCTTGGTACGCTGGAAGCCATGGCGCTTCTGCGTCGTGTGAAGCCTGCTTGCGTGGTTGGCTTTGGTGGTTATCCAACGGTGCCGCCGATGTTGGCCGCGCGCCTGATGAATGTACCCAGCATTTTGCATGAGCAGAATGCCGTCATTGGCCGCGCCAATCGTTTTCTGGCTGGTGGTGTGACCGCCATTGCCACAGGTTTTCCGACTCTCTCGGGCGCTGGCGCCTCATTGCTCGCTAAAGCGCGCACGACGGGCAATCCGGTCCGTCCCGCCGTGCTGGATGCGGCGCAGATTCCCTATCCCTCCTTTGATGATGACAAGTTGCGCATCCTCGTCACCGGCGGCTCGCAGGGTGCGCGCGTCATGTCGGATGTCGTGCCGGCTGCCATTGCCATGCTGCCGCGTGATATTCAGGAGCGGCTCGTCATCGTCCAGCAAGCGCGCGGTGAAGATGAAGCCCGTGTGCGCGATTCCTATGCGCAGATGAATCTCGCAGTCGAAGTCGCGCCCTTCTTCAAAGATTTGCCGATGCGCATCGCGCAGGCGCATCTGGTGATCGCCCGTTCGGGGGCTTCCACTGTCTCGGAACTCGCCGTGATCGGCCGTCCTGCCATTCTGGTGCCCTTTCCCCATGCTCTCGATCAGGACCAAGCGGCCAATGCGGCGCAGCTCAAGGCCTCGGGCGCGGTCGAGGTCATCGACCAGCGCCAATTCGATCCTGCATGGCTGGCTGCAGCGCTCGGGCGTGCCGCCTTTGCCACAGAGGGGTTGACGCAGCGCGCCGGAGCCGCCAAGGACGCAGGCATAGCCAATGCTGCGCAGCGCCTCGCCGATCTGGTCGAGCGCGTGGCCGCAGGTGAGGAGATCGCCAGATGAAACTGCCGCGCGAACTGGGACCGATTCACTTCGTCGGTATCGGCGGCATCGGCATGTCCGGCATTGCCGAAGTGCTGATCAATCTGGGCTATGAAGTCCAAGGTTCTGACGCGTCTGAAAATGCCAATGTGAAGCGCTTGCGCGAAAAAGGCGCAAAAGTTTTCATCGGTCATTCAGCGGATCATCTGGGGCAAGCCGAAGTGGTGGTCGTCTCGACAGCGATCCGCCGCGACAATCCGGAACTGGCAGGCGCGCGCGAGCGCCGCATCCCGGTCGTGCGCCGCGCTGAAATGCTGGCCGAACTCATGCGCCTTCGTCAATGCGTGGCGGTGGCAGGCACGCATGGCAAGACCACAACAACTTCAATGGTCGCCACTCTGCTTGATGCAGGCGGCTTTGATCCGACCGTTGTGAATGGCGGCATCATCAATGCCTATGGCACCAATGCACGCGTCGGTGAAGGCGAGTGGATGGTCGTCGAGGCCGATGAGAGCGATGGCACTTTCCTAAAGCTGCCTGCCGATGTGGCTGTCGTCACCAACATTGATCCCGAACACCTCGATCACTTCAAAACCTTTGATGCGATCAAAGAGGCCTTTCGCACGCTGATCGAAAATCTGCCCTTCTACGGCTTTGCCGTCATGTGCCTCGATCATCCGACGGTGCAGGAGCTCGTGGGCAAAATCGAAGATCGTCGCGTCATCACTTATGGCGAAAATCCGCAGGCCGATGTGCGCTTGCTGGATGTTGATCTCGCCGGTGGCGAATGCAAATTCAACGTGCTGATCCGTGATCGCAAAACGGCGTCCGCGACCTATCTCGAAGGTCTCGTTCTGCCGATGCCGGGCCATCACAATGCGCTCAATGCCACAGCGGCCATTGCAGTGGCTTATGAGCTTGGCATGAGTGGCGATGCCATTCGTACGGCTCTTTCGCAATTTGGTGGCGTCAAGCGCCGCTTCACCCGCACGGGTGAATGGAATGGCGCGCAGATTTTCGATGATTACGGTCATCACCCCGTTGAAATCGCCGCCGTGCTGCGGGCTGCACGCGCTTCGACCAAGGGGCAGGTGATTGCGGTCGTGCAGCCGCATCGCTATTCGCGCTTGCAGACTTTGTTCGAGCCCTTTTCATCCTGCTTCAATGATGCGGATGCTGTGCTGGTGGCCGATGTTTATGCCGCCGGTGAAAAACCGATTGAAGGGTTTGATCGCGATTCCTTGGTGGCCGCTATCAAGGCACATGGCCATCGCCGTGCGCTGGCGTTGAATGGTCCGGAAGATGTGCCAGCCATCGTGCGCGAAATTGCAAAACCCGGCGATTACATTGTGTTTCTAGGCGCCGGCAATATTACGCAATGGGCCTATGCTCTGCCGGAGCAGTTGAAGGCGGCAAAGTAAGATGCGCTTTCCCGACATCACGCCGGAGCTGAGGCAGAAGATGCCGCAGCTGCGCGGACGCCTTGTTGCGGATCAGTCTTTGGCCGCTTTCACATGGTTTCGCACAGGCGGTCCGGCGCAGGCGTTTTTCACGCCCGCTGATGAAGAAGATCTCAGCTATTTTCTCCAAAATCTCCCGCAAGAGATTCCGCTGACCCTGATCGGCGCGGGTTCGAATATGATCATTCGCGATGGCGGCGTGCCCGGTGTCGTCATGCGGCTGGCGGGAAAAGCTTTCACCGAAATTACAGTCGAAGATGGCACACACATTCGCGCAGGTGCGGCTGTGCCCGACGTCAAAGTCGCCCGTGCTGCGGCTGATGCAGGCATTGCGGGCCTGTCTTTCTTTCGCGGTATTCCCGGTTGCATCGGTGGTGCGCTGCGCATGAATGCAGGCGCTCATGGCGGCGAGACGACGGACGTGCTGATCGAAGCGCGTGGATTGGATCGTCAGGGCAAGCCGCATGTCTTCAGCCATGCCGATATGGGCTTTTCCTATCGCCATTCCTCTGTGCCTGCTGACATCATCTTCACGCAGGCGCTTTTCCAAGGTCGGCCGGGCGTTCCGGCAGATATTCTGGCCGAAATGGATGAGATCACGGCGGCGCGTGAAGCCGCCCAGCCGATCAAAGAGAAGACCGGCGGCTCTACGTTCAAAAATCCGCAAGGCGCCAAGGCTTGGCAGTTGGTTGATGCCGCCGGATGCCGTGGTCTTGTGGTGGGCGATGCGCAAGTGTCGCAGATGCACTGCAATTTTCTGATCAATCGCGGCAATGCCACGGCGAGCGACATTGAAAATCTCGGCGAAGAAGTTCGCCGTCGTGTGAAAGACAATTCGGGCATCGAGCTTGAATGGGAAATCAAGCGCATCGGCATTGCCTGAAGCGCGTGGAGTGAGAAACATGAGCAAGCATGTTGCCGTGCTGATGGGTGGATGGTCGGCCGAGCGCGAAATCTCTCTGCGCTCGGGGGCTGCTTGCGCAAAAGCATTGCGGGACGAGGGTTTCCGCGTCACCGAGATTGATGTGGATCGCAATATTGCGCAGCGGCTGAGTGAGCTGAAGCCAGATGTCGCCTTCAATGCATTGCATGGCAAAGTGGGTGAAGACGGCACCATTCAGGGCATTCTCGAAGTCCTGCAAATTCCCTACACACATTCGGGCGTGCTGGCCTCGGCTTTGGCGATGAACAAGCAGCAAGCGAAGATCGTCATGGCAGCGGCCGGCATTCCCGTTGCGGAAGGTCGCGTGGTGAGCCGTCATGAAGCGGCCAAGACCCATGTCATGAGCCCGCCCTATGTGCTGAAGCCCGTTTGCGAGGGGTCTTCGTTCGGCGTGGTAATCGTTAACGCTGGGGACCCCCCACCGTCCCATTTAGGAGCAGATGACTGGGCCTATGGGGACGCCATGCTGGCCGAGCGATTCGTGCCGGGGCGTGAATTGACCTGCGCGGTCATGGGCGACAAGGCCTTGGAAATCATAGAAATTCGGGCGGCGGACGGCGGTTGGTACGATTATAAGGCGAAATACACAAAAGGTGGCTCAATCCACATTCTTCCGGCCGACCTTAAAGGAAATATTTACCAGATCGTTCAACAATTGGCCCTCAAGGCACATGAGGCCCTCGGCTGCCGTGGCGTGAGTCGCGCAGATTTCCGTTTCGATGATCGCCCCGATGGTTCGGGTGAGGTCATTGTTCTGGAGGTCAACACCCAGCCAGGCATGACCGAGACCTCACTCGTGCCAGAACTCGCGGCTTATGCCGGTTTGTCGTTCGGTGGGCTTGTCAGATGGATGGTGGAAGAGGCGTC
>CANGFE010000077.1 GCA_947453155.1 Beijerinckiaceae bacterium | reverse complement strand
CGGCCTATAAAGGTGGCGCCGATGCGACCGATGCTGAAAAGGTGCTGGCGGGTGCTGAGTCCTCTGCCACATCAGCGGCTGCGGCTTGTGTCGCGAAAGAAGATTTTGCGGGCGCGATGAAAGCGCTGGCCGCTCTGCGCGCACCGGTCGATAAATTCTTCGAAGATGTCACGGTGAATGATGCGGATGCGGGAAAACGCCTCAACCGCCTACGCCTGCTCTCGGCGCTACGCGGTGCGGTTCACACGGTGGCGGATTTCTCGAAGATCGGCGGCTAACTGACGGCGCGCCCCGCGCCGTCATTGCGAGGAGCGCAGCGACGCGGCAACCCAGAGCCGCGCGTGGCGCTACGCGGTGCGGTTCACAAGGTGGCAGATTTCTCGAAGATCGGCGGCTAATTGACAGCGCACCCTTGCGTCCGTCATTGCGAGGAGCGCAGCGACGCGGCAATCCATAGCGCTAATGCCAAAAGGTGAGTGCTATGGATTGCCACGTCGGGCTGACGCCCTCCTCGCAATGACGAGGAGGGGCGTGTGCGATGTGGCAGTTCAAAGCCACACGTGAGGCTTCTGGGTTGCTTCGCTAACGCTCGCAATGACGGGGCTGTTATTCCACGTCCAGCGGTTCAGTGCCCTTTGCCTGACCATTGGGCGCAAGCGTGATCTTTTCGATCCGTGCTTCAGCGTTTTTCAGCAGCGCTTCGCAATGCGTGCGCAGGTGGTTGCCCGTCTCGTAAATCTCGATGCTCTTCTCAAGCGGCACTTGGCCGCCTTCGAGCTGTGAGACGATTTCTTCCAAGCGGCGCAGGGCCTCTTCGAAGGGCAGTTTGGCAATGTCTTTCGGGATCTCGCTCACGGGTGCAATCCTTGTTTCAAAATGTCTCTAGCATGATTCACGTGCGCGCGCCGACTCGCAGGCCTGCCGCGGGGCGTTCCTGCAAAATCTCGCGGCGGAAGCGGAAAAGGGCGGCAGGCCGCCCGCCAGTCGCATGGCTCATCTCGCCGGTGGCTTCCACCACCGCCGAACTCTCGACCAGTCTGCGGAAATTCTGCTTGTGCAAGTGACGGCCCGAAATCGCCTCCACCGTGCGCTGCAAAGCCGTCAGCGTAAATGTCTCGGGCATCAATTCGAAAATCACCGGACGATATTTCATTTTCGCGCGCAAGCGGCCCATGGCGGTCGCGAGAATACGCCGATGATCATGGCGCATCGTTTGGCCCAATTGCGCAACCGCCGCCATAGCCTGTTTGGAATGGCCGTCACGATGGGCTTCTTCCACAAGGCCCGCCTCGTAAATCAGCTCATAGCGTTCGAGCACATTTTCATCGTCAAAGGGCGCGCCATCCGTGCCGAACAAAAGTTTCACGCGTTCGCGACGCGACAGGCGCCCAACAGACGGCGCGCTTTCTTGCGCTGCCCATGTCTCAAGTTTGGGTATGAGCAATTGGTCAAGCAATTCAGGCCGACCATTGCGCCAATCTTCCCACGGAAAGAATGTATACCAAGAGCGAAAAGTCGCATCAGGCGCTTCTTGCGCAATCTCGCCGGTGCGTGTGAGCGCGAGATAGCCGACCGACACAACATGGGGTTCGCGATCGCCCACTTCAGCATGGCGGCCACGATCACCGAAAGTGTAGAGCTGTTCGACATAGCCGAGCGGCACACCCGTTTGTTCCGATACCCAAGCGCGCAGACCGATTTCAAACGTGCGATGCACGACCGGATCAAACGGGCCGGAGGGTAAGGCTGTCGCGCTTTTGGGCGCCGTTTCACGCGCCACAAGAATGGTGGGCTCGGGCTTGTCACCCGACACATTATTCACCGCGACAATGGCTGCGGTGAGGCCGATTTCAATCGGCAGTTTTTGCGGTGCGCCACTCATGCGGCCACCTCAAAAGCAAAGGGCACGCCTTCAAAACAATCTTCGCCGCGGCCAATCTCGGCAATGGCGGCGATCATGCGGCCGTCGCGCTGGAGATGCGCATCAGCAAGTTCAATGAGCCGTGCATTGGGTGTGGCCGTGGGCGAGAGCTGTCGCAAGCGTTGCGCGGTTTCGCGCTCGCAGGCTTGAGGGTGCAAGGCGCAATAGGAAATATAGGCGGCAGCCGTCGAGCGCGAGACACCCGCATAACAATGAATGAGCAAAGGCTCGCGTCTGTTCCACGCCTGCACAAAGTCGAGCAATTGCGCCACATGCGCAGTCTCGGGCAGCACATGGCCGTCGAGCGCCTGCGTAATATCGGAGAGGCCCACGAACAAATGCCGCTCGCGTGCAATCGTGTCAGGCGTTTCAACAGGCGTATTCACATTAATCAGCGTGACAAGGCTCTTGGCGCCTGTGGTGCGGGCGGCCTCTTCGAGCTTTGACAGGGAGCAAACGTGAATCTTCGGCATGATGGTTTAGGCCTCATCCGCAAATTCGGCTTCGAGCACGCGAAAGCGCGTCAGGAAAATTTCTTCCGCCTGTTGCGAGGAGATCGGCGCCAGCCAATGCTCAATGTCGCGCAGCGACATATCGGGTCGGCCAAAAAACTTGTCCGCCTCTTCAAAAGTAAAGCCCGCCAGATGCGTGGCCTCGATAAAGGCGGCCGCGCGGTCAGCCGCCTTCGTCACTTTATGAACGAGCGACGCTGGCTTGGCGGGCAAAGCAAAGCGCAGATGAATGGCCGCCATCAAACGGGCTTCGACATCTTTGTAGGTTTCGCCAATCACTGTTTTGAACGGCGAGATAATATCGCCGATCACATATTCAGGCGCATCATGCAAAAGCACCATGGCGCGCGTCTTGGCCGAAATATTCGTATCAAGATGGCCCGCAATATGTTCGACCAGCACGGAATGTTGCGCGACCGAGAAGATGTGGGGCCCGCGTGTCTGCCCGTTCCAGCGCGCCACGCGCGCCAGACCATGGGCAATATCCTCAATCTCGACATCGAGCGGCGAGGGGTCGAGCAGATCAAGTCTGCGGCCCGAGAGCATGCGCTGCCAAGCGCGGGGTGGTTCCTTGCGGGGCGGCATTATTTTTTCCTCTTTGCCAATTTCAGGCACTTTTGGTGGCAATGGCAGCCGACGAGATGATCATTGAACATGCCGACTGCTTGCGCGAAAGCATAGATGATCGTCGGCCCACAAAAATTGAAGCCGCGCTTTTTGAGATCTTTGCTGATTGTGACGGTGAGGGGTGATTGCGTCTGCATGTCGCCCATTTTGCGCAGATTGTTCTGGATCGGCGCGCCATCAAAGAAATTCCAGAGGTAGTTGGAAAAGCCTTGCTGTTCCTGAATGGCAAGCCACGAGCGCGCTGAGATCACCGTGCTCTCGATCTTGGCGCGATTGCGGACAATACCGGCATCATTCATCAGCTTTTCGATTTTACGCGGCGTATAGCCCGCGATTTTTTCAGGCTGGAAATCATCAAAGGCTGCGCGGAAATTGTCGCGCTTGCGCAAAATGGTGATCCAGGAGAGGCCTGCTTGAAAACCATCGAGAATGAGCTTTTCGAATAAAGCGCGGTCATCCCATTCGGGCACGCCCCAATCGGTGTCGTGATATTTGATGTACAAAGGGTCATCGCCCGGCCATGGGCAGCGGGCGCGCCCATCGGGATAGATCACATGTGTGCGGGCGGCGCGCTCATTCATGTGCGGATTTTATCGGTCGGCCTGCCTGAGCGAAAGGGCAGATCAGGATTTGACCATATGGTCTGGGGTCAATTCCACAATGGCTGACCCCGCAACCAGCGTCTGTCCGGCTGAAATGGCTTCTTCGGCGCGGTCGGTGCGCACCAAGGCCAGCGCATGGCCCGAGGGCGCCATGCTGCCCAAAGTGCCGATGGCGATTTCGCCTACCAGAATAGCTGTGCCGGGGGCGGGGGCATCTCCGCGCAGCATGACGGGGAGGATGCGTTTGCGCACACCACCGCGATGCTCCATGCGCGAGACGACCTCTTGGCCGACATAGCAGCCTTTTTTGAAATCGAGCCCGTGGATCAGATCCATATCGGCGTCGTGGGGAAAAATCTCGCCGAAGGGGAAATCGCGTCCCGCTTCGGGCACGCCGCAGATGATGCGATGCGCATGATAGGCGTCGCTGGTCGCATCGCCCTTGGCCTCGTCGCGCGCGACTAAGGCGCGGCGGCCGAGACTGTTGTGGCGCGGATCGTCATAGACAAAGCCCGGCAGTGGCGCGCCATCCCAAGCGGCCATGACAGCCAGCGGGGCGGGTGTGATGGTGATGGGTGCGCGCAGCCGATACATGGTGAGGCGTTTGGCGAGGGCCTCGGCTTGGCTGGCCGCTGTGTCGAGCCAAAAGCCGTCGCCCTCTTCCACGATCAGAAAATCAAACAGGATTTTGCCCTGCGGAGATAGCAGCGCCCCAAAACCTGCTTGGGTCGGGCTCACGCGGTCCATATTGCAGGTGAGAATGCCTTGCAGGAAGCCGCGGGCTTCGTCTCCGGCGATGCGCAGCACGGCGCGATCGTCGAGATAAGCTGTTGGCATGGCGCAGGGCTCCCCGAAAAATGAGTGACCCTCATTACTTAAGGCTGCGGCCGCAGGGCGCAAGCCTTTGTCGGGTGTTAGTGGCGATGGGTCAGGGAAAACTCGCCCGAGAGAATGCGTTCGGGCAGGTTTTTGGCAAAAAGCGCTGCCAATTCCTCACCATGCAGCACAACAAGCTCCTGCATGGCAGCAAAGAGCGCGGCATGGGCGAAGTCCTCGCTTTCGACGCCCGCCATAATGGCTTCGGCAAAAGCATCGGTCACAAAGCCGAGCGCCTCGCGGCGGCTTTCGGCTGTGTCCGGATCTTCGATCAGGGAGGAGAGAAAAGCGTTGTTCATCACGGGCTGGACTTTAGCCTGTGATTTCTTCCGCTGCGACACATGTCTTATGGAAAGGTTAACGCGCGAGGGGCGCTGCCAGCTTGACGGCTTGGGCCAGAATGTTTGGCAAATTGGGCGTCACCGGCAGATCGCCGAGATGCTGCGGATCGACCCAGAGAAGTTCTGGCGCTTCGGCTGAGGGCGTGCCCTCTCCGCTAATCCAATGGGCAGCAAAGCTCGCGACAACGAAATGGCGGCGCACTTTGCCCTGCTCGTCTTTTTCGATGACTTGCGTATGCCCCGCAAAGCCGATGATGCGCGCCTGCACGCCGGTTTCTTCCAACAATTCGCGCAGAGCCGCATCTTCTAACGGCTCACCGATTTCCACCACACCACCGGGCAGCGAGAAAACATGCGCTGCGGGTGGATTGGCGCGCGCGCCAAGCAAAACTTTGCCGTCACGAAAAACAGCAACGCTGGCGGCCAGAATGGGACGGTCCGGATAAAGGCGGCTCACGGATAGAGCCGCTCCTTATGCCACGCGCCGTCTGGTTCATCGCGGAAGAAAGTCACGCGATCATGCAGGCGGAACGGGCGGTCGTGCCAGAATTCAATCTGCACGGGGCGAATGCGATAGCCGTTCCAATGGGGTGGGCGTGGCACTTCGCCCAAGCCAAAACGCGCTGCTTCGCGCGCCACAGCTTTTTCCAGAGCAAAGCGTGTTTCCAGCGGGCGTGATTGCTTGCTCGCCCATGCACCAATGCGGCTGTCGCGCGGACGTGAGGCGAAATAAGCATCAGCCTCTTCCGCACTCACCATTTCCACGGGGCCACGCACGCGCACCTGACGGCGCAGCGACTTCCAATGGAAGATCAGCGCGGCTTTCATCGTGTGCGAGAGTTCGTTGCCCTTGGCGCTTTCGCTATTGGTGTAGAAAACGAAACCGCGCGGCTCCAGACCTTTCAATAGAACCATGCGCGCATCTGGCAGGCCATCCTTGTCGACGGTGGCCAGACACATGGCATTCGGATCGTTGATTTCTTTTGCGCTCGCCTCGGCAAACCAGTGTTCGAAAAGGGCGAAGGGTTCCTGCGCGTCGGTAAAGTCATTGGTCATGCTGGTTCGGCATCCTGATCGGGCGGGGATGGGGCGGATTGGCCCCCAAGCTCTGGCTTTCAGTCTAGCATGAGAGGCGCGCGGAGTGCGATTCCGGGCGTTTTTTAAGCCCAAGGCTGCTCCGGCCTTGCACAGAAGCCCATCCCACCCACATAAAGGTCGAGACGAACACCCTCCGTGCCTCAAGGGGCGGGGGACAAATTGGGCTCATTCATGCGTGATCCATATTCAGTGCTTGGCGTGCCCAAGTCGGCTTCGGCCGACGAGGTGAAAAAGGCATTCCGTAAGCTCGCCAAAAAATTCCATCCCGACCAGAACACGGGCGACCCCAAGGCGCAGGAGAAATTTTCCGAAGTCTCCTTGGCCTATGAGATTCTGGGCGACGACAAGAAGCGCGCGCAATTTGACCGCGGCGAGATTGATGCCGATGGCAAGCCGCGCGGTTTTGAGGGTTTTGGCGCCGGCGGTCCGTTCCGTCGTAGCGGTGGCGCGGGCGGTGGCAATCCGTTCGAAAATTTCGAATTCAATATGGGTGGCTCGCCCTTCGGTCAGGGTGGTGGCGGTGGTCGCGGTGGTTTTGAAGCCAGCGACTTCTTCGATCTGTTTGGCGGGCGCGGTCGGGGCCGTCAGCAGAACGCGCAGCCCCAGCGCGGCAAAGATGTCGAACATACGGTGACGATTTCGCTGGGCGATGCTGTGCATGGCACCAGCGCGCGTGTGTCTTTGCCAACCGGCAAGACGCTGGATGTTGCGGTTCCCGCCGGCATTGAAGACGGCAAGCAAATCCGCCTCAAAGGTCAGGGTCATCCGGGGCCGGGCCATGGTCCGGCAGGCGATGCGATGATCACGGTGAAGATTGCGCGTCATCCCTTCTTCCGTGTTGAAGGACATGACCTGCGTCTTGATTTGCCCATCACGCTTTATGAAGCGGTGCTGGGTGGCAAAGTGCAGGTGCCGACTTTGTCTGGCAAAGTGGAGCTGACACTGCCCCCCGGCGTGACGGGCGGCAAGACAATGCGCCTGCGCGGCAAGGGTCTTCCGGCAGGTGATGGCAAAGCGGCGGGTGATCTTCTGCTCACGCCGCGCATCCTCATGCCCGACCAGCCATCAGCGGAATTGGAAGATCTGATGCGCCATTGGCAGACGACGCGCCCTTATGATCCGCGCAAAGATCTCGGCTGATCCATCCATTTTTCAATAGTGATGGTTTGACCATGCGCCGTGCCGGGCACCAGCCCGCTCGCATAAAGCGCTGTGGCAAAAAGCAGGGCGCCGAGCGTTAGCGAAATCATCTTCCACTTCAGCGTTTCATCGCGCGGGATGATGTGTGCAGGTCCGCTTTCCACAGGACGAGGAAAAGGCGGCGCGCGTTCTATAGGCAGCGCTTGCGTGAGCAAATCCGGCACGGGCTCATGGGCGAGTGGCGCAAAAGTGGCGCGCAGCCATTGGTCTTGTGCGCGCCAGATTTTCAATTTGCTTTGCATCTCGCCATTGCATTGCGCGATGGCCGCAACGTCGCTTGCGCGCGCGGGCGGCAATTCTCCATCGAGAAAAGCGCAGAGTTCCGCATCGGTGATCAAGCGCGGCGGGGTCATTTCACGAGCCTCAGATAGGGCGCG
Organism: Beijerinckiaceae bacterium; assembly: GCA_947453155.1. Lineage (GTDB taxonomy): Bacteria > Pseudomonadota > Alphaproteobacteria > Rhizobiales > Beijerinckiaceae > Terripilifer. The sequence goes on along the minus strand of CANGFE010000077.1, from coordinate 5,913 downwards.
CGGATGGCGCCGCCTTTCATCTCATCCATCCTGCGCGCGAGCATGAGGCGTGCGGCGGTTAGCCGGCCAATCAGCACGGCCCGGCTGATGCCCAAAGTCTGCGCCGCTTCTTCATAAGAGCAGCCCTCGACCGAAACGAGGATCAGGGCCGCGCGATGTCCCGCTGGCAGATCGATCAAAGCCGTTTCCCAAGGGTGGGTCTGGGCCTGAGGGGCTGGTCGGGGCAGGGCGCGGATCTGCGCCAGATGTGCCAGCGTCGCGCGCAATTTCCGGCACAAGAGCGCTTCATTCTTGGCCGGGGGGTCACGTAGAACGGCGTGGAGGGCCCGCAGTACCAGTTCATCCGCCCGCTCCTTGGGCGCGCCACAAAGGGCAGCAGCGAAGCGACGGAGGCTCGGAAGATGCGCGGAAAGGCTGGCTGTGTCCGGCAAAGAATTAGCCCTTTAAATTAAATTCCTGATCAATAGAAACAGTTTAGCAAACACTTAGCTCCATGCCTAGGGGCCGATTTGTGGCTCCTCCCCGGTTTTTTGAGGGGCGCTGAAGGGTGCGGGAGTGCTTGCCTTCGGGGCACGGCTCCCTTAAACGCGGGGAGAGTTCGAAATTGCGTCGTGCCGCTCGCGCTTGAAGCGCTATTGGCACCCGTTTCTGTCAGGATCCTTATGACCCAAGCCCCCCAATCCTCCGGCATTCTCGCTGGCAAGCGCGGCCTCGTGATGGGCGTCGCCAACAACCGTTCCATTGCTTGGGGCATTGCCAAGGCAGCGCGGGAAGCGGGCGCGGAACTCGCCTTCACGTTTCAAGGTGACGCTTTGGAAAAGCGCGTGCGCCCGCTGGCTGCCGAACTCGGCGCTGCGGTTGTCGGCCATTGCGATGTGACGGATGCGGCCTCCATCGATGCCGTCTTTGCTGAAGTGCAGCGCTTGTGGGGCAAGATCGACTTCGTCGTCCATTGCATTGCCTTCTCCGACAAGGACGAGCTGACGGGTCGCTATGTCGACACGAGCGAAGCCAATTTCAACAAGTCGCTGAACATCTCCTGCTTCTCGTTCACAGCCATTGCGCAGCGCGCTGAAAAGCTGATGACGGAAGGCGGTTCGCTTTTGACGCTGTCTTATTACGGCGCCGAAAAATGGATGCCCCATTACAATGTGATGGGTGTGGCCAAGGCTGCGCTGGAAGCTTCTGTGCGTTATCTCGCCGCTGATCTGGGCGAAAAGAACATCCGCGTGAATGCGATTTCGGCTGGTCCGATCAAGACACTGGCAGCGTCCGGCATTGGCGACTTCCGCTATATTCTCAAGTGGAATGAATATAATGCGCCGCTGCGCCGCACCGTGACGATTGAAGAAGTGGGCGATACAGCCGCTTTCCTTCTGTCCGACATGTCCAAGGGCATGACGGGTGAAATCCTGCATGTCGATGCGGGTTATCATGTCGTTGGTATGAAAAATCCCTCCGCGCCCGACATCTCCGTCGGCAAGGACTGACACGACAGGGCGCGGCATAGGAAACAGTCTGACACGCGCCCATGATCGTTGAGTTGCCCCATCGCCTGATCTTTCTGCGCCACGGTGAAACCGATTGGAATGCGGAAGGCCGTTTGCAGGGACAGCATGACATACCGCTCAATCCCAAAGGTCTCGCCCAATCTGAACGGGCGGGGAAGATCGTTGGCCGTATTCTGGGCCGCACGCCCGAGGCGCTTGGCGCTTATGATTTCGTCTGCTCGCCCCTGTCGCGCGCCCGCCGCACGATGGAATTGGCGCGCGGCGCGCTCAAGCTGGATCCCTTCGCCTATCGCCTCGACGAGGCTTTGATCGAAATCACCTTCGGTCAATGGGAAGGCCTAACTTGGCCCGAAGTGCAGCAGCGCGATCCCGAGGGCGCGCGTGCCCGCGAGGCTGACAAATGGCACATGCAGCCGCCTGGTGGCGAAAGCTATGCCATGTGCGCGGAACGCCTTCGGCCGTGGCTCGCCTCCCTCACGCGCGACACAATTGCGGTGGCCCATGGTGGCGTGGCGCGCTGCCTGATGCATGTGCTGAGCAATGTGCCCACGGAACGTGCGCCCGTTTGCGACATTTGGCAGGGGCGGGTGCTTGTTTTTGAGGCGGGCACTTATCGCTGGATTTGAGGGGCTAACCTCTCTGAAATTGCCGTATTCAGCTGCCATTCAGTCGCTTTCTGTTTTATCTTTCACGGGCTTATCTCGAGATAGATTCGGGGTGGCTTGGCTTTGCGGTTTCCAGAGGAGGGCGTGCGACTGACCTGATGACGGGCAAACCGCCCGAGACCTGATGCGTCAGCCCTTCTTTGACATGACCCACGACCGCCCCGATGCGCCCATTGATGAACCGGCTCTTGCGCCTGCAGTGATGCATGGCGCGCAGCGCGATGATTTTCTGCGCGATGAATTGCTGGCCGAAATTTTTGCCGCGACCGTCAAGCGCACGCCCGATGCAGAATGTCATCTCGTTGAAGGGCATCATTTCACTTATGCGGAAGTGGATCGCGCGGCGACATCTGTCGCGCGTGGTCTGTTGCGTCGTGGCATTCGCCCCGGCGATGTGGTGGGCCTCTGGATGCCGCGCGGCACGGATTTGCTCGTCTCGCAAATTGCCATCACCAAGTCAGGCGCTGCCTGGTTGCCCTTTGATGCCGATGCGCCGCCTGAGCGCATTGCCGTGTGTCTTGCCGATGCAGGCGCGAAGCTTCTTCTTGCGGATGATTTTCATGCAGGCGATCTGACGCTCAATATGCCGTGCCCGATTGTCGGCGCGCATGATCTGGATGATGCGGAAGATGCGTCAGAGGTGAATGCGCGTGCTTTAGGTGCGCGGCCCGATATGCCCGCCTATCTGATTTACACATCAGGTTCGACAGGCACGCCCAAGGGCATTGTCATTTCCCATCGCAACATTTGCCATTATCTGCGCTCAGCCAATGAGCTTTACGGCATTCGCGCAGATGATGTGGTTTTCCAAGGCGCCTCCGTCGCCTTCGATCTGTCGATGGAAGAAATCTGGATTCCCTATCTCGTCGGCGCTTCGCTCTTTGTCGCCACGCCGAAGATTATGGGCGAGACAGATGCGCTCCCTGCTTTGATGGACGAAGTCGGCATCACCGTGCTCGACACTGTGCCGACTTTGCTTGCCATGTTGGCGCGCGATGTGGCGTCCATCCGTCTCATTCTTCTGGGTGGTGAAGCCTGTCCGCCGTCCGTGCCGCAACGCTGGGCGCGACCGGGCCGCAAGATTTTCAACACTTATGGTCCGACCGAAGCGACTGTCGTGGCGACAGCGACACAAGTGCGTCCCGGCGAGCCGATCACCATCGGCAAGCCGATTGCCAATTATTCCTGCTATGTCGCCGATGATGCGCTCAATCTGCTTGAGCGCGGTGTCGAAGGCGAATTGCTGATTGGCGGGCCGGGTGTCGCCAAAGGCTATCTCAACCGCGCGCCGCTGACGGCCGAAAAATTCATCGCCAATCCTTTCGCCTCTGATGGTCGCGACCCCGTGCTCTATCGCTCGGGCGATGCGGTGGTGATGGAAGCCAATGGCGATATTTCTTTCCGCGGGCGCATCGATGATCAGGTGAAAATCCGCGGCTTCCGTGTGGAGCTCGGCGAGATTGAAGCCAAGCTCACCGATATTCCGGGCATTGTGCAGGCCGCAGTTGTTCTGCGCCGTGAGCATGAGGTCGATGAACTCGTCGCTTTTCTGGTCGCCGATAAAGCCGCACAGGTGACGATTGATCCGCGCAATCTGCGCACGATCTTGCGCGAGCGCCTGCCCGCTTACATGGTGCCAGCACGTTTTGAAGAGCTTGATGAATTGCCGCGCCTGTCGTCGGGCAAGATCAACCGCAATCATCTAAAACAAATCGAGCTGCAAAGCGTGGCGAGCACGGAAGAGCAGGAAGACCCGCGCACGCCGACCGAAGCTAAATTGCTGGATGCCGCCAAAGCCGTACTGCCGCCGCAAGCTATCCCGTTTGACGCGGACTTCTTTACTGATCTCGGCGGTCATTCACTCTTGGCCGCGCGTTTCGTCTCGCTGGTGCGCCAAAATGCCGGGCTTGAAGGCATTACGCTGCAAGACATTTACGACACGCGCAATTTGCGTGCCTTGGGCGAAATGCTCGACACGAAATTCGCCCATGTCGCCAAGACGCGCGATCTGTCTTTCGAGCCGCCGCCGTTCCGCCGCCGCTTTCTCTGTGGTTTGGCGCAAGCCATTGTTTTGCCCTTCATCATTGCCTTGATGACGGCGCAATGGCTCGGTGTGTTCATTTCCTACATGCTGCTCACCAGCCCTGATGCGAGCATTGTCTCTGAAATCATCTCGCTGTTTGGCGTTTATGTCTGCATCACGATTTTCACCATTGCTCTGGCCATTGCCGGCAAATGGTTGATTTTGGGTCGCACCAAGCCGGGGCGCTATCCGCTTTGGGGTGTTTATTATTTCCGCTGGTGGCTGGCGCAACGCCTCATCGGTCTTACTCATCTCAAATGGTTTCAGGCGTCGCCCTTGATGCGCATCTATCTGCGCGCCATCGGTGCGCAGGTCGGTGAAGATGCGATCATCAGCGATTTCGATTCCGGTGCGATTGATCTCATCACCTTTGGCGAAGGCTGCTGTGTCGGCGGCAAAACCGAGATCACCAATGCGCGTGTGGTCGGCAACGAGTTGATCATCGAGACGGTTTTCATCGGCAAAGATGCTTATGTCGGCTCGTCTTGCGTGATTGAAGGCGGCGTGCGGCTGGGCGATGGCGCGGAGATTAAAGACCTCACAGCTGTGCCCGCGGGCACGCATATTCCTGACTTTGAAGTCTGGGATGGAAGCCCGGCGCGCAAGGTCGGGATGAATGATCCCTCCGTCATGGACGAGTTTCCGCAGACAACAGTCTGGCGCCGCGCTTTGCAGACTTTCTGCTATACGGTCGCCATGTTGGCGATCCCGCCGATCGGCATGTTGCCGATCTTTCCGGCTTTCTGGGTGTTCAACACGCTCGACGAATTTGTCGGCATCGCGTCTTTTGATCGCGTCATCTATATGGCGATGATCCCGATCCTGGCTTGGCCAACGGCCTTTGCTATGGTGCTGGTGACGGTGGCTTTCATTGCTTGCGTGCGCTGGATTGTTTTGCCGCGGGTGAAAGAGGGCCGCTATTCGGTTCACAGCTGGTTCTATTTCCGCATGTGGGTCGTGGCGCTGGCGACCGAGATTACACTCGAAACGCTGACCTCGCTCTTTGCCACCATTTACATGCGCGCTTGGTATCGCCTGATGGGCGCCAAGATCGGCAAAGGCGCGGAAATCTCGACCAATCTGGCCGGGCGCTTTGATCTTATCGAGATCGGCGAGAAGAATTTTATCGCTGATGAAGTCATGCTGGGCGATGAAGATATTCGCCGTGGCTGGATGATGCTCAAAAAGGTCAAGACCGGCGCCAATGTCTTTGTCGGCAATGATGCGGTTGTGCCGCCGGGCTCCATCATTCCCAAAGGCGCGCTGATCGGCATCAAATCCAAGCCGCCGGAAAATCATCTGATCGCACCCAATGACACATGGTTTGGCTCGCCGCCGATCAAATTGCCCGTGCGCCAGAAGTTCGATGCTCTGTCGGAAAACTGGACCTACGAGCCGCCGCTCTGGAAGAAATTTGCGCGCGCTGTCTTTGAAGCCGTGCATGTGTCGCTCTCGACCATGTTGTTCATCACCTTCGGCACTTGGGCGGTGGAATGGTTCGGCGCGAATTTGCTCGCTGGTGAATGGGGTTCGCTCGCGCTTAATTTCATGATTGCCTCGACCTTCATTTCTGTCGCGGTGACTTTGGTGGTCGTGGCTTTCAAATGGTTGACCATGGGCCGCTATGAACCTGTCGTCATGCCGATGTGGTCAT
>CANGFE010000076.1 GCA_947453155.1 Beijerinckiaceae bacterium | reverse complement strand
CGCGCGAGCCTGTTCGGCGGCGTGAGCCAGCAGCTTCGTTGTATTGAGTTCTTCAACGGTAACGCGGCGTCCGCGGTCAGCAATCAGGTCCATAAGTTTCTCCCATTATCTGTAGCAGGCGCGGCTTTAGCGGCCGGTCCAGCTCTGCCACATGCCGAGTTCGAATACTTGCAAGTCAGCGGCCTTCAACATGGCGCCGCAGATGGTCAATACGTCCGTGCCGGACACGACTGCAGGACCCGGAAGAACCGGATAAGGCTCTCCCGCTTCCACTTTGGCGCCATAGGCTTTCACCAAGGCACCCAGCAGCGCATGCATAGCTTCAGGCGCAACCACATCGAGCTTGCCATTCAACGTGGCAAGATCAATCTCACGCGCCAAAGCGATGGCGCGCTCGGAAATCGCTGTGTCTGTCGTGCGCTCAGGCGACGACATAGACATCGTCTCCCTTGGTCACGACTTCATAATTCTTGAGCTTCAACTTGCGGTCGGAGATGCACTCACCCGACTTCATGTCATATTCGTAGCCATGCCACGGGCAGACGAAGTTCATGTCTTTTTCGGAGAAGAAGAGGCCGACCGAGGTCTTGTCTTCGCGCAGATGCTCTTCGACCTTCGCAATGGTCAGGCCTTCGCAAGCCGGGCCGCCCTGATGCAGGCAGTAATTGCTGTAGGCGTAGAACGTGCCCTCATGACGGAACACGCCGACTTCGGTATTGCCGACCTTGACGATCTGGCGGGTGCCGTCCGCAAATTCGGACACGCGTCCAACGAATTGTTCGGCCATAGTCGTAAAACCCTCCCGTGTTTTCGAGCTCTCGCGCCTCTTTGGGGGCCTCAGCTCTGATCTAGGTTGATTAAAGGGGACGACTCGACCTTTGTCCAAGATATTTCTTTGAGGTCAGACCAAAGATTTTCTTTGGTCTAGTTAGGCAGAGGCCGTGCGCAAAGCTAGATCGAGCAAGGGGCCGGGGCGGCGAAGCTCTTCTAAGAGATTGAAATGATGGCAGTTTTCAATATGGAGCGGGGCGTCTGCGCCCCAGGCCGCCGCCATCTCTGCCGATTGGCGCTTGAATTCATCCGACTCCAAAGCCCCCAGGGCGACGCCGACGCGCGTTTTGGGCTGTGGGCAAAAGAGCGGCGAGAGGGCCCGCGCCTCTGCCCGGTCTGCCAGACCGATGATGCGGCCCATGGGCAGATGGAACAGCGGGTCGAGATCAAACACACCCGACAGCAGCAAAACCGAGGCAATGGCCGGCCCATGCGGATCAGCCGCAGCAGCAGCCGCCAGATGCGCGCCAGCGCTGTGCCCGGCGAGATGAATCCGTGAGGCATCAAAGCCAAGTGCTTGGGCTTGATCGCGCAAAACTTGCAAAGCGTGACGAAGGGTCAGCACGATGTCGCGCAACGGTGTTTCGGGACAGAGCGGATAATCGAGCATGGCAACCGAGAAACCATGCGCGCGCAGACCTTCTGCAAATTGTCCGTGCTGGTCCTTAGTGCAAGCCTGCCAATAGCCGCCATGCAGAAACACCCAGAGCGGTGCATCACGACGTGTGGCGGGATAGAAATCAAACATCTCATCGCGGCCGCGCCCGTAATGCAGATCAAGACCGCCTGCGGATTGACGCGCAACAGCGCCATCTGCATTCCATTGACGAAAGACAGCCTGCATATCCGGCACTTGCAAACGCGGCGCATAGGCGCGCGCGAGCTCAGGCATGGTCATGCCGTTCCAGACAGGCTGTGGTGCGCGCGGCGGCGCGACAGCGGCATCAGCCTCAATTGTAAAAGAGCCTTGGTGGTAAAAGATCGGACGCCGTAGACCACCAAAGACTTCGCGCCACGCCAAATCCATTTCGCGCCGTGACAGATGAAAAGCCTGCGGCTCGGGCGCCGTGATGCGCAGGCGCAAAATATCAGCAGGCGTTGCGCCCTGTTGTGCGAGTTCGGCTGCAACAGCTGACAGAGCCTCGCGCAAGGCATTGGAGGCCAAGAGCTGCGCAGATGACGCGCGCGCGGTGATGTCACGCAAATCAGAATGCGACATGGCGATGGACCTCCGCTCTATCACGCGCGAGATCAGCACTTGTGCCAGACCAAATCGTGCGGCCTTTTTCGATGACGTAATGACGATCTGCGATCCGCTCCAGAACGGCGAGATTCTTATCGACGATCAGAATGGATTGTCCTGCCTGTTTGAGCGTCTCGATACAGCGCCAAATTTCTGCACGAATGACGGGTGCCAGACCTTCTGTGGCTTCATCAAGAATGAGCAAATCCGGATTGGTCATAAGCGCGCGGCCGATGGCGAGCATTTGCTGTTCACCGCCGGACAGCGTCGCACCATTTTGCGCCTGGCGCTCATCAAGACGCGGGAAGAGCGCGAAGATGCGCGCCAGCGTCCACGGATTGTCTCGGCCCAGACGATTGGCGGCCGTTGCAACGAGATTTTCACGCACAGTGAGCGCGGTAAAAATCTGGCGGCCCTCCGGCACAAGACCAATGCCAAGGCGCGCCACGCGATCAGCTGGCAGACCATCAAGATCTTCGCCCTTGAAGGTAATGTGGCCAGACAAAGGCTTCATCAATCCCATGATCGTGCGAATGGTCGTTGTCTTGCCCATGCCATTACGGCCAAGAAAAGTGACAACCTCCCCTGCCCCGACATCAAGCGCAATGTCGAAGAGCACTTCGCTGGAGCCATAGCTGGCGGAGACGGAACGCAGCGAGAGCATCAATCCTCCCCCGTTCCGAGATAGGCTTCGCGCACGCGCGGATCATTTTGAATCTCTTGCGGCGTGCCGCTCGCAATGATCGCGCCATAGACCAAAACGGAAATGCGATCAGCCAAAGCAAAGACCGCTTTCATATCATGCTCGACGAGCAACATGGCCATTTCGCCGCGCAGGCCTTGCAGGATGGAAATCATCTGCGTGCTCTCCACCGGGCCAAGGCCTGCCATCGGCTCATCCAACAGCAACATGCGTGGGCGCGTTGCCAGAGCAATGGCAAGTTCCAATTGCTTGCGCTCGCCATGCGAGAGATCACTCACGCGCACATCCGCACGCGCCGACATGGCTGCGCGCGCCAAATGCTGATCGGCCTCGTTAGCCGATGCACCACGCGCATAAAGCGCCGCAACAACATTATCACGCGCTGTATATTCGCCGAGCACTTGCGGCACTTGAAAAGTGCGCGCCAATCCGCGCTTCACGCGGGCCGCTTGCGACAAAGAGCCCAGAGGTACACCGTCCAGATGAATAGCACCGCTGTCGGGGGCAAGCTCGCCCATGATTTGCGAGATGAGTGTCGTCTTGCCTGCGCCATTGGGGCCAATCAATGCATGAACTTCACCCGCACGCAGATCGAGACAGACGTGATCTGTCACGCGTAAGCCGCCAAAGTTTTTGGTGAGATCATCAATGACCAGCAGCGCACTCATGGTTTGCGCCCTCCGATGCGCGCCAAACCACCACGGAATGCGAGCACCATGAGAACGAGCAGCGGGCCAAGAATGGCCTGCCAATGTTCGGTCCATGTATTGAGCGTGGCTTCCAGCCCGATCAATGCAAAAGCACCCAACACAGGACCGAGGATGGTCCCGGACCCACCCAGCACACACATGATGAGCAATTCGCCCGATGTCGTCCAATGCATGAGATCGGGCGAAACGAAACGTCCGAGATTGGCCATGAGCGCACCCGCTAATCCCGCACCCATGCCGGAGATGATGAAAGCAAACCACTTCAAGCGGAATGTATTCACGCCAATCGCTTGCATCCGCCGCTCATTCTGACGAATACCACCCAGCAACAGGCCAAAGCGCGAATGAAGCACGCGCGCGCAGATGCCAAGCCACACCAGCAGAAAGCCGAGCGTGACGTAAAAGAACGTCGCATCATCGCGCATATTCAAATCGAACAGGGCATTGCGGCGGCGGAAGGTGAGACCATCATCCCCGCCATAGGCTTTCAGCGCCAGGAAGAGAAAAAAGACCATCTGCGCAAAAGCCAGCGTGATCATGATGAATTGGATGCCGCTGGTGCGCAAAGCCAGCGCACCAATGATGGCAGCTGCCATACCACTCACCACCACAGCCACCAGCACATTGACGATCAGGAGATTACTGCCCGACACCAATCCCAAAAATGGCTCGCCGGAAATCGCATGTGTGGTTGAAATGCCAATCGCATAAGCGCCAATGCCGTAGAAGGCTGCGTGACCAAGGCTCACCAAGCCACCAAAACCCAAAGCGATGTTCAGCGCACTGGCAGCCAGACCCAAAATCATCATGCGCGTGAATAATGTGATCAGCGCAGGTGAACCGATTTTTTCCGCGACGAAGGGCCATGCGAGCAGAAGCGCCAGACCGAGGATGGGGAAAAGAATCTTACGCATGGCCGGGGAATAATCCCTTCGGCTTGATCAGCAGCACCAGCGCCATCAAAAGATAAACGCCCATGGCTGAAATGCCGGACGCCAGAGCGTCGGCTTCAGAGCCCGCCATAAAGCCACGCATGATTTGCGGCAGGAAAGCGCGCAAAGATGTGTCGACAAGCCCGACTAACAAGGCACCCCAAAAGGCACCTGCCACAGAACCTAGTCCGCCAATCACGACAACGACGAATGTCATGATGAGGATCTGCTCGCCCATGCCGACCTGCACCGAGAGCAAGGGGCCCGCCATCAATCCGGCAAAGCCTGCGAGCAATGCGCCCAGACCAAAAACAATGGTGTAGAGCAAGCGGATATCAACGCCGAGCGCTTGCACCATTTCGCGATGCGTCGCCCCCGCGCGCACCAGCATGCCAAGACGCGTGCGCTGGATGAGAAAATAAAGTGCTGCTGCACTCAGCAGGCCCGCTGCAATGATGCACAGCCGATAGATCGGATAAGGAAAGAGGCCCAGATCAATCGCGCCCGACAGAAAGGGCGGGATCTGGACGAAGATCGGCTGGCGCCCGAACAGCAGAATGATCATCTGGTTGAAAAAGAGGATCAGACCAAAGGTCGCCAAAACCTGATCGAGATGATCTCGCGCATAAAGATGACGAATGACGAGATATTCCACCGCCATGCCGGTCAGTGCTGCGGCGGCAAGGCCAGCAGGAATGGCGAGAAGAAACGAGCCGGTCATTTTTGCGGCAAGTGCGGCGGCATAAGCGCCGACCATATAGAGCGAGCCATGGGCGAGGTTGATCACACCCATAATGCCGAAGACGAGTGTCAGCCCCGCGGCCAGCAAAAACAGCATGACGCCGAGCTGTACACCGTTCAACAGCTGTTCAAGAACGAGGGTCATGCGACAACAAACGTCCCGTCATTGCGAGCGAAGCGAAGCAACCCAGAGGCGCCACGTGTGGCCCCTGGATTGCTTCGCCTATGGCTCGCAATGACGGAGCTAATCAGAGCTTGCAGTCCTTGGCGTAGAAGTCGCCCGTGTTGGACGAAATCTTGCCCATGGTCTTGATGATCGGCGCACCGCCGTCACCCTTCACGACCTTCATCGAATACCAATCCTGCACCGGGTGCTGATTGTTGCCGAATTTGAAGTTGCCGCGCACGGACGCAAAATCTGCTTTCAGCATAGCTGTGCGGAAAGCTTTCGCATCATCCACTTTGCCGCCGGTGCCCTTCAACGCTGCGCCAATAGCGAGTGCCGTGTCATAGCCCTGGCTGGCATAATAGGTGATCGGGCGGTCGTTATATTTTTTCTTCCAAGCTTCGACGAAGGCCTTGTTGGCGGCATTGTCGAGATCATTGTTCCACTGCGCCGACACATTCACGCCGACAGCGGCTTCCCCAATGGCCTTCAATGTCACAGCATCCATCGAGGGCGAGGGCACAACCATCGGGACTGTGTCGAGCAGGCCTGCCTGCTGGTACTGACGCAAGAAAGCAATGCCGGCCCCACCGGGGTGGAACTGGAAGATGAAGTCAGGCTTGGCCGCGCGGATCTGGGCGATTTCTGCGGCGAAATCATTCTGGTCGAGCTTGGTGAAAACTTCGCCGATCACTTCGCCCTTGAACGCGCGCTTGAAACCTTCGAGCGCGTCTTTGCCTGCCGGATAATTCGGCGCGAGGATGAAGGCCTTCTTATAGCCGAGATTGTTGGCGTTCGAGCCAGCGCTCTCATGCAGCGAGTCATTCTGCCACGAGACGACATAATAATTGGCGTGACATTCTTTGCCGGCCAGATTGGACGGGCCCGCATTGGGGCTCACATAAATGCCGCCATCTTCCAGCACGTCAGGCACAACAGCGAGCGCGACATTGGAGAAGACAATACCGGTGAGCAGCTTCACCTTGTCGGTCTTCATGAATTTTTCGGAGATCTGCTTGCCTTGGCCGGGCTTCAAGCCATCGTCTTCGACGAGCACTTGCACTGGCACGCCGCCGAGCTTACCGCCCTGCATGTCAATGGCGAGCTGGAAAGCATCACGAATGTCTTGGCCGAGATAGCCGCCCGGACCCGAGAGGGTCGTGATCATGCCAATCTTCAAAGGCTCCTGCGCCTGCACAGCACCGGCAGCACAAAAAGCGGCGGCCGCAACGGCCATCATGCGCATGGTTTTCATGTCATCCCCCCACAAAATTCTATGGGTCTTTTTTAGAGGGGTGGGGGTGGCACTGGCAAGCCCAAGACTTTGACGGGGGCCGCAGCCCCCGTCACGCGTTTAACTTACTTGGCTTTCAGCTTGTCCTGCCAAGACGTGTCGATATAGGTCGCGCCATCGCCCTTGGCGGGGTTGCCATAGACGCGGCGCAGATCGAGCACCGCCTGCACGCCCTTGGTGTTCAAGGCCGCATTGCGGGTGAGACCACCGGGGCCTGTCAGGCGCTTCCAGATTTCTTCAGCATCTGCCTTGGCCAAGCCCGGCGTGCGCTTCATCAGCACTTCCACCGCACCATCCTTATTGTCGAACACGTAGTTTTGAGCGGCGATCACAGCGCGGGCCAAAGCCAGCACTTCTTTTTCGTGACCCTTCGCCCAGCTCTTGCGCACGGCATAGACCGAGCCCTGCGAGTCGCCCAAAGCCACAGCCACATCATCCAAAATGGTGAAGCCCTTTTTCTGCAGCTGGATATCCTGCGGCGAAGAAATGATCGCGACATGCGCGCGGCCATCTTCGAGCGCAGCCATACGGCCATCTGTCGCGCCAACGGCGATCAGCGTGTAATCCTTGTCGGAGAGCCCCTTGCGCTTCAGGATCTCATAGAGAACCGTTGCATAGCCAGAGGCCACAGCGTCAACCGCAAGAACTTTGCCCTTCAGATCAGCATAGGTCTTGATCTCGGGACGGGCGACAACGCTGTTGAGGCCCGAATGAACGCCCAAAATGGCGGTCAGATCGTAATTGTCGAATTTGATCGCTCCCTGACCATCGGTATAGGCAACGATATTGTCGAAAGCCGTCGTGACGAATTCATATTTGCCATTCATCACATCGGCCATCTGCTCTTGCGAGCCGGCGGTCTTGTCGAGAGTGACAGCCAGGCCTTCCTTAGCAAAGAAGCCCTTATCTTGCGCGACCCAGGCCGGAAGATTGGTCGCACCACCAAAACCAATCATGCGAATGGGTGTGGGCGCTTGCGCCATGGCCTGCATTGAAAATGAAACGGCGAGCGCGAGCGCCAAGCCGCAGCGACGTGTGAGATTACGCATCAGCATTTCCCCCCTTGATGGTTTTAGCCGCCAATTTTATGCGCGCGCACTTTCATGCGCAGTTCGCCAAATTGCGGCAATGAATTGACACGCACCACATCGCCCGGCTGCACAGGACCCACACCCTTCGGCGTACCCGTGTAGAGCAAATCGCCCGGATGCAATGTGTAGAAGGACGACGCAAATTCGATCAGGCGGCGGATGCCATAGACCATGTGCTGCGAATTTGAATCCTGACGCTTGTCGTCATTCACATGCAGGGTGAAGGGGATGTCTTCGACATTCGAGATCTCGTCGGCGGTGATCATCCACGGGCCCATCGGCGTGTAACCATCAACCGACTTGCGGAAGGAACGATCTTCGGGACCGCGCACGGTCATATCGAGACCCAACGAATAGCCCGCGACATAATCCAGCGCCTTGTCGAGCGGAATGTCGGTGCCGGTCTTGCCGATGACGACGACGATTTCAGCTTCATGATCATTGCGGCGATCGGGGAAGCGGATCGGGATTTCTTCGTTCATGCCGATCACAGAGGAATTGGCTTTCAGGAAGATGCCGGCCTTGCCGATATCTGAACCCATCTTGGAGGGCGCGCCCAAACGCGCGGCTTCCATTTCAGCAATATGGTCGCGGTAATTGGTCGGCGCGGCCATGGTCTTTGACCAGCGCGCGACGGGTGCGAGCAATTTCACTTGCGAGAGCGGCTTGCCCGGCGCCTTTTTAGCGGCTTCTTCCAGCTCGCCGCGGATCTGCGGCAGAGCTGCAATCACAGCATCGCCGCGCATGTCATAGGGGGCGCTAGCTCGCACGCGTGTTTGAATGTCGGTGACATCATGCACATTGTCACCAATCACGACGCCCAAGCGATCATTGTCGAAACGGCAGAGTTTCATCTGTCTTGTCCTTTTTGAAAAAGATTATTGGCTTTCGGTATTCTGGATGCGGTGTTCGAGCCAGCGCAGCAAGGCGACGATGGCAATCAGCGGCAGAATCTGGATGACGCCCAAAGCGCAAACTGCGCCATAAGAGCCACCCTCTTCCCACATGGTCAGACTGATTGTGCCCAGCACATGCGTGCCCGGACCTGTCAGCATGATGGACGCGCCAAGCTCACGCACGGCGAGAACGAAAATGTAAATCCATGCTGAGAGTGCGACAGGAATGAGCAAGGGCAGCAGAATGCGACGGAACACCTGTCCATAGCTCGCACCTGATGTGTGCGCGGCTTCTTCCAGCTCTTTGTGAATCTGCACGAGACCGCCCGACGCGAAGCGCATGCCATAGGGCATGTAGAGCGTCAGATAGGCGATGAGCAAAATCCAGATCGTGTTGTAGACCGGGATCGGCAGCAGCAGATAAGCAAAGAGAATGCTCGCGCCCACAATGATGGAGGGGAAAGCAATCGGCAGGAAGGCGAGCAAATCGACCATCCAGCCAAAGCGCGGAATGGCGCGCTGCGCGACCCAAGCCAGCAAGAAGGCGAGACCCACGATGATCGTCGCAGACATAGCCCCCAGCGAGACCGATGTTTTCACCGCATCGGCGAAAATCGGATAGCCCAGCACGAAGGCATAATTGTCCCAAGTCATCTCACCCGCACCCGCCATGAAGGGCAAAGTCGGCTTGATGAACAGCGACTGCCAAATGAGTGTCGCAACCGGAAGGCCAAGCGCGAATGCAAAGAGCAGGCCCATGACAGCACAAAGTGGCCAGCGCCAAACGCCGAGCTTCATACGCGTCGGCTTGTAGCCCTTGCCTGTAATGGTCGCGAAAGCCTCTGCATTTCGAATTGAGCGGCGATAAAGCCAGACCGACACAATGCACATGATGAGCAATGTGATCGACAGAGCGCTCGCTGTGCCGAGTTCCGGCTGCGAGCCGCGGATCGCGGCTTGAATGTCGGTCGTAAACACTTCGATGCGAGCCGGATTGCCGATCAGGCGCGGCACTTCAAAGCTTTCGATGCCGCGAATGAAGAGAAGCAACAAGGTCGAGAGAATGGCGGGACGCATCATCGGCATGGTGACGCGGCGCGTGATCTGCATGGTGCGCGCACCCGACATATAGGCGGCTTCTTCCATACGCACATCGAGCGAGCGGAAGGCGGGACCGAGCAGCAGGTAGGCAAGCGGGAAATAATGGGCCGACAAAACCCAGATCATGCCGCTCATCGAATAAATATTGAGCGGCGCGACTTCGGTACCGAGCGCGATTTTGAGAAGCGAATTCACCCAGCCAACATTCGGGCTCAGGATCAGCATCCAGGCCATGGTGGTGAGCAGACCCGGTAGCGCGAAAGACAGAAGCGTGAGCGAGTGAAACACTTCGCGGCCCGGCATATCGGTGCGTTCAACGGCCCAAGCCACAAAGCCACCCATCGCAAGGGTGAGCAACCCGGCGCCGCCCGCAAAGACCAGCGAATTCCAGAAGAGTTTCAGCAAATGCCATTGCGTATAGGCATTGATGAAATTGTCGAAGGTGAAATCACCCGGCCCGTAAATCGTATCTTCCGAAAAGGCCGTGAAGAAAAGCGCTGCCAGCGGCACAACGACAAGCCAGGCCACAAAGACCACGCCACCCACGGCAATGATTTTCGCCGGGGAGAAAGAGAAAAAGCGCTCGCGCCATGTCGGCGCAGCCTGAGCATCCATACCAGTGGTGAGAGCCAAAACCTGTTTCCTCCACAACGGCGGCTTAGATGCCGCCTGTTCTTCTTAAAAACGTGAAGCCGCTTAGCGCGGCTTCAACAAGTCCGTGGTGATCTTCTGCCACTTCTTTTCATCTTCCGGCGAGAAATTCACCGGGATGACTTTGGTCGAGCCAAAGCGCGTGAATGTATCAGGCGGATTGGCCGACACATCTTTGCGCACCGGCAGGCGTCCTGCTTCGGTCAACAAAGTCTGCGCTTCTTTCGACACAAGGAAATTGCTGGCGAGCTGCGCGCTCTTTGGATGCGGCGCGCGTACATTGATGCCGCCCTGACCGAAAAAGAGGCCCATCGGCTCCATCACCCAATAATCCGTGTTGCCTCCCTTCAGCATCACATTGATGGTGAGGTTGGTGTAATTATTGAGCGCCACCCAATATTCGCCAAGACCGATGGAACGCGCCAAAGCCAGATGGCCATCAACAATCGTCGGCTTCAGATTGGTGACCATGTCGCTGATGATTTTGCGTGCCTTGGCCTCACCATAATGGGTGAACATGGCATAGACCCATTGGCTGTCATTGCCATCAATCGCCACTTTGCCAGCCCAATCTTTGCGTTGGGACATTTCCTCGTAGGTCTTGGGCAAATTCGCCTTGTCGACAAACTTCGTGTTGAAGGCGGGTGAATTGTAATTGGAATAGACGCCGTACCATTTCTTCTTGGGATCAATGGCGTTGGGGTCGATATTCTTGGCCTCGGGCAGATCGAGCACTTGCAAGAAATCCTGCGGGAGTTTGCTCACCGCGGTCGTGACCACAAGGTCCCAGGATTTTTGCTGCGCGCGTGCTTCAAGCACGATGCGGCTCATCAGACCCGTATCCGACGAGCGCACAAATTGAACACGGATGCCGGTGGCGGATTCAAAAGCTTTCCAGAGCGGCAGAGCTTCCTGCTCATTCATCGAACCATAGACGATGATTTCGCCGCCCTCGGCCTTGGCCGCGGCCAGAAGATCGGGGGTCACCCAGCTGGGTGCCTGGGCAAAAGCGGATGAGATGGGCTGAAGCGCCAAACCGCCCAAGCCCATGGCGGCGCCCTTCAAAAGGTCACGACGCTGGAATTCCATATGTGCCTCCCTTGACCCCGCTCTTTTCCGGCGGTGTTCCTGATGGGCCTACTATGGCGCGGCGACGGGAGCCAAAGCAAGAGCGGGGCACCCCTGACCCCGCCCCTGACCATGAAAATTCAGGACCTTTCCCACCCGTTTCAGGCTTGGGGTCAGGGCTGGTTCAGGCCCGCCCGGCGCAAGGCATCAGCCAAAGCCCCCGAGGCACCCGAGGGTGCCGCCTTTTGCTGCACCTGCTTGATGGCCCGCTGCGTGCCCGCATTCTGCGCCTCGCGCTGGCGCGGCTGCTGGGCGCCGGGCTCATCATCCATACGCATGGAGAGCGCGATGCGCTTGCGTTGGGCATCCACATCCAAGACTTTGACCTTCACCACATCGCCAGGCTTGGCGACATCACGCGGGTCTTTGACGAAGGTCGAGGACATGGCCGAAATATGGACCAAGCCGTCTTGGTGCACGCCAATATCCACGAAAGCCCCAAAGGCCGCGACATTGGTGACCACGCCTTCGAGGATCATGCCGGGGCGTAGATCCGAGATTTTCTCCACGCCATCCTGGAAAGACGCCGTCTTGAAGGATGGACGCGGATCTCGGCCGGGCTTTTCCAACTCTTTCAGAATGTCAGAGACAGTCGGCAGACCGAAAGTCTCGTCAACGAATTCTTTGGGCTTGAGCGCGCGCAGAGACGTGACATTACCAATGAGCACATGAATGTCGCTCTTAGTGGCCTCCAGAATCCGGCGCACGACCGGATAGGCTTCCGGATGGACGCTCGACACATCGAGCGGATCATCCCCATCGCGAATGCGCAAAAAGCCCGCGCAAAGCTCGAAAGCTTTGGCACCCAGACGCGGCACTTCGCGCAGAGATGTGCGGCTCTTGAACGGGCCGTTGGTGTCACGATGCAGCACGATATTCTGGGCAAGCGATTCCGTCAGACCCGACACACGCGACAGAAGCGGCGCTGAAGCTGTGTTCACATCCACACCAACCGCATTCACGCAATCTTCCACCACCGCGTCAAGCGAGCGCGAGAGTTTCACTTCTGACAGATCGTGCTGATATTGGCCCACACCAATGGATTTGGGATCAATCTTCACAAGCTCGGCCAGCGGATCTTGCAGGCGGCGTGCGATAGAGACCGCACCGCGGATCGACACATCGAGATCGGGCAATTCGGAGGACGCATAAGCGGAGGCTGAATAAACGGACGCGCCGGCTTCAGAAACCATGACTTTGGTGAGCTTGAGTTCCGGCGCGCCTTTCAGCAATTCGCCTGCAAGCTTATCGGTTTCGCGCGAGGCCGTGCCATTGCCGATCGCAACCAGCTCGACCTTATGCTTGCGGCAGAGATTGGACAGAATAGCGAGAGATTCATCCCAGCGCCGCTGCGGCTCATGCGGATAGATGGTCGCCGTATCGACGACCTTTCCGGTCGCGTCGATCACCGCCACTTTCACACCCGTGCGGAAGCCCGGATCAAGACCAAGCGTGGGGCGTGCACCTGCGGGTGCCGCGAGCAGAAGATCGCGCAAATTGCCGGCGAAGACTTTGACCGCTTCTTCTTCGGCATGCTGCCAGAGCCGCACGCGCAGATCGACGGAGAGCGATGATTCCATACGCGTACGCCACGCCCAGCGCACGCAATCCGAAAGCCATTTGTCAGCCGGGCGCCCCGCATTGGAAATACCGAACTTGGCCGCGATGCGGTTTTCGTAAAGTGTGGGCACGCCGGGCACGGGTGGCTCGGCATCGGCCTCCATTTTCAGATCAAGCATTTCTTCCTTCTCGCCACGGAACATGGCGAGGATTCGGTGCGAAGGAAGCTTGGTGAAAGGCTCGGAGAAATCGAAATAATCGGCAAACTTCGCGCCATCCGTCTGCTTACCTTCGCGCACCGATGAGCGCAGTCGGCCACGCGTCCAGAATGTCTCGCGCAGATCACCGATCAGTTCGGCATTTTCAGCAAAAGTTTCCACCAGAATGGAGCGTGCGCCCTCAAGGGCAGCTTCAATCGTCTCGATGCCCTTTTCCTTGTCGATGAATTTTTCTGCTTCCACGCGCGGATCAAGCGCGGGATTGGCGAGCAAGCCTGTGGCGAGCGGCTCAAGTCCGGCTTCGCGCGCAAT
>CANGFE010000075.1 GCA_947453155.1 Beijerinckiaceae bacterium | reverse complement strand
TATAGACGGTCTGCGTCGAGGTCAGGCTCGGCTTCAAGGCGAAGAAGCCCTGGCCGGAGATGGCAAGGTCAAGCGCGTTCAGCGAGGATTCAATATTACCCTGCGTGAACTGCTGCTTGATGGATTTCAGAATGGTACCCGAACCAATCGCGGAGCTCGCAGCTTGCAATGGCGAGGTTGCGAAAATATCGCCGAATTCCGCACGCGAGCGTTTAAAGCCCGTCGTGCCGACGTTGGCGATGTTGTTCGAAATGGCGGCAATGTCTGCCTGCGCGCCGTTAAGGCCGGTGAGCGAGGTATAAAATGACATTTTCGGTTTCGCCTGTCTTGCTGTGATCTATCGGGTTGGTTCGGTGCTCGGAGGAGCGCTCAGTATTTGAAGGATTTGATATCGGTCAGATTGACCTTGCCGATACCAGCAACCTTGAATTGTTGATCTGTCGAAGATGTGCCGACGGTCGCTTCCGTAATCGGCGCATAAATGTCAGTGGCAGCGGCCGACTGCTTGCCTGCAGCTGTCATCGTCGCCTTTACGTAATAACGGGGTGCGCCAATCTTGGTGCCGCTGGCATCACGTCCATCCCATTCAAAGCCGACGA
Organism: Beijerinckiaceae bacterium; assembly: GCA_947453155.1. GTDB lineage: Bacteria > Pseudomonadota > Alphaproteobacteria > Rhizobiales > Beijerinckiaceae > Terripilifer. The sequence goes on along the minus strand of CANGFE010000075.1, from coordinate 12,987 downwards.
GGCCCGCGTTATTGGAGCCGAGTTCGATCGACTTCACGAGTTCGCCGTTTTCCTTGGTGATTTGCAGCGTCAGGCCCGTCGCATCTGTGGGCAGATCGACTGCACCAGAAATGGCGCCTGCATCATCAGGCAGGGCGACATTGCCGGGCACCAGAACCGTCTTGCCGACGAAATTCGCAGCCGTTGCAATGCGATTGTCTGAAATTGTTGTCTGAATACCAGAGAGCGTCGAGTTGAGCTGGGTGATGCCAGACACGGTCGAGAACTGCGCCATTTGCGCGATCATCTGATCGTTCGACTGCGGCTGGAAGGGATCTTGGTTCGACAGCTGCGCGGTCATCAGCTTCAGGAAGTCTTCCTGGCCGAGCGTGGATTTATACGATTTCGTGCCCGACGTATCGAGCTTCTTCGCACCAAGCTTGGTGAGAAGGGAGTCCAACGTCTGCTGGGATTGGGCATTGATCTCGGTCATCTTTAGCTTCCGTTATTTGCCGACGTTGAGGGTCTTCAACATGAGGGATTTCGCAGTCGCGAGGACTTCGATGTTGTTTTGGTACTGGCGAGAGGCTTCGAGCATGTCGACCATCTCTTCATGGCTGTCGACGTTGCTGGCGTAGATGTAACCTTCGTCATCAGCGAGCGGATGGCTCGGCGCGTAGCGCTTTTCCGGCTGCACTTGCGAACGCTGCACATCGACCGCCGAAACGGTTGCAACACCGCTGCCTTCCTGAAAGGCGGGATATTCAGCTTCGAACACAGGGCGGATGGCGCGATAGGCGTTTTCCGGTGTCTTCGAAATCGTGTTGACGTTGGCCAGGTTCGAGGCAATCGAGTTGAGGCGCACTTGCTGCGCCGACATGGCTCGTCCCGAAATGTCAAAGATGGAGAGCGGCTTCATCATTCACCCCTGAGCGCTGAGCGCAGACCGCGAATGCGATCATTCAGAAATTGAAGGGAGGCCTCATAGCGCGTGGCATTTTCAGCAAATTGCAGTTGCTCAACATGCAATTCGACTGTGTTGCCATCGATGGAAGCAGAGATAGGTGTGCGGAACATGGTCTCAGGCGCTGAGCCCGAGGCTGTCTCAATGTGACCGCTCGACGTGGTCGCAAGCGATCCCTGACCGCTCATCGCCTGTTCGTAGGCCGACGAGAAGTCGAGGTCGCGCGCCTTGTAATTTGGCGTCGCGGCATTGGCGATATTCGCGCCAATCACCTCCATGCGCTTCTGACGAAGCTGCAGGGCGTTGGCATGCGGGGCCAGGTGTTTGTCCAGTACGTTCATCTGTCGAGACGGGTCCTAGATAGGTTCTCCCATCTCTCAGCAATTGTTGTGCCAGCTTAATGCACCTATAAAATCAATAGGTTACTGCACATAGTAGCGCTTGATGAAAACCTTATCGATCAGGTCGGCCCCGGTCTTCTTGCGCATTTCGGCGTTCAGGGCCTTTTGGAGGCGCTCAGCCAGGCGGTCTTGGGCGTCCTCGGCGGTGGCTTCAGCGACCGTCATTTCGGAGAAAATCGCCATGGTGTGGGCGCGTAGCGGAATGCGATCATCCGACAAGGTCTTTTCGGCCTTGTCGCCCTTCATGGTGACGATGCCGACTTCGGCGATCAGCGCGCGGCCTTTTTGCGGAAGATTGGAGATGAATTCATCGCCGAGCGTGATGTAGCGCGGCTCGAAGGGGCTTGGGCCGTCCTCGGCCAGCGGCACACGTTCGGGCTTGGGTGGTGGACGCTTGGCGGCTTCTTCTGCCGCTTTCATTTCCGCCTTTTTCTTTTCTTCCGCTTTAATCAGCTGATTGGCCACGACATAGCCAACGCCGCCGCCAATGGCGACGAGCAGCAACATGCCAATAGCAATGGCGAAAGGCCCGGTTAGGGCGGCTTTCACTTTAGCGAGAATGGTCTGAACCATCAGAGCCAGCCTCCGCCACCGCCGCCACCCTTGCCGCCATGTTTCTTCGCATCATTTTGCATGATCGATTGAATGGCAAAGGCCATATTGCGCGCGCGTTTATTGGCTTTGGTCGCGGTCTTGCGCAGCAAGATATCCCCGTCTCCGTAGACTTTCTCGAGCGTATAGGCCGTCGTTCGCTTGAGCAATCGCTCAAGCTCCAGCAAAAATTCCTTCTCAGTCACGGGAGAGCCCTCAGGCGAAGAGATCGTATCTCTGGCGCTTCTCGGCGAGCAGCACCGGCAAATAGGACACGCTGGCGTAGCGTGTGCTGGCATAATGATGCACGTAAGATGGTTCGCACGAGACGCGTGCTTCCAGCTTGGTCAGTGCAGGCGTCGCGTCGCTGGGTGCGCCACGCGGATTGTAGAGCGGGCGTGATTGATCCCAGCTGCGTGGTTCGGCCAAGGCGCCCGGTGCGCCGCCCGTGCGTTGCTGCCATTCGGTGCGACGCAGAGAGCCTGATTGATCTTGGCGTGCGGACTGTGTCCACTCGGCCATGTCGTCGGGCAGGTCGCTCGATGTCTCGGCTGAAAATCCCGGCGCCAAAACCTCGCGGCGCGGCGACAGCGCGAGATTGTCGCGCAGGTCGGTCGATGCCGAAGGGGCCGCCATGGGCGGCCGTGTCAGAGGTGGCAGATCCAGCACCAAGGAACCCCAAGGTTGGGACGAGGGAAGAATCCCCCGTTAACCATGAGCTTAAGGCCTGTTGGGCCTTGGTTCCACCAGATTTTATCCGATCCCACAGGGGAGCCTCAGACGGCCACCCTTGGGTGCAAGCCGGGATCATTTTGCCAAGGTCTCAATGGCCGAGCGCAGCATTTCCGAACTCGTCTGAAGGGCGCGGGCATTGCCGTTATAGGCCTGCTGGGCCTGGATCATGTGGAGCATTTCATTGGTCAGATCGACATTGGCACCTTCCAGCGCGCCCTGTTTGATCTCGCCCGTGCCATTATAGCTGGCCTTGCTAAATTCCGGAGCGCCCGAGCTATCGGTCTCGGTGAGGGTCGAGCCACCCACCTGTTTCAAGCCCATTTCATTGCGGAAACTGGCCAGGGCCACAGAGGCGACTTTGACATTGCGTCCATCGGCCAGCTGAACGCTGACCAGACCCCGGTTATCAATGCTAAGCGTCTGAATATTTGACGGGTTGCCGCCCGTCGCCGCGTTCAGATTGATTGGTTGGGGCGTGCCGCCGCTGCCAGCCAAACCGGCCGGCAGTCCCATCAGGGGGGCGCCATTCTGATCGGTCAAATTGCCGTTCGCGGCAATGGTGAGCGCGCCTGCGCGGCTATAGGTGAAATGCTGGTCCGAGCCCGTCTGCGCTTTGGGATCGCCATAGACGAAATAGCCACCGCCATTGATGGCAATGTCGAGCGTCTTGTCCGTTGAATCTAGCGAGCCTTGCTGGATCGTGCGGCGTACTTCGTCCACACGCGTGCCGGAGCCGGTTTCCGTGCCGGGGCGTGCATCCATGCTTTCTGAGCGCGCTTCAATGAATTGCGCCATGGAGCGCTTGAAGCCGGTGGTGCGCGCATTGGCGAGGTTATTGGCCGTGACAGAGAGGTCGCGTGAGGCGGCGCCAATGCCGGTCATATTGATGCGGATCATGCTTATGCGCTCCGGTTTATTCAAAACATGTTTCGCGCGTTGATCAGCAATTTAGATGCCATGCGGTCGCATGATCTTAAGTCTCTGAAAACAAGCGATAAAAATCTGGCCTCGAACTTGCAAATTCAAATTACGAACCGAGGACACCTGATGCGCACCATTTACATCGCGATTGCTGCAGCCGTCGCACTTTCTCTGGGCCTGCTGCTCTTCGCGTCCGTCCCGTTGTTGCAATATATTGACCCCGTCGCTTTTCTGATTGTGGGTGGCGGCACAGTGCTTGTGACGGTGCTGCGCTCGGGCGTTGCACCCTTTGCGCAATCGCTTGCCGTTTTGTCGCGTCGCAAAGTCGATGCAGCGTCGCGGCTGGATGTCTTGGCTGGCTCGTTTCACGAAATGGCACTGATCGCACGCCGAGATGGCCCGGTCGCGCTCGAGCATCACCAAGTGGATGATCCTTTTCTGTCAGATGGTCTGGCTCGTTTCGTCGATGGCGCGGATGAAGAGCGTTTGCGCATTTATCTCGAGCGCGAATTGGCTCGTCTTGAAGAACATCATGCGGCGCAAATCGATTGCTGGCGCGGCTGGATTGATCATGCTCCGGCTATGGGATTGATTGGAACCATGATTGGCCTGGTCGGTGTGTTGGGCAATCTGACCGATCCGCATGCCATTGGCCCTGCGCTTGGCCTGGCACTTTTGACAACGCTCTATGGGGCGGTGCTTGCCAATCTCGTCGGCGTTCCTGTCTTGGCGCGTTTGCAGCGTCGGCTGCGAGAAGAACGCGATTTTTGTGACAAGATGACCGAGGGTTTGTGCGTTTTGGCGCGCGGCGGGTCTTCGCGCCAGATGCGGGAAGCTCTGCAGCCTCATGCGTTGGCCAAGCCGGTTCTCAAACTCGTTGGCAATGGTTGAAGCGATCATGTCGATACGCACCATTTATGAAGGCGGAAACAATCGGTCATTGGGATGGCCGATGATGCTGGCTGACATGGGCCTTTTGCTCATGGCCTTTTTTGCTTTGATGGTTGCGCAATCTCAAAATCCGGCCAGTGCGGCGCGCGTGGCGCCGGCTGAGGCGGTGGCCGACATCAACGTGCCGAAAGATGCAGAAAGCCTGCTCGCGCATTTGCGCGACAAAAGAATTCCCTTCGAGCCGTTGGATCTGACGATGCCACGCGACTTGGCTGACGATGAGGCGCAGATTGCGCCCGTTCCAGCGGCGATTGCCGCTCGGGATGCGGTGGAGGATCTGCGTCTTGCTTTGATTGACCATATCCCTGCGCGCAATTTCTCGGTCGAGAGAGCAGGGGATTCAGTTGTTGTCAGCCTCGGTGTTGTGGGTAACTTTGTCGTCGGGTCCGCTGATTTGGATGCGAATTCTCAGCGCACTATCCAACTGATCGCGGATATTGTTGGTGGCGTGAAATCAGAAATCGCCATTGAGGGTCACGCAGATTCCAGCCCGATTGTCAGCACACGGTACAAAGACAATTGGGAGCTGGCTGGCGCGCGCGCCGTCGCGGTCTTGCGCGAATTGAGCCGTTCGCCGCATTTGGCAGGCTCGTCTTTGCGGGCTGTGAGTTTTGGTGACAGTCGTCCAGCGATTGTGAGCGATGATCCCAAAGAACGCGAGCGCAACCGCCGCGTCGAAATCCGGATCCGTCCGATTTAACGGGTCCGTTTATTTTTAAGCCCATCGGCTTTAGGCGTCGTCTTCTTGCATCCATTGGCGCAGCTGACCGAGCGCTGCTTTCTTCAGCTGCGACACGCGACCGACGGTCACGTCGAGCACTTCGGCGATTTCCTCAAGATTGAGTTCTTCAACGAAGTAGAGCTGCAGCACCAAAGCCTCGCGCTCTTTGAGACGCTTCAGATGTTTCTTGAGCGTTTCGCGCAATTCATCGGCGACAATTGCGCTTTCGGGCGTGTGGCCTTCGTCAGCAAACCAGACGGAATGATCGTCATAGATTTCGTCGAGTGACTTATTCGGCGCAGCCGCGACTTTGTGCTTCCAGGAATGGAGCTCGCCAACGGTGATGCCCAAATGCTCGGCCACCAGCTCATGCTTGGTCGGGTCCGCGCCAGCGGCTTTGATAGCGGCTTCAGCAGCACGGATTTGATCGCGGCGTTGTACGCCCAAACGCGTGAGCGTCAGGTTTTTGCGCAAATGATCGGTCAGCGCTCCGCGCACGCGCACAGCGGCATAGGCCGAAAAGGAAGCCTGTCCGGTATCCTGAAACCGCTGCGCGGCTTCCACCAGGGTCAGCATGCCAATCTGGATCAGATCTTCCACTTCGAACAGATCCCGGACGCGACCGTGAATCTGCCAGGCGACTTTGCGGACCAGCGGGGTGTGCGAGCGCACACGTTCCGCGATCTCGCGTGGATCGCCGGCCGTTGCTTCGGCGTAGGCGCGAAGTCCGCTCATGTGGCTGTCTCCGAGGCGAAAAAGGCTTCGGCATCTTCATTCACAGGTGTCGCCTTGGGGCCAGTGATGAGTTCCGCCAAGCCCATAATGGCTTTGGCTGAGCGCGAATTGGGAGCAGAGAGCATGACGGGATTGCAGCGCGACACACCAGCATTGAGCTGATCGTCTTCTGGCACTGTCGCCACATGATAGATATTTGCATCCAGGAAGCGCTCAACAATCGCCTTGAAGCGCTTGAAAATGTCTTTGCCATGCGCCTCATTGCGCGCGCGGTTCACGACAATATCGAAATGCGACACGCGCCCCGACTGCGAGAGAACCTTGATCGAGGCATAAGCGTCAATGAAGGCCGCGGGTTCACCCACGACCACCACAAGCACGCGATTGCAGGCATGAACAAAGTCGAGAACATTGTCTTCAATGCCAGCCGCTGTATCGACCACAAGATAGTCGACATCTTGGCCGAGCTCACCAAAAGCATTGATGATCTTGCGGCGATTGGCGGTGGAGAGATTCATCATCTCGGTGAGGCCGCTGCCGCCCGAGATTAGTTTCACGCCCTCTGGGCCTTGCGTGATAATGTCTTTCAAAGGCGCATCCGCCTTGAGCGCATCAACCACGGTTTTGGCCGGATTGACCCCCATCAGAATATGGCCGTTGGCGAGTGCCAAATCCGCGTCGAACAAAGCGACGCGCTTGCCAAGCTTGCTGAGCGCAAGCGACAGATTCACGGAAATATTCGTCTTGCCGACGCCGCCCTTGCCGCTGGTAACTGCGATTGCCGTGCTGCCGCGCATGGTTCTTTTCCTTACTGGAGAACTTGATGTCCGGGGATCGCACCCCGGATCAGCTGTTCGAGATCTTCAAGGGTCGGCTCGACCATGCCGCGCGTCAGATGCGGGGTGGCGGAGAGATAAGCGACGGGCGCACGGCGCAGCGCGAGGCTGCCGAGTGTCGCCAGAGTCGGCTGCGCTTCACCAAGCTTGGTCAGCGCGAGCGCATCAAGATTGGTGTAGCGATCAAGCATGGCGCCAACTGGATCCGATGCGAGATTGGCTGCAATCACGCCGATGCGGGTAATGGGTGCCATATTGTAGCGGTTCTCTTCGATCGTCTCGAGGAGTTTGGCGCTTTCTTCCGAATTGCTCGGCATATCGACCAGCATGGTGAGATCGGGATCGACGCTTTGCGAGAATTCCGACAATTCATTCACATGCTCAATATCAACAACTGGAATGTCGAGGATGCGGCCATAGGCGCGCAATTGTTCAGCGGCACCCAAGCGGCTTGAATCGGCATTGACGAAAGTCACGCGTGCTTCGGGGTCCGCCATGCGCAGACGTGCGGCCATTTGTGCGAGCAACGTTGTCTTGCCCGAACCAGAAGGGCCCAGCGTGACGATCACGCGTGGCGGGGCAATCAAATCCGTTGGATTGGGGTGCAGAAGACGCTTGGCCAAGAAGGTGCCGAATTTGCGATCCGCATTGTCGTGGTCATAGGCACCCGATTGGGCGAGGAAGACGGCGATGAGTTCAGGCGTTGCGCCTGCAGCGCGCAGACCATTGGCCATCAAATCAGAACCCAGCATGGATTTGATTTCGGCGACTGACTTTTCCAGAGCGATAAGACGATTGTCTTCAACCGGTGCTGCTTCCGTGCGGGCATTCGTATGGCCTGCGAGAGCTGCAGCATGTTGTGCGGCGCGTGCAGCGGGCTTTGCTGAAGGTGCAGGTTTGGCTGGGCGCGCGGGGCTCGAGGCCGCACGTGCTGTTGCCAAAAGATCGGCGAAATTGATCTCTTCTTTTTTGGCAGCCCGATTGAAACGCTCAGGGCGTTCCATTTCTGCTTCGTCTTCATCTTCCGGTGGACCGGCGATGATTTCGATCCCGCCATTCACCTGGCGGGTCGAATAGATGCGTGCATCCCCCCCCAATTCACGGGTGATTTTCGCCATCGCTTCAACGCTGTCATCTGCGAAGACTTTAACACGGTTCAGCATCGCTTACGTCCTGTTACTCTGATGCGCCGATCACGGCGACAACATTGATACGCTTGGATTCGGGAACTTCTTTGTAGGTCAGCACGAGCCCATCGGGCACGGCTTGGCGCACGAGAGAAGAAAGGTCACGGCGCAAAGTCGGTGTTGTGACGACAACCAGCGCCTTGTCTTGTTCGGCCAATTTGCGGCCCTGTTCTTGGAAGCTTTCGATCAGCTTGCGGCCGAGGCCCGGCTCAATCATGCCCGTCTCGCGGCCACCGGCGCGCGCATTTTGGACGATGATTTGCTCAAGGCCAGGATCAAGCGTGATGACGGAGAGGGGCTCTTTCGGGCCGCTGACACGCTGCACGATGATCGGAGCCAGTGCGATGCGGGCGGTATCGACCAGGTCATCAATCTCGCGGCTCTTGGCACCAGCCATGGCTTCGAGAATGCGGCGCAAATCTGCAATGGAAATCTGATCGAGCAGTAGGTGCTTCAGCACTTGCGTCAAAATGCCGAGCGTCAAAACCTTGGGCACAATGCCGGAGACCAGCGACGGCGAGGTCTTGGCCACGTGATCCAGCAATTGCTGCACTTCATCCTGGCCCAAAAGATCGCAGATATTTTGGCGCAGCAATTGATTGAGATGGGTGGCGATCACGGTTGAGGGGTCAACCACGGTATAATTGGCGGCTTGGGCGCGCACGCGATCATGCTGTTCAATCCAAACCGCATCGAGACCAAAGGTCGGGTCCTTCACCTTTTCGCCGGGCAAAGCGATGGTGGATTTATCGCCTTGGATGGCGAGCAATTTTGCGGACTGCACCTTGTCATCAGCAACGATGACGCCGCCAACGGTGATGCGATAGCCATTGGGCTCGAGGCTCAGATTGTCGCGAATACGAACTGAGGGAATGATAAAGCCGAAATCTCGCGATGTTTGTTTACGGATGCCAGTGATGCGCGTGACGAGCGAGCTCTTGCCCTTATCTTCCAACAGGGGGATGAGGCCGTAGCCGACTTCTAGCATGAGCTGCGCGCGGTTCGACACATCGTCGATCGACAATTGGTTTTCTTCACCCATTGTCGTTTCAACGCCATCTTCATCGACGGTCGCTTCTTCGATCTTTTCTTGTTCCTTGAGCTTGCGGGCTTTGCCTGCACTCAAGGCGATATAGGCTGCAATGCCAGCAGCGCCCAGGAAGAGGGTCGTTGGCATGCCGGGGACCAGGCCGAACAAAAGCAAAATGGCGGCGACCGGCCACCAAGCCTTGTCGACGCCGAGCTGGCCGACCATGGAATCTGTGAGGTCTTTGCCCGACGAGTCACGCGTCACAATGACGGCGGTGGCGAGCGAGATCAGGAGCGACGGGATCTGGGCGACAAGGCCGTCGCCAATGGCGAGGGTCACGTAGATCTTGGCGGCTTTGGCAATGCTCAGATCATGGAAGAGCATGCCGACGATCAGGCCGCCGATGATGTTAATGGCCAGAATGAGAATGGCGGCGATCGCATCGCCCTTCACGAATTTCGTCGCACCATCCATGGAGCCGTAGAAATCGGATTCTTGCGTCACATCTGCGCGGCGCTGGCGGGCTTGTTCGGGTGTGAGCAGGCCGGCATTCAATTCGGCATCGATGGCCATTTGCTTGCCGGGCATGGCGTCCAAGGTGAAGCGGGCGGAGACTTCCGACACGCGGCCGGTGCCCTTCACGATGACGATCATGTTGATGACCATCAAAATGAAGAAGACCAGAATACCGATGGCGAAATTGCCAGCCGTGATGAATTCACCAAAAGCCTTGATGACCTGGCCCGCTGCATCTGTGCCTTGATGACCATGCGCGAGCACGACACGGGCTGACGCCACGTTCAAAGACAGGCGCAGGATGGTGGCAAAGAGCAGAACTGTCGGGAAGGCCGAGAAGTCGAGCGGACGGTGCGTATTGAGGCTCGCCATGAGAATGGCAAGGCCCACCACAATGTTGAGCGTGAAGAAGAGATCCAGCAGGAGCGGATGGACAGGAATGACCATCAGCAAGATCAGCGCAATGAGCGCGAGCGGAAGGATCGCGGCCTTAGCGAGGCTCGACGACTTGCCCGTTTCTTGCGATGTCAAACCAACGTCGGTCACTCATGCGCTCCGGTCGTCGGTTTCCTGACATTTCCCTTGAAATTGTCCGGAACCCGACAGGTTTTTGGGGTCGAAACCCCTTCGGAACAGGGTTTTGCAAGGGGTGTGCCAGCGTTTTTGGCTGTTTTTTGCCCATTTTGGCCTTTGGCACGCTTGTTGCTGCCACCTTTCCGAAAATGTCTTCGGAGGGGTGTTCCCCATGAATAAGAAAACGATCAGCGCGCTCATGGCCTGCATGCTCCTCTCGGGGTGCAGCGCTTATGACGTAGGTGTGGGTGGCGGCGCTGTGACGCCGTCTGGCCCCTATCGCGCCATCGGTTATGCCTCGACCTCAATTCAGCCCGGTCGCAATGCCGCGCAGAAACAATTGATGGCCATTCGCGCAGCCAAAGCTGCTGCCATGCGTGAACTGGCTGAAAAGATCTATGGCGCTGACGTGGGTGCTCAGAGCTCAGTCGGCGAGGGACGCATCTACAATGATGTGCTGCGCATGAATGTTGAAGGTCTGGTGCGCGGGGCGCGCGTGGTCTCCATCCAGCCCATCCGCGCCGATGTTTATGAAGCTGTTCTCGAGGTTGATCCGGCGGAAGTGGCGGCCATGCGCTCCCATCCGCCGCGGTCTTTCTATCGTTAAGGATTTCCGATGAACGCCCGCAGCCTTCTCACCTCCGTCGCCCTGTTCGTCGCCATGACGATGCCCGCCTATGCGGGAATGCAGGTTGTGCGCGGCGAGGGCCGGGCTGTTCTGTCCGGAAAAGATACGGGCGCTGCCCGCAAAGCCGCCCTAGCGGACGCGTTATATGATGCCGCAGGGCGTCTGGGGACGCGCGTCCGCGGGGCGAGCCTTCTCAATCAGGGCGTGCTTCGCGAAGAGAGCAGCGCGCTCGTCGATGGCCGGTTCAAGACCTATACCGTTGTCCATGAGGGGCGGGAGGGTTCGGCCTATATCGTCATCATCGAAGCGGTGGGCGAGACGGAGGGCGAGAGCTGCTCGGGCAAGCGCGCCGATCTCGATATGCGTGCCGTGACCTTCCGCGCAGCACCTGGCATCCAGGGCTATATGCTTCGTAATGTTCAGGAAGGTTTCTCGCGCGGTCTGGCGGTGCTGGCTGAAGGCGAGTCCTTCCGGGTCTCCGATCAGCGCCATCTCCCGGCGATTAAGGGCGGGGAGCGCAACAATGCCTCCCAATATGATTACATGGCCCAGATGACGGATTCCCGTCCTCATACGGCCGGTTATTCGGCCTCTGGCGAGATCATCGTCGAGACCACGCGGCGCGACAATTATGTGGCCAATATCACAGACGTAACGGTGACGGTGGCACTGCAGCTGAAAGATAATTTTACAGGCGCGAGGATCGGTTCGATCCGCCGCTCGAAATCCTATGCCGATCGTCGGACCATTTTCGGTGTTGAGCCAGCCTTGATGCCGAAATCGCAAGCCCAGATTGATATGGGCGCTTTGTTTGACGAGGTGCGTGGAGAGCTCGAGGACAAACTCGCCTGTCAGCCGCTTCGGGCTGCCGTTTTGCAGTCCGATCGGGGCCAGTTGATGCTCTCGGTGGGCCTCGAGCATGGTGTGAAGGAAGGCGACTATTTCCTTGTCACCAAAAAGAATTCTCAAGGCGCTTCCCAGATCGTGAAGATTGAAGATGTCGGCCCGGTTTCGTCCGTCGCCCGTTCCCTCAAGCCGCAGCCTTTGGTTCCCGCCAATGTGCTCGCGACATTGATGCGGTGAGGCCCGAGATGATCCGCTTCAAACTCCTGTCCTCAGCTTTGCTCGCCGCGCTGGTCAGTCCCGCGTTGGCGCTGGGCGATGGCAAATGGGGTGCGGATGATTTGCGTAAGGTCCTCAGCGACCATTTGCTTCAGATCGGCCGTCCGGCGCCAGATCAGGCCAAGATCGGCCCGCTCGACCCGCGTATGAGCGTTCCTGCTTGTGAAAAGCTTGATATTTCAACGCGTGGTGGCTCTGGCACCTCCTTCATTCTGCGCTGCGAAGGGCCTCAGGCTTGGCAGCATGTCCTGCGAGTGGACAATCTGCCCCAAGCTCAGGCCCAATCGGAAGTGGCTCCGGCCGCGGCCCCCGGAGGCCTGTTCCGGGTCGTCGTGGCCAAAGTCGACCTGCCGGCAGGCTCTATTTTGACGGAAAAAGACCTTGAGGAACGCTCAGTTGGCAATTCGCCAGGGGCCACGGCAGTCAAGACGGTCTCGGATGCCGTCGGCTTGCGCCTGACGTCCTCGATCGGGCCGGGTCTGGCTTTGACCACGCGCCATGTCGCGCGGACCCCTGCCATTCTTAAAGGTGAAAATATAAATCTGCTCGCAAATGGTTCTGGATTCGAGATTTCTGTCCCAGGCCGGGCCGAGCAGGATGGCTATGAAGGCGACGTGATTTCGGTGCGCAATACACGCAGCGGATCGGTTCTGAAGGGCCGCGTCGGCAAAGGAAAGATCGTCTCAGTTATCGAGATGTAAAATATCATCGCTGAAAGTGGTTGGGAGCTAAAGTTCTGGCTCTTCCAACCGTCTTAGGCCCTGTGAGAGGTGAAGTACCATGATTGATGGCATCCGCCAAAACCTGAGCTACCTAGAGCCCGGCGCCCGCAAAGGCGCTAAGGCTGATGGTGCAAAGACGGCGCCTTCCTCCTCCGCCAGCAGCTCCACGTCTGGAGCGATCGGGGCCGAGATCGTCGAGATCAGCGCTTCGGGTCAGGCCGCCGTAGGCGCGCCGCTCGATCGCAAGAAGATCGACGACATTCGGACAGCCATTCGCAACAATGCCTACCCGATCGACTACGACAAGCTGGCCGATTCTATGATCGAACAGCTAACGGGGGGCGGCACGGCGAAGGAGTAATCCCGTGGCGTCAG
>CANGFE010000074.1 GCA_947453155.1 Beijerinckiaceae bacterium | reverse complement strand
TTCCGGAGCGCGGCCTGATCGCGCTCCGGCTGAAGGCCCCGGTTGGAGATTATGGTAATGGCCGCTTTTCATTTCGAGCTCGTGTCGCCCGAACGCCTCATCTTTTCTGGTGAGGTTGTGCAGGTCGTCGTGCCCGGATCCGAGGGCGCTTTCACCGTTCTCGATGGCCATGCGCCGATGATGTCGACGATCCGCCCCGGCGTGATTGAAGTTTTCGAAACAGCTGATCGTTCGAACAAAATGTTCGTGCGTGGCGGTTTCGCTGATGTGTCGGGCAAGGGACTGACCATTTTGGCCGAGCAGGCTCTGCCGCTCGCTGAACTTGATGCAGCAGCTCTCGATGCGCAGATCAAAGCTGCGGACGAAGATGTCAAAGATGCAAGCTCGGATGAAGCGCGCTCCGCTGCCGAATTGCGTCGCGACCAGCTGCTGGACTTGCGCTCGGCTCTGAACCTCTAAAGCGCTCTCAGCTTTTCAAAAGATAATGCGATTCATCGAGCGCCTTGCGCAGCTCGTGGCTGCGGAACTGCGTGAAGACGCGCGTGATCCAGCTGCGCAAATCGGCTCGCACGACCAGTGACATCGCATCCACCGCGGGCGGCTTTTTCAAAAAGCCGGAGAGTGAAAACCCCGGCATACGATGGCGGTTTGCAGCAGCGGCTCCAGCACGGGCACCTGAAAAGACCGGCCCGCCGGAAAGGCCTCCAGATGATCATTGATCTTGGTGCCAAGGCGCACGAAACCTTCATTCACAACGGGAATGACCGGCACGCGCCGCCAAATGGCTTGCAGCCTCGTGCCGGCATCAATCGCAAGGCGCTTGCCGTTGCTGACGAAAAGAATCGCCGGCTCGAAGCCGTTTTTCTCCGCCTCTTCGAAAAAGCCGATGTCGCGCACTTGCGATAAAAACAGCTGATGCGCCGGCGCGCAGATTTCAACGATGCGGGCTTGGGGACCAGCCTCTAGCAATTGGTCGAAAAGCGCGATCTGTCCGGGAGTCGTGGACAGATCGATCGTTTGCGTCAGTTGGGGAAACAAACTCTCCAATGTCCGGCTGTGCACATCCGTATCAAACAGCGAGACCTCGCGTTTGTTGTACAGATGATAATCAACCAACAAATGCGTAAATGTGCTCGCGCCACTTTTGGGAAAGGGCGCGCAGATGAACCAAAGCGGAATCCGCGCGCTCACGCGCGGCGCAGCTCTGGCGCAATCAGCGTGTGGAGACCAATTGCGTCGAGCTCTTGCGTAATGTTGCGCATCCAAGTGCGGACATAGCCACGCAACACAAAAGACCCTTGTTTCCCAGCGACAAAATCAGCAAAGGGAACGCCGTTCAATTCGACTTGCTCATAGGCCATTTCATCAAGCTTCGGGATGGTGATTTCACCCGCACATTCCACATCGCCGAAATAGGACGCGTAGCTCTTGGGGTCCCACTCGAAAAAGGTCGTGTCGTTAATATGGTTCTTTGCGAGAAAATAATGCGCCGATTGCACGAAGGGTGCGATCTCCGCAATTTCACCCAACGAGGAAACAGACGGCCCGAGCACATGCACGATGACAAAGGTGAATTGCCCATCATCGACCGCATCGAGAAAGCCGACATCGCGCAGAGCTTTCAGCGTGTCGGTCATTTGTCCTGCACGCACGTCGATCACAGTCGCTTTGGCGGCTGAATCCGACAGGGTATCGAGGATTTTCATTTGGTCAGCCGTCTCGGTGATGTCGACAATGGCCGTTTCATGCGGATGAAAGCGATGCAGCGCACCGCGTGGAGATTCCGTATCGAAGGCGCGAGCCGGAATCGATTTGGAAGCCAGATAATCGAGAACGGCTCGGGAGATTGTGGTCTTGCCGACGCCGCCCTTATCCGCGCCAACCAGAATGACCGCAGGCTTCATTCGAAAACTCCAAAAAATGAATAAGACGCAATGGCTGAAGGATACCGTGTTTCTATCTCATTCGGCAACAAAGATTGCCTTTCCGGAAATATATCATGTGAACCCAGGTCGGGTGGGAGGCCTAAGGGCTGCGCTTGCGTGCCGGAAGGGGGCTCCGTAATGTTCGCCGGCATTTCGGGAGGAACCCCGCGCCCATGCTGCGCCATGCCGCCGAGTACCAGACGCTGACACGCGATTTTCGTTGGTCGATCCCGGCGCGCTTCAATATGGGCGTGGCTGTTTGTGACGATTGGGCGCGTCGCGAGCCCAACCGTCCCGCCTTGGTCGAGTGGACCCCCAAGGGTCTTGTTATCCACAGTTACGAGGATATCCGGCGGACCTCGAACCGGCTGGCACATGCCCTGCGCCGACAGGGCATTGGCGCTGGCGAGCGCGTGGCGCTGCTCCTGCCGCAATCGCCTGAAACACTCATTGCGCATCTGGCGATCTACAAGATCGGCGCCATTGCCCTCCCGCTGGCCGCGCTTTTTGGCCGTGATGCGCTCGAATACCGCCTGACCAATTCGGGCGCGGCGGGCGTCATCACCGATGCACGTGGCGTCGAAAAACTACGCGAGATCGGCAGCACCGCTTTGCCGGATTTGCGGTTGATCTGGTCGGTTGATGGTGCCGATGGCTCTGTGCGCGATTTGCACGCCGATATGGCGCGTGAATCAACTGAGTTCGAAGCGGTGGATTCGGGGGCCGATGATCCCGCGCTGATGATTTACACATCGGGCACAACGGGTCTGGCGAAAGGCGCCTTGCATGGCCATCGCGTTTTGCTTGGTCATATTCCCGGCGTGCAATTTCCGCATGAATTTTTGCCCCAAGCCGGCGACCGCATGTGGACGCCAGCCGACTGGGCTTGGGCGGGCGGCTTGCTAAATGTTCTTCTGCCATCGCTCTATCTAGGCGTTGCAGTGGTGTGTCGTCGCTTCGAGCGGTTTGATCCGGAAGCCGCGTTGGCGCTGATCGATCAAGCCAAAATTCGCAATGCATTCATCCCGCCAACGGCTTTGCGCATGTTGCGTGTGATTGAAGAACCGCGCAAAAAATTCAAACTGAATTTACGCACGCTGGCTTCTGGCGGAGAATCGCTTGGGGCAGAAGTTTATGAATGGGGCCGCAAAGCCTTTGGTCTGACGATCAATGAATTCTACGGCCAGACCGAATGTAATCTCGTACTCGCTTCATGTGCAGCCGCGGGCGTGTCACGTGCAGGCGCGATTGGCAAAGCCGTGCCCGGCCATGAAGTCGCCGTCGTGCGCGAGGATGGCGCGGTTTGCGACATTGATGAAATGGGACAAGTGGCGATCAAAAGGCCCAATCCGGTGATGTTTCTGGAATATTGGAAGCGCCCTGATGCAACGCGCGACAAATTCATCGGCGACTGGATGATCACGGGTGATCTCGCCCGCCAAGATGCGGACGGCTATGTGCATTTTGTCGGACGCGATGATGATGTGATTACCTCCTCGGGATATCGCATCGGACCGGGTGAGATTGAAGATTGTCTCTTGCGCCATCCCGCCGTGCAGATTGGCGCAGCCGTCGGCAAGCCGGATGCACTACGCACGGAAATCGTCAAAGCCTTTGTCGTGCTGAAAGATGGCAATGCACCATCTCAAGAATTGGCCGACGATATTCAAAACTTCGTACGCCAACGCCTGTCTGCGCATGAATATCCGCGCGAAGTCGCTTTTGTTGGCGAATTGCCGCTGACAACAAGCGGCAAAGTCATTCGCCGCCTGCTGCGCGATCAGGCTTAGGTAAAAAGCCCACCGCTGCGCGAAGGTGCGAGCGGATTATCCTCCATCGCTGCGCGGTCTGGCGTGTCGGTCTGGGTAATATTGGCGAAGGCAGCCCAGAGTTTTTCGACAAAATCGACGCCGAGATCTTTCAAAATAAAGACAATGCGCGTCGTGTGGTCCGCATCGGGCCAAGTCTCCAGCCGCACGGGCGGGTGAAAGACATGCTGCACGCCATGAATGACCAGCGGGCGCGAAAGATCATCCGACAAAGCAACAATGCCCTTCACACGCAACAGGCTCGGCCCGTGAAATTCCCGCAGCATGTTGAGGAAGAGATCAAAGCCACGCGGATCCAGCGGCTTGTCTGAGCGCAGACAATGCGCGCGGATGCGCGCATCATGGCGGTTCACATCATGGCCGTGATCGTGATGGTGGTGATCGTGGCCATGGTGATTGTGATCATGGTCGTGGTGATCGTGCTCAGCCTTTTCGACAGCCTCGGCATTGAGCCAGCGTGTCACATCGGCGGTTTTGCTGGCGGCATCATAGAGGCCCGTATTGAACAGATTGGCGGGTGTTGCCTGATCAACAAGCATCATTTGCGCAGCCGGATTGAGCGCATGCAAGCGTTTCTTCAAAGAATCCAGCGCAGCAGGGTCTTTCACGAGATCTGTCTTAGAGAGCAGCAGACGATCAGCGACAGCTGCCTGTTTGACCGATTCCTCATGTGCGTCGAGCGTTGATGCGCCATTGACTGCATCAACCAGTGTGATCACGCCTTCAAGCCGATAGCGCAACATGAGATAGGGATGGAACATGATCGTGTGCAACACGGGTGCTGGATCAGCAAGTCCTGTCGTTTCGATCAAGATGCGCTGAAAAGGCGTGATCCGATTGTTGTCACGGCGCTTGAGCAAATCTTCGAGTGTCGAGACGAGATCACCGCGGATGGTGCAACACAGGCAGCCTGACGACATGAGAATCATGTCGCCCTCGGCGCGCTCAACCAGCAAATGGTCGAGGCCGATTTCGCCAAATTCATTGATCAGCACAAGCGTATCGGCCAAGGCCGGATCGCGCAGCAAGCGGTTCAGCAAAGTTGTTTTGCCCGAACCCAAAAAGCCGGTCAGAACCGAAACAGGAATGGGCGGCGGCGGACGACGATGGAGTGGATGATCCTCGTTCATTGCACCTTCGCCTTGCTCTGATTAGCAACCGGCGTGACTTTCAGAGGACCGCTCGCAACAGGCTTTTTCGCCACTGCTTTTTTGGCAATGGGTTTCTTTTTCACGACCACCTTTTTCGGCGGCAGACTTTTTATTGCAATCGCTTGCGAGGCGGTGGCGCCAATGCTGGAGGCATTCGCATAGGCAATCGCACCAGCGGCCGGAATCGCGGCAAGCGCTGCAGCAGAGGGCGCAGCGCGCGCTTGAGCGACAGGTCCTGTCCAGCCAACCTTGCGTCCCACAAAAATATCGACGGGCTCAAACAGCGGGCGTGGCCCTGCAATCAAGGCGCGTTTATCTGAGCCTTGCGGGGCCACGACAGCGAGATCGTCTTCTTGAAGGGTCTTGCGATTCTTGCCGCAAATCTCGTCGCGCATATTGGGTGCAGGCCCCGCAATGTCGGGAAGATTGTTGAGATTGGCGCGCTGTCCGCCCCAAGTTGCAAAGCCTTTGTCGAAAAGATCAGCGGCTTTCAAAGTCCGCAGCTTTGCATTGGGCGAACCAAAGACAACAACGACAAGATGGCGACCATCACGTTGCGCGCTCGCCACAACATTAAAGCCCGAGGCACAGACAAAGCCTGTCTTCATGCCATCAGCGCCCGGATAGCGGCCGAGCAATCCATTATGTGTGGGGATGATTTTATCATCGAGCTTCAAAGCACCGATGCCATAGAAGTCTGCGACTTCTGGAAAGTCTTTATAAAGCGCACGTGCCAGCACAGCCATGTCGCGCGCGGAACTCACGTGGCGGGGGTCGTGCAATCCATTCGGATTGATGAAGAAAGATTTGCGCATGCCAAGCTTGCGCGCAGCGCCGTTCATTTCCAGCGCGAAATCTTCCACCGATCCCGAAATGCCTTCGGCAATCATCACGGCAATATCATTGGCTGATTTCACCATCAGCATTTTCAGCGCATTTTCGAGCGTGACTTCCGTGCCGGGATTAAATCCCATTTTGGACGGCGCAGCTTTGGCCGCGCGCATCGACATGACAAAGGGCGTATCAAGCGTGACGCGGCCTTCGCGAACAGCATTGAGCGCAACATAGGCCGTCATCAGTTTGGTGAGCGAGGCTGGATACCAAGCCCGCGTGGCCTCTTCCTGCGTGATGACTTCGCCGGTGACGAGATCCGCCACAAGCGAGGGCGCAGCTTGCGCGGGAGCTACATTGAGCGCGCCGGAGATCAGACAGGCTGCGACAAGGCTTTTCGACAGGGTCGAGATCATCTCAAGCTGCATCCTCAATCGCATGTGATTTGCTCTTGTCTAAACTGCGACAAACGCGCGCCGATATCCAGATCAGCTGCGGCAAATTCATGGCGCGTTCTTGGCGCGCGCTTTAAGCCTCGCCGGGCGCCTTGGCTTCAATGGCCAGAGCATGCACGCCAGCCTTGAGTTCCGCATCAGCCAGAGCATTGATCATGCGGTGGCGCTCCAAGCGGCTTTTGCCAGAAAAGGCGGCGGAGACGATTTTGATCCGAAAATGGGTCTCGCCGCGCGGCTCAACCCCGCCGGGGTGCATCATATGGCCCGCATGCTGGTGGGATTCATCAATCACCTCCAGCGTCAGGGGCTGCAGCTCTTTTTCGAGCTTGGTCGAGAGCGTGTCCTTAACGGGCGGCTGATTCTGCGTCATGATGGGATCTCTTCCGCTTTGGCGGCCCTTGGGCTTTGTCCGGGACCGTTTTGCCGTCTTCCTACCACATCACGGCGGCGACTATCGCCCGTCCGGTCAGCGTCAACAGGCCGCGCCTCCTTGCCCGAGGCGGGCCACCCCCATATTGTCCGCCGATGGATTTGAATTCGCCGATTTTTAAACGCATCCGCATGAAGAAGGAGCCCCAGCCGGGCCCCGCTGAGCGTAACTGCGACCATCCCGGCTGCGAGCTGCCGGGCGAGCACCGCGCCCCCAAGGGGCGGCTTCGGGAGGGGCAATATTTCTGTTTCTGCCTCGATCACGTCCGCGAATATAACGCCTCCTATAATTATTTCCGGGGCATGACCGACGAGGATGTCGCGAAATATCAAAAGGATGACATCGTCGGACACCGCCCGACCTGGTCCATGGGGGTTAATCGGGCGGGCAAAGGCCATCGGGAAGAGGGCGTCGATCCGGAGGGTTTTGTCGATCCGGCCGGGGTTTTCCGCCATGCGCGCCGCCCCGCCGAGCCCAAGCGGACCCGCTATGGGCTGGCTGCCATGAAGGCTCTGAATACGTTGGGACTCGATGAAACGGCTGATGCGGAATCAATCAAGGCGCGCTACAAGGAACTGGTCAAACGGCTGCACCCCGACGCTAATGGCGGCGACCGGTCGCTGGAAGACCGCCTGCGTGAGATCATCCACGCCTATAATTATTTGAAGTCGGCCAAGCTCGCCTGACGAGCTTGGTCATAGCTGGCGGGGCCTCACAGTCCTGCGGCGTCTGGCCTATTGGCCCAAGATCGCCCCGCGCGCCGGGTGGCCCGCGGGTTTGGAGGTATGATGCAAACGACTGATACGTCCCTCGCCATGCCCGACACCAAGGTCAAGGTGCGCGAGCTGTTCGGAATCGATTCCGACATGGAAGTGCCGGCCTTCTCGGCCACCAGCGAGCATGTTCCTGAGCTTGACAAGGAATATCTCTTCGATCGCGACACGACGCTCGCCATTCTCGCAGGCTTTGCGCGCAATCGTCGCGTTATCGTCACGGGCTACCACGGCACGGGTAAGTCGACGCATATCGAGCAGGTGGCTGCACGCCTCAACTGGCCGTCGGTGCGCATCAATCTCGACAGCCATGTCTCGCGTATCGATCTCATCGGCAAAGATGCGATCGTATTGCAAGACGGCAAGCAGGTCACCGAATTCCGTGACGGCATTTTGCCTTGGGCCTATCAGCGCAATATTGCGCTCGTCTTCGACGAATATGATGCCGGCCGTCCTGATGTGATGTTCGTCATTCAGCGCGTGCTGGAATCCTCGGGCCGCCTCACCTTGCTTGATCAAAGCCGCGTCATTCGTCCGCATGCTGCTTTCCGTCTGTTTGCAACGGCGAATACGGTGGGTCTGGGCGATACGTCGGGCCTTTATCACGGCACGCAGCAGATCAATCAGGCGCAGATGGACCGTTGGTCCATCGTCACAACGCTGAATTATCTGCCGCATGACAAGGAAGTCGACATCGTTCTCGCCAAGTCGCCGCATTACAAAAAGGGCAAGGAAGGCCGTGACATCGTCAGCAAGATGGTGCGCGTGGCTGATCTCACCCGTAATGCTTTCATGGCTGGCGATCTGTCGACTGTCATGAGCCCGCGTACTGTCATTACATGGTCGGAAAATGCGGACATTTTCAAAGATGTCGGCTTTGCCTTCCGTCTCACCTTCCTCAACAAATGCGACGAACTCGAGCGCACTTTGGTGGCGGAATTCTATCAGCGTTGCTTCGGCCAGGAATTGCCGGAAAGCGCCGTGAATGTGGTGATGAGCTGAGCCTGACTTGGCTCACGCACGAGTGACAGAATGACATCGAACCGCAAGCCAGCAACCAAGGCCGATGCACCGCAAGAACCGTTCAAGCGAGCGGTGGCGGGCTGTATGCGTGCCATGTCGGGCACGCAGGAACTCGAAGTCACTTATGCTTCTGACCGTCCGTCCTTGATCGGCACGGGTGAGGGCGCGAAAGCGCGCTTGCCTGAGCCTGCGCGCAAGTTGACTCCGCGCGAAATTGCGATTGTCCGCGGCCACGCTGATGCCATGGCTTTGCGCCTCGCCTGCCATGACGAGCGCACGCATAAAAGATTGTTGCCCCAACAGCAGAATGCGCGCGCCGTGTTTGAAGCGGTCGAGCAGGCGCGTGTGGAATCAATCGGTGCGCGCCGTATGGAAGGTGTTGCGACCAATCTCTCGGCCATGCTCGAAGATCGCTATCATCGCGGCACTTATGCCGAGGTGAGTGATCGCGCCGATGCACCGATGGAAGATGCCGTTGCATTGATGGTGCGCGAGCGTCTCACTGGTCTGGCACCACCCAAATCCGCGCAGAAGATTGTCGATCTCTGGCGCCCGATCATTGAAGATCGTGCTGGCGAAGAACTCGCCAAGCTTGATGCTTCGATTGAAAATCAGCTTCTCTTTGGTCGCGCGATCCAAAAATTGCTCGCCAATCTCGATATGATCGACGAGGCCAGCCTCGCCGAGAATGAAGAGCAGCAGCAAGAGGGCGCTGCCGACGAGAATGACGAGAAGCAGGATCAGGAAGACGCTGAAGGCGATGATCTGGAAGGCTCTGGCGAGTCCATGCAGGTCGAAAAGACCGACGAGTCGACCGATGATCTCGAAGAAGGCGAGATGGACGCCTCCGAGTCACCCAGTGGTGACATGATTGATGAAGATGGCGAGGGCGAAGAAGAAGATTCGCGCGAGAGCCGTCGTCCACCCACCCATGGCGATGCTCCATCACGTGTGTCCGACTACAAAGCCTTCACCAATAAATTTGACGAGATGATCCTCGCCGAAGAGCTGTGTGATGCGGAAGAGCTGGAGCGCCTGCGCGCTTATCTCGACAAGCAATTGCAGCATATGTCGGCCATTGTCGCGCGTCTGGCCAATCGCTTGCAGCGCCGCCTGATGGCGCAACAGAATCGCTCATGGGAATTCGATCTCGAAGAGGGTGTGCTTGATCCCGCCCGTCTCTCGCGCATCATTATGGATCCGCAGCAGCCGCTCTCCTTCAAGCGCGAGAAGGATATGAACTTCCGCGATACGGTGGTGACGCTGCTGCTCGACAATTCGGGTTCGATGCGCGGACGCCCGATCACGGTTGCCGCTACTTGTGCCGATATTCTCGCGCGCACGCTCGAGCGTTGCGGTGTGAAGGTCGAAATTCTCGGTTTCACCACGCGTGCGTGGAAGGGCGGGCAATCGCGCGAAGCTTGGTTGCAGGCTGGAAAGCCTGCCAATCCGGGCCGCCTGAATGATTTGCGTCACATCGTCTACAAAGCGGCGGACGCGCCGTGGCGTCGTGCGCGGCGCAATCTCGGCCTGATGATGCGCGAAGGTCTGCTGAAAGAGAATATCGATGGCGAAGCGCTCGATTGGGCGCATAAGCGTCTGCTCGCGCGCAGCGAACAGCGCCGCATTCTCATGATGATTTCGGATGGCGCGCCGGTGGATGATTCAACGCTTTCGGTGAACCCTGGCAATTATCTCGAAAAGCATCTGCGTTCGATTATTGAAGAGATTGAAACGCGCTCGCCCGTCGAATTGATTGCGATTGGTATCGGGCACGACGTCACGCGCTATTATCGTCGCGCAGTGACGATTGTGGATGCGGAAGAATTGGGTGGCGCCATGACTGAAAAGCTTGCCGAGCTTTTTGCAGAAAATGCCGTGCCCGTCGCGCCTCCGCCGAAAATGATGAAAGCACCTGCGCCCCAGCGCCAAAAAGTGACGGCGCGTTAACGCGCCGTCATTGCGAGGAGCGCATAGCGCGACGCGGCAATCCAGACTTAGAAGAGATCAACAAAAAAGCCCGGCATGAAAGCCGGGCTTTTTAATTCAGTTCACCAGAAAGACTTAGGCGGCCGAGCCAGCCGCAGCCTTCTTCAGAATTTCGCGCTTCAGGGCGCGGGCATTCTGCGACAATTCTTCGTCGTGTGCCTTGATGAGATAAGCGTCGAGGCCACCGCGGTGTTCAACCGAACGCAGAGCCGCAGCTGTGACGCGCAGACGCACCGAGCGCTGCAGCGCATCGGAGATCAGCGTGACAGCGCACAGGTTCGGCAGGAAACGGGTGCGGGTCTTGCGGTTCGAGTGGCTGACCAGATTACCCGAAAGAACGGCTTTTCCGCTCAACTCGCAACGGCGTGCCATGACAAAATCCTTCCTGTCGCGGCTCTAAGCCGCTTCAAAACGCTACGCAGACATTGAAAGAGGCGAATGCCTCTCCGGAAATGGCCGCTACGGGGGTGAGTTCAGACCTCGTTTCGTCGAAAAGGCTCCATGTGCGGGGGAGCAAGCTTTCCGGGAACGCGCGGCAGGGGCCCTGAGGGCTTTAGCCGGGGTCTAACGCTCGGTGTATTCAGACGGGGGTGTATAGTCGGGTGGGGTCGGCGCGTCAAGGCGAGACCAGCCTGTGCCGGGCCATGAAACGGTCGGATTTTAAAGCTATTGATGCTATTCAACCACGCGATGACCCTGTTTGTGACGAGACCCGTTAGACCCACACGTTTGCTGCGCCTGGCTGGCCTGGCTTTCGGCCTCGGCCTCTGGTCGCTCTCTGCCCAGGCTGAGGCGCTGCATGCCCGCTATGGGGTCTCTTTGCTAGGGCTCCCTTTGGGCAAGGCCTCCCTCGATGGCGAGGTGGCGGGCCAGACCTATAAAATTGCCATCAATGCCCGCCTGACCGGCATTGCCTCGCTGGTTTCGAGCTCCAAAGGGGCGGCGGTGGCGAGCGGGGCCTTTCTGCGCGGTCTGATCGTGCCCTCGGCCTATGCCAATACCTCGGCCAATGCGACCCAGACGCGGACTGTCCGGGTGGCCATGTCGGGGGGCAGCGTGAAGGGGGTCGATATTTCGCCCCCTATTGATCCCTCGCCCGAGCGCGTGCCGCTCACCGATGCCCATACCCGCAATATTGTCGACCCGCTCTCGGCCATGATCATGCCTGTGCCCGGCTCTGAGCCGATCATGGGCCCAGCGGCCTGCAACCGCACCATCCCCGTCTATGACGGCTTTACGCGCTTTGACGTGACCCTCACCTATATCGGCCAGCGCCAAGTGAAGGCGAAGGGCTATGCGGGCCCTGTAAGCGTCTGCGCCGTGCGCTACACGCCGATTGCGGGTCACCGCAATCGCAAGCCGGTGCAATTTATGGCGCAGAACAAAGATATCGAAGTCTGGCTCGCACCCGTTGGTGCCAGTCGCGTTCTTGTGCCCTTCCGCATTTCCATGGCGACCATGATCGGCCATTTGAATATTGAGGCGGAGGAATTTTCTCCCGCGGCCAAAGCAGCACCCTAAGCACCCTCGCCAAAGGGCATGCGCGCACTATGTGATGTGAGGCGCCGCTTGACTCTTCTTGCGAAGGGAGTCCTGCCGCGCATGTCGAAAGCTCTCTGTTGAAAGCGCGCGTTTTCAACGGTTTTTGCAATATCTGGTAGCCGCAAGTGTGATGCTTCCAGATATGGTGGTGAACAAATCAGGACTCGTCACGAGTCAGCGATTCGGGCTCGTTTCGTTCGCTGATCGTTCCTGCAGCAGGTTTGGCAAGGCTTCTTGATCACATGAATATCCCCTTTGTGGAGAAGCCATCCTCTTCGTCGCCGGCGCTCAAACCATCCGAGCGCGCTACGCGCGTCATGGCTGTTCTGGGCCCGACCAATACTGGCAAGACACATCTCGCGATTGAGCGGATGTTGCAATATCCCACCGGCATCATTGGGCTTCCGCTGCGATTGCTGGCGCGTGAAGTTTATAATCGCGTCGTTGAAAAAGTCGGCGCGCAGCATGTCGCGCTGATCACCGGCGAAGAAAAAATCAAACCGAAAAATCCGCGCTATTGGATTTCAACCGTTGAAGCCATGCCGCGCGATCTCGATGTCGCCTTTGTCGCGATTGATGAAATCCAGATCGGCACCGATCTGGATCGCGGTCACGTCTTCACAGATCGATTGCTCAATCGGCGTGGGCGTGAAGAAACGCTTCTGCTGGGCGCAGAAACGGTGCGCGGCTTGATTGAACGTCTTTTGCCGGGTGTGTCGATTGTGACGCGCCCACGCCTGTCGCAATTAACCTTTGCAGGAGAGCGCAAGCTCTCGCGTCTGCCGCGGCGCTCGGCGATTGTCGCTTTCTCGGCAGAAGAAGTTTACGCCATTGCCGAACTCATTCGCCGCACACGCGGCGGTGCGGCTGTCGTGTTGGGCGCGCTTAGTCCGCGCACGCGTAATGCACAAGTCGAGCTCTACCAGAACGGCGAAGTCGATTACATTATTGCGACCGATGCGATTGGCATGGGTCTCAATCTCGATGTCGATCACGTCGCCTTTGCGGGAGACCGCAAATATGACGGCTGGCAATATCGGCGTCTCAAGCCTTCCGAAATGGCGCAGATTGCCGGGCGTGCGGGTCGCCATATTCGCGATGGCACATTCGGCACAACCGGGCGCTGCCCGCCTTTCGATGAAGAGCTCGTCGAAATGCTGGAACAGCACCGCTTCGATCCGCTGACGCTGTTTCAATGGCGCAATGCGCAGCTTGATTTTTCCTCTATTGAGGCTTTGCAGGCCTCGCTGGAGCGTCTGCCGGATGAGCAGGGCCTCACCCGCGCGCCTCTGGCCGAAGATGTGATCGTGCTTGATTTCGTCTCGCGTGATGCCGATGTGCGCCGCCAATCCAAGACGACGGCCGATATCCAGCGCCTCTGGGAGGTCTGCCAGGTCCCTGATTACAGAAAATTGTCCCCAGCGGCCCACGCCGAGCTGGTGCTCACGCTTTATGGCTATGTTGTGCGGGCAGGGCGCGTGCCTGATGAGTGGTTTTCAAGGCATTTGGAGGCTTTCAACCGGACGGATGGGGATATTGATGCCCTCTCGGCCCGCATCGCTCAGGTGCGAACCTTCAACTACATTTCGAACAGACCGGACTGGTTGCGTGATCCAGAGCATTGGCAGGGCGTCACGCGTCAGGTAGAGGACAGTCTTTCGGACGCTTTACATGAGCGCCTCGC
>CANGFE010000073.1 GCA_947453155.1 Beijerinckiaceae bacterium | reverse complement strand
TATTTCGGCGCACCCAATGCGGGCGATTATTTTCCGAAAGATAGTTTCATCCCGATCGATATTCGTGATGTCGAAGGGTCTGCGAAAATCATTCGCGAGGCCATTGCCAATAACGAATGGGAAAAGCGCAAAAATGCTATTTTGGAAGCGCGCCGCCTCGCGATGGAGGAATATTCACTCTTCGCCCAAATCGCGCGGGAAGTGACGCGCCTGCAAGCGCAGCCGTGCCGCGACAATGGCGGAACAATTCTCTCACGCCGTGCCGCGCGCAAGGCCAATCCTCTCGCCACACTTCCCGATGTGGCTCATATGGCTTGGCGCAAGACTGCCGCTTTCTTCAGAGCGACGCGATGAACCGCGTTCTTGTCATTAAACTGGGCGCCTTTGGCGATATTCTGCAAAGCGACGGCGCTTTGCGCGATATTCGCGCCCATCATCCTCATGACGAGATTGTTGTTCTCACTACCCCGCCCTATGCGCGCATTTTCAACCGATGCCCGCATGTTGATCGCGTGATTGTGGAAGAGCGCTTCCCGCGATGGCGTGTCGATAAATTGCTCGCCATGCGCAACCGATTACAGGATGAGAAATTCGCGCTCGTTTATGATCTGCAAAACTCGGATCGGACGGCGTTCTATTTCAAATGGCTTTTACCCCATGTCATTTGGTCTGGTACAGCGCCCGGCTGCGCTTTGCCCCATCGCGCCAAAAACCCAAAAATGATCCGCACTTTGGATCGGCTCGCTGGGCAACTAACCGATGCAGGGGTGCCGATCCATCACACACTCAAGCCCGATTTGCGTTGGATGACGGATGATGTATCGCAAGTAATGGCTGATGCCGGTTTGAAAGAACCTTTCATCGTCCTCATCCCCGGCACATCACCGCGCGCTTTGCAGCGCCGTTGGGGACATTATGAAGAATTGGCGCAAGCCCTCATGGCTGATGGCTGGAATGTTGTCACTGCACCCGGCCCTGATGGAACGGATCCTGAATTGCCGGGCTTTGTTTTGCGCGGCCCAAAAGGTTTTCTCAATTGGTTTGAATTAGCCGGCATGATGAGCCGCGCACGTTTTGTGATTGGAAACGATACGGGGCCGACCCATCTCGCCTCACATCTGGGCTGCCAGGGCCTCGCCCTCTACGGCTCGCATATGCCAGCCGAACGCACGGGCGTGATCCGCGAAAATTTCGCGGCCATTCAAGTCGACGATTTGAAAGACCTAACGCTTGAGCATGTGCTGGAAGATGTCCGCCAACGGCTCGCTCAATAGGCTGCGTAAGATTTCTCTTCCATGATCGCGCTGCCAAGCAGCTCATTGATCTGGCGCTTGACGGCCGCACGCTCGTCATTGGTGAAATAGACAGCGCGTGCGAGCTCGACAAATTTCGCGCCAAAATCCTTGGCGCGTTCGCAATCGCGAATATCGTCTTCGATCACCCAAAGCTTGAGGTTGATCTCTTTCAGCTTGGCGCGCAAAGCATCAAGCTCCGGCGTCTTTTTGACAGCCGCATCTAGATCTCGCGTCAACACATCCCATTCATGCGCGACATTCTTGCGCTTGGCTTCATCACCAATGCGCTCGCGCTTGATTTCGAGAATGGTCAGCTTGTCGATAATTTCGCCAGGCGCAACTTCGATGCGGATCGACATTCTTACTTCTCCGGAAGATTGAGACGAATGTGGAGATCACGCAGCTGTTGGTTGCTTGCCTCTGACGGCGAACCCATCAACAAATCGACCGCCTGCTGGTTCATCGGGAACAGCGCGACTTCGCGCAAATTCTGCGCGCCCGCGAGCAACATGATTATGCGATCCACGCCAGCCGCCATGCCGCCATGGGGCGGCGCGCCATATTGGAAGGCACGATACATGCCGCCAAAACGCTCAATGACCGTCTGCTCGCTATAGCCAGCAATCTCGAAGGCCTTCACCATGGCTTCCGGCACGTGGTTACGGATGCCGCCTGAGGCAATCTCGAAACCATTGCAGGCGATGTCATACTGGAAGGCTTTGATCGTGACTGGATCTTGATTGTTGAGCGCGTCAAAACCGCCTTGCGGCATGGAGAAAGGATTGTGAGAGAAGTCGACTTTCTTCTCGTCTTCGTTCCACTCAAACATCGGGAAGTCGACAATCCAAGCGAGTTCGTAACGGTTCTCGTCAATGAGATTGAGATCTTGTCCGACCTTGGTGCGCGCGGCGCCTGCAAATTTCACGAATCTTTCGGGATCGCCAGCAACGAAGAAGGCCGCATCGCCAGCCTTGAGATCAAGCTGCACACGCACCGCTTCAGCGCGCTCCGGCCCAATGTTATTGGCAATCGGACCGGCGGCGCCGTCTTCACGCCACATGATGTAACCAAGCCCCGGTTGGCCTTCACCCTGCGCCCATGAATTCATGCGGTCGCAGAAAGTACGCTGTCCGCCGGTCGGTGCAGGGATTGCCCAGACGCGGTTCTTCGCGTCTTCGAGCATGCGCGCGAAGACTTTGAAGTTCGATCCACGGAAATGCTCCGACACATCCTGCATAACGAGCGGGTTGCGCAGGTCCGGCTTGTCGGAGCCATATTTGGCCATCGACTCGGCATAAGGAATGCGCGGCCACGGGCTTGGCGTGACCGCCTTGCCTTCACCAAAATCACGGAAGATGCCGCCAACCACGGGCTCGACAGCTGCAAAAATATCTTCCTGCTCGACAAAGCTCATTTCGAGATCGAGCTGGTAGAATTCACCCGGCAGACGATCAGCACGCGGATCTTCATCGCGGAAGCACGGCGCAATCTGGAAGTAGCGGTCAAAGCCCGCCATCATCAAAAGCTGCTTGTACTGCTGGGGCGCCTGCGGCAGCGCGTAGAATTTTCCCGGATGCAAACGCGACGGCACAAGGAAGTCACGTGCACCTTCGGGCGAAGACGCTGTCAAAATCGGCGTCTGGAATTCATTAAAACCCTGCGCCTTCATTTTCGAGCGCATGGCATCGACCACCTGGCCGCGCAGCATGATGTTTTTATGCAGACGTTCGCGGCGCAAATCGAGGAAGCGATATTTCAGGCGCGTCTCTTCCGGATAGTCGATGTCGCCAAAGACCGGCAGCGGCAGTTCGGCGGCAGGGCCGAGCACTTCAATCTCGCGCACATAGATTTCGATCTGGCCCGTGGGCATATCGGCGTTCTCGGTGCCGGTGGGCCGGATACGCACATCGCCATCCATGCGCACGACCCATTCGGAGCGCAGCTTTTCAGCCGTCGCAAAGGCCGGGCTGTCGGGGTCGACCACGCATTGGGTCATGCCGTAATGGTCGCGCAGATCGACAAAGAGCACGCCGCCATGGTCGCGGATGCGGTGGCACCAGCCAGACAGGCGGGTTTTGGCGCCCGCGTCAGTGTCGCGGAGCTGGCCACAGGTATGCGAGCGGTAGCGGTGCATTGTGTCTCTCGATCAGGCAAAAGGGGGTGATCTGTTGGGCCGTGGGGTCCCATGCTGACCCCTTTTTGTCAAGGAAAGAGCGCCTCCGGCCCCCCTACAGGCCGATCAGGGCCAAAGACCCCTCAACACCCCTCGCCTTCCCCCGCAAATCCCGCTATAGCCCCCGCCCATGAGCCTCATCACAACGACCGAGTCGTTGGCCGAAATCTGCCAGCGCCTCGCTCAGCACCCTTTTGTCACTGTAGACACCGAGTTTTTGCGGGAGACGACCTTCTGGCCGAAGGTCTGCGTCATCCAGCTTGCCTCCGATGATGAGGCGGTCGCGGTCGATACGCTGGCCGAGGGGCTGGACCTCACCCCCTTCTTCGATCTCATGGCCAATCCGAATGTCGTGAAAGTCTTTCACGCGGCCCGCCAGGATCTCGAAATCGTCTGGCATCTGGCCAAGATGATTCCAGCCCCCCTCTTCGACACACAGGTCGCAGCCATGGTCTGCGGCTTTGGCGATCAGGTGGCTTATGGCGAACTCGCCCAATCCATCTGCAAAGTGACGCTGGATAAATCCTCGCGCTTTACCGATTGGTCGCGCCGTCCCTTGTCGGACGCCCAGATCGAATATGCTTTGGCTGACGTGACCCATTTGCGCGACATCTACCGCGCACTCGTGGCCAAGCTCCAAAAGACCGACCGCATGTCGTGGCTGGCGGGTGAAATGGGCACGCTCTGCTCACCTGCCACTTATGAGCAGCATCCTGACCGCGCTTGGGAGCGTTTCCGCAATCGCGCGCGCAAGCCGCGTGATCTGGCCGTGCTGATGGAAGTCGCCGCTTGGCGCGAACGCGAAGCGCAGACCAAAGATGTGCCACGCTCGCGCGTGTTGAAAGACGACATTCTCATCGAGATCGCGCTCGCCGCTCCCCGCACAGCCGAAGCACTTGGTAATTTGCGCGCCTTCCCGCGTGGCATGGAACGCTCACGCGCGGGCGCCGAAATCATTGTCGCCATCGAGCGCGCTTTGGAGCGTGATCCCAAAACGCTACCCAAGATCGACCGGGAACGGCGCACCAATGGCGGGGGCGCAACAGTGGAACTGCTGAAAGTTCTGCTGCGCCAGGTGGCCGAGCGCCACGGCGTCGCGGCCAAGATGATTGCCACGGTGGATGATCTCGAAGCCATTGCAGCCGATGACAAGGCGGATGTCCCCGCTCTGTCGGGCTGGCGCTTTGAATTATTCGGCGCCAAGGCCATCGAATTGAAGCGCGGCCGTCTCGCGCTCACGGTCGAGAACAACAAAGTCGTCACGCTCGAATGGCAGGACGCGCCGGCTGAATGACGAGGCCTTGCCTCGTCACTTCACGCGAATAAGCGGCTCGCGCCCGATAATCCGCGCCAGAGTTTTCAGACGGCCATGCACGCGCTCATTGGCGAGCGGTGCCAGCTCTTGTGGCAACGTCAACACCAGCTGGTTTTTGGAAACTTTTAGCGGCACGCGCGGCAAAATGCCGGGCATAGCAGCACTCAGCACATAAGCCACACGCATTGTCGCGCCCAGAATATGCGCGCGGTCCAGCATGCGCGCGCTCGCCAGAGTGCGGATGGCAGGACTGACATCTTCGCCAGCCCCCATATGCCGATACGATGCGGCCAGCGCCAGAAAGGCGCGGCCCGGATGATCAATCCCGGTGAAAGCTGCATGGGCGATAATATTGAGCGATTGTTCGCCGCGATAATCGGGATGTGCGCGCCAGCCGATATCCGTCAGCAAACAAGCCGCATGACGCAGGCGCTTCTCTTCGACTGTTTCTTCAAATTGGGTGGATTTGAAGAAATCATCGGTCCAGTCGCAAAGCTCTTCGCCATGCGCCGGATCGCGCGAGCGCAAAATGTTCAATTCGCGCGCAGCCGTTAGCAAAGGATCTTCTTTGCGTTGCGCCGCAGACAGCCGCTCAAACAACAAACCTTCGCGCACACCCAGCGCCGAGATGACAATGTTTTTGGGTTTCGCCTGACGAATGATCTCTTCGAGTACCACAGCGGCATAAGCCAGCAATGGGCGACGGCCTGAAGGCACGGCGTCGATGTTGGCCAGCATATCCGTATTCACACGCTCAACGAGGCCCGCAAAATCGGCCGCATCACGCGCGGGGATCGTATAATTATG
Source organism: Beijerinckiaceae bacterium (assembly GCA_947453155.1). Lineage (GTDB taxonomy): Bacteria > Pseudomonadota > Alphaproteobacteria > Rhizobiales > Beijerinckiaceae > Terripilifer. The sequence continues at coordinate 8,520 of CANGFE010000073.1, read as the reverse complement.
CATGACATTAAGCGGGTAATTGCGCTGGCGCATGTGCAGCCGCGCGAGAGCGCGCCATGTGCCGCCGATCGCGTAGAAATTGCGTCCTTCAAGCGACTTGAGCGGCTTGGCTGAGGCCAAAGCTTCCCGCGCAATTTTCAGCGCTTTCTTCGGTGATCTTTCCGAGAGATCCATCAGCGCGAGACCACCAAGCGGCAAGGTCACGCCTTGGCCAAGCTTGTCGCCTTTGACTTCATTGAGCTCAAGCGAGCCGCCGCCCAAATCGCCCGCCACGCCATCGGGCTTCCAGAAACCGGAGACGACACCCATTGCCGAAAGTTCCGCTTCGCGTTTTCCAGACAGCAATTCGATGGGCGCACCAATCGCCTCGCGTGCGCTTTTCAAAAACTCTTTGCCATTGGTCGCATCGCGCGCTGCAGCTGTGGCCAGCACATGCACATCTTTGATGCGCATCGCGTCACACAGCACGCGAAAACGATTGAGAGCAGCAAGCGCGCGATCCACACCATCTTGCGGCAGGTGGCCCGTGGTGGTCACACCGCGCCCAAGACCACAGAGCACCTTGTCGTTGAAAATCGGAGTCGGCGAGCGCGACAGGCCCTCATAAGCAACAAGACGAACGGAGTTCGAACCAATATCGACGATTGCAACGGGCTTCATCCGACCCAATCGACCAGGCGCATCTTTCTTCGCAAGCGACATTGTGACTTCAGTTCTTTTCCAACCGCTTGAATAGCGACTTCGGACTGGATTCTTTCAAAGACTTGCCGCGCCCCGAAAGGCTCGGATTGGTCATGAAATAGGAATGGGCGTTGAAATGCTCCTCGCCCGGCGCGGCGACTATGCGCTGGCTCGAACCATCCGGCAAGACCCGGTAGGACTGCTCATTGTCGATCAGATTGGCGACCATGATCTGATCCAAAACCTGCTCATGCACCGTCGGATTGAGAATCGGTAGCATGACTTCGACGCGGCGATCGAGATTGCGCTGCATGAGGTCGGCAGACGAAATATAGACATGCGCTTTCGGGTGCGGCAGGCCGTGCCCGCCCCCGAATGCATAGATGCGCGCATGTTCCAGAAAGCGTCCGACAATCGATTTGACGCGGATATTGTCGGAAAGACCCTTCACGCCGGGGCGCAAGCAGCATATGCCGCGGATGATCAGATCAATCGACACGCCCGCTTTGCTGGCTTCATAAAGCGCATCGATAATTTCGGGATCAACCAGCGCATTACATTTGGCCCAGATGGCCGCAGGCTTGCCTGCGCGCGCAAAGCCGATCTCTTCTTCAATATGTTCCAGAAAACGTTTTTTCAGCGTCAGCGGCGACATGGCCATGCGTTCAAGCCCGACAGGCTCGGCATAGCCAGTGATGAAATTGAACACACGCGACACATCACGCGCCACCACGGGATCAGCGGTGAAGAGCGAGACGTCGGTATAAACGCGCGCAGTCTGGGGGTGATAATTGCCGGTGCCGACATGGCAGTAAGTGACCAGCGCACCCGCTTCACGGCGTACCACCAGCGACAATTTGGCATGCGTCTTGAGTTCGATGAAACCGAAGACAACTTGCGCGCCGGCGCGCTCCAAATCGCGCGCCCAGCGGATATTGGCTTCCTCATCAAAGCGCGCTTTGAGCTCGATCAGCGCGGTGACAGATTTGCCGGCCTCGGCCGCTTCAATCAGTGCGCGCACAATCGGGCTGTCGGATGAGGTGCGATAGAGCGTTTGCTTGATCGCGACCACATTGGGGTCGCGCGCCGCCTGATTCAAAAACTGCACGACCACATCGAAAGATTCATACGGGTGGTGAACCACCAGATCCTTCTGCTTGATCGCCGCAAAGCAATCGCCCGCATTATCGCGCACGCGCTCGGGGAAGCGCGGATTATACGGCGTGAATTTCAGCTCCGGCCGATCGACATCGACGATCTCGCTCAATTCATTGAGCGCTAGCATGCCGTCATGAATGAAAATCTCATCCTCTGAGGCATCGAGTTCGGCCGCCACAAATTGCTGCAAAGAGACCGGCATATGGGCATCAAATTCGAGACGGATGACGCGCCCACGGCGGCGGCGCTTCAACGCGCTCTCAAACACGCGCACCAGATCTTCGGCTTCTTCTTCGACTTCCAGATCGCTGTCGCGGATGACGCGGAACAGGCCCTGCCCCTTCACCGCATAACCGGGGAAGAGACGCTTGGTCTGCATAACAATCAAAGTTTCAAGCGGCACGAAACGCGCGGCACCGGGCTTATAGATTTCCGGCAAACGCACAAAGCGCTCAACCTTGGTGGGCAAGCGCACCAGCGCATTCAAGCGACGCCCATCGGTCGCGCGGACCAATTCAAAGGCGACCGAGAAGCCTAAATTTGGAATGAAGGGAAACGGATGGGCCGGATCAATCGCGAGTGGCGTGAGGATCGGATAGATATGCGCCAGGAAATGATCATCGAGCCATGACAATTCATGATCCGAGAGATCGGCGCGATCAACGAGCTCAATATCGACCTTACTCAGATCTTCGCGCAATTCGTGAAAGCGCAGCTGTTGCTCAGCGGTGAGCTTGATGGCTTGCTCGCGAATACGATTGAGCGCTTCAGCTGGCGTCAGCCCGTCTTCCGACAAAACGGTGACGCCCGAGCGCACCTGACCGCGCAGACCCGCCACGCGGACCATGAAAAATTCGTCGAGATTATTGGCCGAAATCGAGAGGAAACGCAGCTGTTCGAGCAGCGGATGATTGCGGTTCGACGCTTCCAGCAAAACGCGGCGATTAAACTCAAGCCAGGACAATTCGCGATTGATGAAGCGATCAGCCGGCGCCAGAGATTTGGGCGACAGAACAGGCGGCGCGGCTTCCACCACGCGCAAAACTGTCTCTGCTTCTGAACCCTTCCGCATCATGTCACCCTCCCGGCACCTTGGCTTGAGGCAAGGTCCGGCATGCGCATGACAATAGCATGACACAGCGGCCGTGGCGGCGGCATGGTTAAAAATGGTTAAGAGGCGTCCCCCGCCCCTTCGCCATCAAGGCGGCGCAGGACTTCTGCCGCTACGGGACGGGTAATGGGCTTGGAGCGGGCCAAAGCCTCGCGGTCGAGCGCCTCGACAATGGCGCGGGCCGCATCCAGCGAACGCTCGATGCGCACAGCCAGATATTCGACGACGGATGTGTCCACGACGAGCTGGCGGTCGACAAACAGCTTTACCAAAACGGCCCGCACCAGCGCATCATCGGGCTCGCTGATTTCAACCGCTGGCGCCAGACGCAAACGCGAGAGCAGATCGCGCGTCACAAGGCCCCAGCTGTCAGGCCAAGACCGCGCGGTGATGACGAGAAACGTCTCGCTTTCGCGCACCAAATTGAGCAGATGGAAAAGCTCTTTCTCCACGCCGCGTGCGCCATCGGCATTTTCCAGTAGGATGGCCGGCGCACGCGCAAGACCCGGCAGATCGGCCAGCGGCAATTGGCTGGCGGGCAAAATACGCGCCCCCACTTGCGCCGCCCAGATGGCGCCCAAGTGACTTTTGCCAGCCCCCGTCGGCCCGAGCAGCAGCAAAACGCGGTCGGGCCAGTTCGGCCAGCTTTCAAATGTATCCCAAGCCCGCGCATTGGACGGCGAAACCAGAAAATCCTCGCGGCCATAGCGCGTCTCGACGGGCAGATCGAGCGTCAGCTGTGCGGGGAAAGGCTTCATGCCTGATGGCCTTTGCCCAGATAGATCGGGCTCGACAAATAATTGCGCAAAGCAAAGCGCATCAACACGCCCACCGCAGCAGCAATCGGCACTGCGAGCAAGAGACCGGTGAAGCCGAACAACGAACCAAAGGCGAGCAAGGCCAGCATCAACCAGACGGGATGCAGGCCAACCGATTCACCCACCAATTTCGGTGTGAGAATATTGCCTTCCAGAAATTGTCCGACGCCGATCACGCCCAAAACCATCAGCAACAGCGTCCATTGCGGCCAGCCCTGCACAATGGCAATGGCGACAGAAATAACGAGACAGGTGAGCGAGCCGACATAAGGAATGAAACTCAAAAAGCCGCCGGTAATGCCGATCAACAGGCCATAATTCAAACCAACCAGCGAAAGCCCCGCGCCATACCATGTCGCGAGAAACAGACAGACCAGCGATTGTCCGCGCAAAAAGCCCGACAGAGCCGCGTTGATTTCACCAGCGAGCGCACGAATGGTTTCGACTTCATCGCGTGGCAGCCATGAATCGATCTTGTCGACCATGCGATCCCAATCGAGCAGAATGTAGAAGGCCACAACCGGCGTGATGACGAGCAGCGACAAAAGGCTCAACACAGCGCGCCCGCCCGACCAGAGCGATTTCAAAACGCCGCCCGCATATTTGGCAGCCTCTGTTGCCAGATCACTCACCGAGCCACCCAAAGCGCCAGCACTCGGATCAAGCTGCACACCAAAACGCTCCGCAATTGGTGCGAGCCGCGCGAGAATACCCGCGCCTTGTTCTGACAGAAGATCACGCAAGCGCGTGAGGTCGCGCGGCAGAGCATCGAGGAAGGCAGCAACCTGTCCACCCAGCACCGGCAAAAGCACCATGGCGGCGAGCACAAGCACACCGACAAAGACAATCAGAATGAGCAAAGTCGCGCCCAAGCGATTGAGCCCCATCTTTTCGAGACGGTCCGCGACAGGATCGAGCAAATAAGCAATGGCGAGGCCCGCTGCAAAAGGCATGAGCACATCAGCCAGCAGCCAGAGCAGCAGGATGAAAACGGCCAATCCGCCGAGCCAGAAACCGAGCCGTGCTTCCATGCGCATCAGAAAAACGCCCCCTCAGGCACTCATGTGCCGATACCATTGCGCCAGATAGGCCGCCCCTGACACGACCGTCAATGTTGCGACCAAAATCAGGGCGATGCCGAACCAATAGCCAATCGACCATTCAAAGGCCTTCAGCCCTAGCACCAGCCCGGCAAAGGCGATCTGGGCGGTCGTGTTCAGCTTGGAGACCATGAGCGGGCGAATGGCGATGGGCTTGTCCATGATCCAGGAAATGACCACAGCCCCCATGATCATGACATCGCGCGAGACCACCACCAGAGCAATGGAGGCCGGCACCGCCCCCACCACAGCCAGCGTGATATAGATAGAGATCAGCAGGGCTTTGTCGGCCAAAGCGTCCAGATAGGCCCCCAATTCGCTATGCAAATCGAAGGTGCGGGCCAGAAAGCCGTCGAGCCCGTCCGAGACCCCCGCCAGCAGAAAAAGGCCCAAGGCCCAGTCCCATTCATGGTCGGCGATCATCAAAATCGTCACCGGAACCAGCAGGATCCGGCTGAGTGTGATCAGATTGGGCAGAGCTTCGAAAAGGGGCGATCGGTCCATGGGGTCAATCTAGCATGCCCCCCGCCGCAGGCCAGCTTGGCCGTGGTCACCTTGAAGAGAGCGGTGAAAGGCGCGTCTCAGCACCTTGCATCCCGCGCGTCCAGAGGCTACCCCCGGCCTGACAAAGGATCGCGTCCCATGACAAATGCCCCCGAAAGCGGAAAAGGCCTGACCTATGCTCAGGCTGGTGTCGATATTGATGCCGGCAATGCCATGGTCGAAGACATCAAGCCGCTGGTGCGCGCCACCCGCCGCCCCGGCGCCGATGCCGAGATCGGCGGCTTTGGCGGCCTGTTCGACCTGAAAGCCGCTGGCTTCAAAGATCCTATTCTCGTCGCTGCCAATGATGGTGTCGGGACCAAAGTGAAAATTGCGATCGAGACGGGCATTCACGACACGGTCGGCATTGATCTGGTCGCCATGTGCGTCAACGATCTTGTCGTGCAAGGCGCCGAGCCGCTTTTCTTCCTCGATTATTATGCGACCGGCAAACTCGATCCGCGCGCCGGTGCGGCGATTGTCAAAGGCATTGCCAATGGCTGTCTCGAAGCGGGCTGCGCTTTGATTGGTGGCGAGACGGCAGAAATGCCGGGCCTCTATGCCAACAAGGATTATGATCTCGCAGGTTTCTCGGTCGGTGCAGCTGAGCGCGGCAAGCTTCTGCCAGCTGGCGATGTCGGCCCCGGCGATGTGGTGCTAGGCTTGCGTTCCTCGGGCGTCCACTCCAACGGCTTTTCGCTTGTGCGCCGCATTGTCGACCATGCGGGCTTGAATTGGGATGATGCAGCCCCCTTCGCACCGGGCAAAAAACTCGGCGAGGCTCTGCTCACACCCACCCGCATCTATGTGAAGCCGTTGCTGCAAGTGCTGCGCAAGACGAGCGGCCTGAAGGCGCTCGCGCATATTACCGGCGGCGGTTTTCCCGACAATATTCCGCGCGTGTTGCCTGACGGTGTGGGCGTGACGCTCGACCTCAACGCAGTGCCGGTTCTGCCAGTCTTCAAATGGCTGGCTTCCGCTGGTGGCGTGGCGATGGAAGAAATGCTGCGCACGTTTAACTGCGGCATCGGCATGATTGTCGTCACAGAAGCAGCCCAAGCCTCCGCGATTGAAGCGGCATTGCGCGATGCGGGTGAAGATCCGGTGCGCCTTGGCATGCTCGACACAACGCCTGCAGGCGCTGAGCCCGTGCGTTACTCAGGAAAACTCGCGCTGTGAGCGCAGCCAGCCCTCGCAAACGTGTTGCCGCGCTAATTTCCGGGCGCGGCTCCAACATGCTCTCGTTGATGGCAGCCGCCCGACAAGCCGATTATCCGGCCGAAATTGCGCTGGTCTTTTCCAATAAGCCCGATGCGCCGGGATTAGCAACCGCCAAAGAAGCGGGCATTGCCACAGCCGCTCTGCATCACAAAGACTTTGCCAGCCGCGAAGATTTTGAACGCGCCATGCAGGACATTCTGCTCGCCCACAAAATCGATCTCGTCTGTCTTGCAGGCTTTATGCGCCTGCTCACGCCATGGTTTGTCGAGCAATGGATGGGGAAGATGATCAACATTCATCCCGCCATTCTCCCCTCGTACAAAGGCCTGCACACGCATGAACGCGCGCTCGCCGACGGCGTGAAGCTGCATGGTGCCACTGTGCATTTTGTTGTGCCGGAAATGGATGCTGGCCCGATTATCGCGCAAGCCGCTGTGCCGGTGGTCGATGGCGACACGCCCGCAACATTGGGCGCACGCGTGCTCACACAAGAGCACATCATCTATCCGCTCGCCTTGAAACTGGTGGCGAGCGGTGAGGCCAAGATTGTTAATGGAAAAGTTTTGACCGGCGAGACGGGGAATGATCGCGTGCTCGTCGTACCCAGCCCGTCATTGCGAGCGTAGCGAAGCAAACCAGAAGGCCACATGTGGGGCCTCTGGATTGCCGCGTCGCCTTCGGCTCCTCGCAACGACGGCGTGAATTCTGCCTTAAACCTTACAAGCCTTCAGCGCGGTCTCGACTTTCGGGCGCGTGCTCTTGCCATAGGTGCCATTGGAGCGCAGCTCATCGGCTTCGTCCTTGGTCATAGCCTTGGTCAAATTGCCCGCGTAGCAACCGCAGCGGCTCACGGCATTGGTCTTGATTGTCTCTTCCGTTTCCGAGAGCTGGAAGATGCAGGCATCTTGAATGCGGCGGCGCAGCTGGTCATCCGTAAGATTGCGCAAATCAAGGCCCGAGCGGGAAGAACCCGACAGGCCCGTTTCCGGCGGACGCGAGCCCGCCTGCGCAAATCCCGACAAACCAACCAATGATGCACCCAGCACCAGCGCGCTCACGAGAGTTTTCAATGAAGCCTCCGAATCTACTGTTAATTTAAGTTAGCGCAATAACACCCGCTCGTCATTGCGAGCGAAGCGAAGCAATCCATAGCACCAAGCTTTCGAGGTTAGTGCTATGGATTGCCGCCTCGGCCTACGGCCTCCTCGCAATGACGGAGGAGGTGTTAGGCGGGCCGCACCCAGACATGATTGTCATGGAAAGCCGCACCACCAAAGGGTGCCGGACTATCAGCGCCCGTCAGCATATTGATGCCGCGCCCTTCGACAAAGGCGCTGTTGGGCCAAATGCCTTCCGACACCAAAACACCACGCTGGATGCCCGGAAAGATGCGCGCATGCAACAGCACATCGCCACGCTCATTGCCGATCCGCGCCATCGCGCCATCGCTCAAACCGAGATCAGCCGCATCTTTGGGATGGATGAGAATCTCCGGCCGCCCTTCCCGCTCGCGCGCACTCTTCGTCTCACTGAAAGTGGAATTGAGAAACGAGCGCGCCGGGCTTGTGGCCAAACGAAACGGATGTTGCGCATCGGCTTTCTCAAGCACGTCCCAATGATCGGGAAACGATGGCATTTGATCCCATGGCCCTAAGAGACCAAGCCCGCCCTTGGCATAAGGCACATTTGGCCAATCGGCTTTGAAACGGAATTTTTTATCGGGCCAAGCGAAGCCGTCAATGTAATGCGCCGTCTCAAAGTCGGGCTGCACATCATGCCAATTGATCTTTTCCAATTCGCTGAGGGCGGGATGATTGCTCTCTTGCAAAATGGTTTCAATCAAATCACGTGGCTGCATCTCGAAACCCGGATGCTCAGCACCCAAAGC
>CANGFE010000072.1 GCA_947453155.1 Beijerinckiaceae bacterium | reverse complement strand
TGGCGAGATCGCCAAGGCCTATCGTCCCGGTCACGCCGATTACACCTATGATGCGAAATATGGCATCCGCGATTATCGCGGCGGCGGTCGCTCGTCCGCGCGCGAAACTGCGATGCGTGTGGCGGCTGGTGGTATTGCGCGCAAGATTTTGTCCGGTGTGACGATCCGCGGTGCGCTCGTGCAAATGGGCCCGCACAAGATTGATCGTTCGCGCTTCGACTGGAACGAAGTGAACAATAATCCCTTCTTCTCTCCTGATGCGAAAGCGGCCAGCGATTGGGAAGCCTATCTCGATGGCGTGCGCAAAGCAGGCTCATCTTGTGGTGCAGTGATTGAACTCGTCGCCGAAGGCGTGCCTGCCGGATGGGGCGCGCCGATCTATGGCAAGCTCGATGCAGAACTCGCGTCCGCACTCATGTCGATCAATGCTGTGAAGGGTGTTGAGATTGGCGATGGCATGGCCTCCGCCGCGTTGAGTGGCGAAGATAATGCCGATGAAATGCGCATGGGTGCCGATGGCAAGCCTGTGTTTCTGTCCAATCATGCCGGTGGCATTTTGGGTGGCATTTCGACAGGTCAGCCGATTGTCGCGCGCTTTGCGGTGAAACCGACCTCGTCCATTCTCACGCCGCGCCGTTCGGTGGATCGTACGGGCCAAGAGGTGGAATTGCGCACCAAGGGTCGTCACGATCCGTGTGTGGGCATTCGCGGCGTGCCGGTCGGCGAAGCGATGATGGCGATTGTTCTAGCAGACGCCATGCTGCGTCACCACGGCCAAGTGGTCGCACCGCGCGCTTGGCCGTTTGATCAATAACAGCCTTTATTGCGAGCATAAGCGAAGCACTCCAGACTTTACGCGTGAGGCCGCTGGTTTGCCGCGTCGCCTGCGGCTCCTCGCAATGACGGGTTGAGAGACGTCGCCTTTCCACCGTCATTGCGAGCGTAAGCGAAGCAAACCAGAAGGCCTCATACGGGGCTTTTCGTTCGCTGCGTTAAGCTTGCGGCCTCCTCGCAATGACGGATGAAAAACTACCGCCCCGCCATTCCCGACAGCATCATGACATGCGCGGCCACCGAGCGTGACAGGCCTTCCAAATCATAGCCGCCTTCGAGCAGCGAGAGAATCCGCCCGCCGCTTTTCTTTTCCGCGAGATCCATCAGTTTTCCCGTCGCCCAAGCGAAGTCGCTTTCAACCAGATTGATATTGGCCAGCGGATCGCGCGCATGCGCATCAAAACCCGCCGAGATGATGATGAGATCCGGCGAGAAAGCTTCAATCGCTGGTAAGATGCGCGTGTTCATCGCTTGTTTGAAATGCACACCATCATCACCTGCCGACAATGGCGCATTGCAAATATTATGATGCTCGCCCGTTTCATTCAGCGCGCCCGTGCCGGGGAACAGTGGCATTTCATGGGTGGAGGCATAGAGCACATGCGGATCATTCCAGAAAATATCCTGCGTGCCATTGCCGTGGTGCACATCGAAATCCATGATCGCCACACGCTCCACACCATGCACAGCGCGCGCATGGCGCGCGGCGATGGCGGCATTGTTGAAGAAGCAAAAGCCCATGGCGGTGGCTGTTTCCGCATGGTGGCCGGGCGGGCGCGTTGCGACAAACGCATTGTCGACTTTGCGCGTCATGACTTCATCAACCGCCAGACACGCGCCGCCCACCGAGCGGAAGGCGGCCTCCAGCGTGCCGGGTGAGAGGCTGGTGTCACCATCGAGATGGGCGAGGCCCTGATGGGGCACGGCTTCTTCTAAATGGCGCAGATGCGATTCTGGGTGAACACGCAAAATCTGTTCGCTGGTGCCGCGCGGGGCGGATTCGCGCACGAGCGTCTGAAAGCGCTCATGCTCCAGAATGCGCTCAATCACCCGCACGCGGTCAGGCCGCTCGGGGTGGCCGGGGCCCATATCATGGGCCAGACAATCGCGGTGGGAGAGGATGAGCGTATTCAAGTCAATGCCCTGCCTTGGTTTTTGCAAGTTCTGCCCAAAGTGGCCGTGTTGTCTTAGATAATCTAGCCGCCAAAAGCCGACTTTGCGCTGTGTCAGCTTTGTCGCAGGCTCTCATTTTCGTGAAAAGCAGCAGAGCTTGTGGCCCTCTTTATGCTATCAGGAGCTCGAATCATTGAAAAACGTGAATGTGGAGCCCGCTGCCCGCGATGAGACTGTTTTCTGCTTTGGCCGCCCTGACGGCCGCCCTCCTTGTCGCTGGCTGCAATTTCAAAAGCGTGCCCGATCCCTCGATGAGTGCGCGTGACCGCGACTTCATTGCCAAGGTTCCTGACTTCGAACTCGACATCAATTTCCACCGCTACGAAGTGGATGATCCGACGGGCGAACAGCCGGGCACGATCATCGTCGATACGAAGGCGAAGCATCTTTATTATGTGCTGCCCAACAAGCGCGCTGTGCGTTACGGCGTGGCCACTGGCTCGGAAGCCTATGGCTGGACAGGCACAGCCACGATCCGCCGCAAGGCCGAATGGCCGCATTGGACGCCGCCTGCCGATATGGTGCAGCGCTGGCCGCATCTGCGCCCCACAGCTGCCGCAGGTGGCTTGAATGGTGGTCCAGACAATCCGCTCGGGGCGCGCGCGCTTTATCTTTATGACGCGAGCGGTCGCGACACGCTTTATCGTATCCACGGCACGAATGAGCCGGAAACGATTGGTCGCGATGCGTCATCGGGCTGCATTCGCATGCGCAATGTCGATGTGATCGACCTTTACACGCGCGTGGCGATGAACACCAAAGTGATCGTGAAGTAAGGCTTAGGCCGCGAGAATGTCGCCGCGCGCCGTCACGGGCGTGCTGCGGTCTGCGGTTGGCTTGCGCTCGGTCGCAGGCAAATCCTGCAATTGCAGCGCCGCGCTGACAGCGGAAATACCGATTTCGCGATAGAGACGGGCGAGCAGGGCGCGCGCGTCTTCTTTTGCCTGTGGCATGGTCTGGGACAATTCAACTTCGGACATGGCAGATACTCAACGCACGGAACCGATGTCTCATCGTCTCCTATTGCGGTTAAGACGGCCTTAACCGGCGCGTTTTCCCCAGGGAGAGAAAATCAGCTTAGGCCGTACTGCCCTTTCCGGCATGAGCTTAGCCTTCTTTTCACTTCTCATCGGTCATAAGGTGTCATTCCGCGCAAAATGACTTTGCGGCAGAAACCCGGGATGCGACCGGCCATGCCTTTTGATGCCATTTTATTTGATAAAGACGGCACCTTGGTCGATTTCGACCGCACCTGGGGTGTTGCCGCCTATGAAGTCATGATGACTTTGGCGGCAGGCGACACGGCTGCCTTTCGCCGTCTGGCCGATGTGAGCGGCTTCAATGTGCGCGAGAAAAGCTTTCGCCCCCATTCGCCCTGCCTGTCTGGTTCATTGGCTGATTATGGTCCGCTTTGGGCGCAGGCTTTGGGGCGGCGTGATCTGCACCGTCTCTATGAAGAGATCGGCGGCCTGTTTCGCATCATCGCACTAGAGACGCTCACCCCGATTGGGGATCCACCGAAACTCTTTGCCGAACTCGGCCGCATGGGCCTGAAGCTCGGCATTGTCTCCAATGATTCCGAAAAATCCGTCCGCTTGCAGGCAGGCCTGCTCGGCATTGCGGAAGATCTAGATTATCTCGCGGGACAAGATTCCGGTTATGGCGCAAAGCCAGCGCCCGGCATGATCACGGCCTTTGCCGCCAGTTTCAACATTGCGCCCCATCGCATCGCAGTTGTTGGCGACACGCTGGCCGATATTCGTGCGGCACGCGCAGCAGGAGCTGTGGCGATTGGTGTGTTGACGGGCCCAGCGCTTGCACAAGATCTCGCAGTGGAAGCCGATCATATTCTAGATTGCGCCCATGATCTGCCCGACTTCATCCGCGGGCAGCAGGCACAGCGCCGATCAGCTCGGCGGTAATTGCAAATTCTCGCGGATCAAATCGCGCGTCGTGACAATGAGGCTTTCAAACTTTTTCAAATCTTCAGCCGACATGCGCCCCAAAGTTTCGATAACAAAGCGGCGCTGCACTTCAATGCCTTGCTCGGCCAAAGTGCGGCCTTGTGGGGTCAGAAAAATCGCATGCGAGCGACGGTCGCCTTCAATCGAGCGGCGCTCCACCAGTTTGGCAGCCTCAAGCCGATCAATGAGCCCTGAAATATTGCCCTTGGTGACATAGAGGCGCGTGGCCAGATCTTGCTGGCTGATGCCTTCGCGCTCGGTCAGTGTGGTCAGCACATCGCATTGGGGGACAGAGAGACCAATCTCGCGCACGCGGGTCGTAATGCTGAGATTGATCCGCGTCTGCAAACGCAGCAGACGAAACCAAACGCGCACCGCATCGGCCTCATGCGTCATGATTGTCCCCCACGTGAATCTGTTCAGCGCTAAACTAGTCCGTGGCGAACCGATCTGGCAAGCACAGGCCACGCTAAGGGCGAGCCATTGCTCTTCAAGCCAATGTAAAGGTGGCCGTCTCGGTGGCAGCACCGTGATCGGATACAACCAGACCGCGCGCGACCAGATCTTCCAGATGCGCGAGAACGGACAGGCCGGCAGCGCGATGTAGGCGTTCATCGACGCCTTTGTAAATCACGCGCACAATATCGGCGATGCTGCGATCCCCTTCGGCGAGGCGTTCCAGAATAGCTGTTTCGCGTTGGCGCCGATGCATGGCGAGCAGACGCACAAAACGTTGTGGCTCTTGCAGCGGATTGCCGTGGCCCGGCCAATAAACATTCTCATCGCGCGCGGCGATCTTTTCGAGCGAGGCCATATAGTCGCGCATATTGCCATCGGGCGGCGCGACAATGCTGGTTGACCAGGCCATGACATGATCGCCCGAAAAAAGGCCCTTCGCTTCTTGCAAAGCAAAAGCGAGATGATTGGAGGCATGTCCCGGCGTTGCAATGGCTTCCAAAGTAAAGCCATCACCTTTGAACAAGGCGCCGTCGCTCAAAACTTCATCGGGCGCATGATCGAGATCATGGCTCGCATCGAGGCGACCCGACGGCGGATCGGCGAGTGGAATATGTGTGGCGCAGCCGATAATTGGCGCGCGCGTGCGCGCCTGCAAAAGTCGGGCACCCGGCGAATGATCGCGATGCGTATGGGTGACGAGAATGGCGGCAATGCTCTCGCCCTTGGTCGCAGCAAGCAGCGCCTCGATATGCGCCTCATCAGCGGGGCCGGGATCAATCACCGCCACTTTGCCTTCACCCACAATGTAAGTGCAGGTGCCGGTGAATGTGAAAGGCCCGGCATTGGCGGCCAGCACGCGGCGCACCAAAGGCGCAAGGCGGGTGACGTCGCCAGCTTGCGTCGGCTTTTCGCGGTTGAAGGGAATGTCGGGCGTGCTCATAAACATCAGCATAGCGTGAAAGGCGCTTAATGGAAATTGCGCCCGCGCGGCAGAATACGGCGCATTTCTGTGAGGTTTTCATCAAGCACAGGCGCAGGTTCTGGCGCGCTGATCAGGGGTGTGGCCTTGGCCTTCTCGCGCGATTGCGGACGGCGCACTTCATCCGCCCGCGCAAGGCCCGAAATATCTCCACCTTGGCGCGACAAAAGCGCGAGCATGGGGGTCAGGTCTTCACATTCTTCCGCCACAAGATGAACGACGCCCGCTTCATTCTGCACGCGCCCTGTGATGGTGATCAAGCGCGCGCCAATCACAATGGCACGCTGCGCTTCGAATATTTTCGGCCAGATGATGGCATTGGCCACGCCCGTCTCATCTTCAATCGTCATGAACAGCACGCCCTTCGCCGTGCCCGGTCGTTGGCGCACCAGCACGAGCCCCGCCACAGTCACACGCGGCAAGCTCCATGAGGGCGTGCGTGTTTTGCTTTGGGGTGCCGGCACAAGCTCCAGATCGGCGGTGCGCAATATGCGGCGGCGATCCAGTTCATGCCGCAAGAAGGAGACGGGATGGGCTTTGAGTGAAAGGGCCAGATGGCGATAATCTTCCACCACATGTTCGCCCGGCGGCATGGGCGGCAAATGCGCATCCGCTTCCATCTCCTGACTTTGCGCGGCGGCAAAGAGCGGCAGATCATCCTTGTCGCCCGCGCGATTGAGGCCGCGCACCGCCCAAATTGCATCGCGCCGATCAAGCCCGAGTGAGCGAAACGCATCAGCTTCTGCCAGATGCTCCAGCGTGTTGGGGGATAGCCCCGTGCGCAGCCATAAATCCCGCACGCTGTCATAACCCCGCGCGCGCTTGTCCATGAGTACCCGCATATCAGCCTCGCGCAGGCCCTTCACTTGGCGCAGACCGATGCGAAGCGCATGTGTCGCGCGTAGATGCGGTCGCTGGCTTTCATGTCTGTGATGCAGATCATGGGGCGCGCTGGGCTCCAGCGTATTGTCCCAATGCGAATGATTGATATCGACTTCGCGCAGCTCCACACCATGTTCGCGCGCATCGCGGATGATTTGCGCCGCCGCATAAAAGCCCGTGGGCTGCGAATTCAACAGCGCACAGGCAAAGACATCCGGATAGCGGCATTTCATCCAAGCTGAGGCATAGACCAGCAGCGCGAAAGACGCGGCATGGCTTTCGGGAAAACCATAAGTGCCAAAACCTTCAATCTGTCGGAAACAGGCTTCGGCAAAGCTGCGCTCATAACCACGCGCCGCCATGCCCTCGACCATTTTTGTGTGGAACATGCCAATCGTGCCGACTTTTTTGAATGTCGCCATGGCGCGGCGCAATTGATCGGCTTCGGCAGGTGTGAAGCCTGCTGCAACAATGGCAATTTTCATGGCTTGCTCTTGAAACAGCGGCACGCCGAGCGTTTTGCCCAAAACCTCTTCGAGTTCTTTCGATGGATAAGAGACTTTCTCCAATCCCTGCCGGCGGCGCAAATAGGGATGCACCATATCGCCTTGAATGGGGCCGGGTCGCACAATAGCGACTTCAATGACGAGATCATAAAATGCGCGCGGCTTGAGGCGCGGCAACATGGACATTTGCGCGCGGCTCTCGATTTGAAAGACCCCAATCGTATCGGCGCGCGAAATCATCTCATAAACGCAGGGCTCTTCTGACGGGAGCGTGGCCAGCGTGAGGTCTTGTTCATAATGCGCGCGCAACAGATCAAAGCCTTTGCGCAGACAGGACAACATGCCCAGCGCCAGCACATCGATTTTCAAAATGCCGAGCGCGTCGAGATCATCCTTGTCCCATTCAATGGTCGTGCGCTCTTCCATGGCGGCATGAGCGACCGGCACCACTTCATCAAGCCGTTCACGCGTGATGACAAAGCCCCCCGTGTGTTGCGAGAGATGGCGCGGAAAACCTGTCAGCTCGTCAGCCAGTTTGAGTGCTTGGCGCAAGCGCGGCTCGTCGGGATCAAAGCCGATGCGGCGCACCTCTTTTTCGTCCACTTCGCCCGACCACCAGCCCCAGATCGTCCCAGATAGGGCCGTGATGGCATCTTCAGAAAAGCCAAAAGCCTTGGCGACATCACGGATGGCCGAGCGTGTGCGGTAGGATATCACTGTGGCGGTCAGGCCAGCGCGCAAGCGGCCATAGCGCGCATAAATATATTGCATGACCTCTTCGCGCCGCTCGTGCTCGAAATCGACATCAATGTCAGGCGGTTCTTTACGCTCGGGCGAAATGAAACGCTCGAAGAGAAGATCATGTTTGGCGGGATCAACTTCAGTAATGCCGAGGCAAAAGCAGACGGTGGAATTGGCGGCCGAGCCGCGCCCCTGACACAAAATCCCGCGCGATCGGGCAAAGCGCACAATGTCATGCACGGTCAGAAAATAAGCCGCATAGCGCATCTCTGCGACGAGTTTTAATTCGTGCCGGATGATGTCTGCAATCTTATCAGGCACGCCATCAGGATAGCGAAAGCGCGCGCCCTCCCAGGCAAAATGCGTCAAGGCCTCTTGCTCATTGGCGAAACCTTCGCGCAATTCATCGGGATATTCATAAGCCAGTTCATCAAGCGAGAAGTTTAGCCCTTTCAAAAAGCGTTGCGTCTCTTGGATCGCCTCCGGCGCTTCACGAAAAATGCGCGCCATTTCGCGCGCATGTTTGAGATGGCGCTCGGCATTGGCGGCGAGGCGGCGACCCGCCGTATCAATCGTCACGCCTTCGCGTGTGCAGGTGAGAATATCGGCCAGCGGGCGGCGTGCCACATCATGCATGTGCACATCATTGGTGGCGAGCAAAGGCAGGCGATGGCGCGCAGCAAAATCAAATCGCGCGAGCAGATCACGCCGCATCGCGCGCCCATAAGTCATATGGGCGGCGACCCAGAGGCGGCCGGTGGCCAGTTCTTTCAGCCGCGTGATGGTTTCATCCGAACAGGGGCCGGGCATGAGCGCAAGCTGCAGTCCTTCGGCATGATCAGCGAGATCATCAAGGTGAAGAATGCAATGACCTTTGGAGCCACGCAGATTGCCACGCGTCAGCAAACGCGACAGCCGCGCATAGGCGGCGCGATTTTGCGGATAGGCGAGAATATCAGGCGTGCCATCAGCAAAGACGAGCCGCGCACCAATGGCGAGGCGCAGAGCGCCGATTTTATCGCGATGGTCGCGCGCATAAGTATGAGCGCGCACCACGCCGGCCAGCGAATTGCGATCTGCAATGCCAATGGCCGAAAGACCGAGTTCTGCTGCACGCGCGACCATTTCTTCGGGATGCGAAGCCCCGCGCAGAAAAGAGAAATTCGTGGTGACAGCAAATTCCGCGTAGCTCACGCAAACAACCCATGCACATACCATTTCGGTCGCGCTGTCTCGCTGGCGTAGAGCCCTTCGCGAAACAGCCAAAAACGCGTGCCTTGCGTGTCTTCAATGCGGAAATAATCGCGCGTCAGTGCAGATGCCTCCTGCTTCCACCATTGCGGTGCGATGCGCTCGGGTCCTTCAAATGCACTCACTTCATGCATGAGACGGCGCCAACGAAAACGGATCGGTGGACCATCAGGCACAGAGGCAATGGCCTCCACGGGCTCGGGCCGTTCAAAGAGCCGCAAAGGCCGTTCGGGCACAGCTTGCGCGACAGAAGAAAAAGCTTTTGGCCTTCCGCGCGCGGCTGCGCGTGCCACCACCGCATGTTCTGGCCAATGATCATCGGCCTCATGAAAATGCAAGACGCGGCTTGTGCCGAGCCGTGCCCCGAGGCGATCGATCAGATCGCTCATCCGCGCAGCACGCTCTTGCGCATCACGTGCCTGCGTGTCGGTTTGCTGCAAAACATTTTGTGTCGGGTCGAGCGCATCAGCCGCCGTGACTGCGAGGCGAATGACATCGAAGCCATAGCCAATATCGAGCGGGTCTTCATCGCGCGTTTTGCCTGCGGCTTCAAACCGCTCGTGAAAGAGCCGCGCAATGCTCTTCACATCACGCACGGGGCGGCTGGTGCCCGCATGAATATGGCGCACGGCGCCATCGACACGGAAGAGTGTCGCACACAGCCGGCGCGCGCCTTCGCCATGGCGCTCCAGCATGGTGCAGAGATCTTTCGCCAATGCGGCAATGGTCTCTTCAATCTGCGGGCGCAGTGCAATGCCATCGGCAAAGCGGCGCTCGGCCATATAGGTGGGTGCTTCAAAGCGCGGCGAGATCGGGCTTTTGGCGAGGCCCAGCATGGCATCAAGGCGGGCAAAGAGCGCGTCCCCAAAACGCGCGGCAATGGGCGCGCGCGGGCGCATGTGAATATCGCCGATTTGTTTCAACCCCGAGCGCGCGAGCGCAGCGCATGTCGTCTCATCAAGCCGCAAAGCAGCGGCGGGTAAGGGCGAGAGCAAACGCTGCAAAGCTTTGGCGTCATCGGGCGCAATCTTTGTTTTGCTAAAGCGCGCGAGGGCCCAAGCGGCTTCAGGCGTGGCAGCAACAGCGGTGATGCCGGTGATGCCAAGACGGGCGAGGCGTGTTTCGATGTCGCGCATGAGCGCGGGCACGCCGCCAAACAAATGCGTCACACCCGTAATGTCGAGCATCACGCCATCGGGCGCATCAAGGGCGGCGAGTGGTGTGAAGCGGCGGCACCAATCGACCATGGCAATGAGCTTTTTGTGAAAAGCCTGCGCGTCATGGTCCATCACCAGCAAATCGGGCGCAATGGCGCGCGCATCAGTGAGCGACATGCCTTTTTGCAAACCCATGCGTTGCGCCAGCGGATCAAGACAAAAGAGCCGCTGCGCACCCTTGTCTTTGATGAGAACGGCGCGCGGGCGCGCCAGATCAGGCGACAGTGCGCTGCGCTCCAGCGGCAGGCGTGGCAGATAGAGCGAGAGATAAAGTGTCGCGGAAGTGGCCATGTTCGTGATCCCAGATGAGGGTTTTGAAATTTTGCGTGTCGAGGCCGCGCATTTTCCCTGCTTCAATGCCGGGCTTGGCGAAGCGCACACCAAAATGCGCTTGATCGGGCACGGGGCGGCGGTGGTTGTGTGGTTCAGCCGAGCGGGCGCTGCGAATTTCAAAGCGCATGCGCGCGCCATTTTGCGCCATGGGCCGGTTGAAAGAGGCGGGTGGATGAAGCAGCACAGCCGATGTGCCGCTCATGCGCGCGGCCATGGTGATGCGCCGTGCGGCGACGAGATCAAAAGCGCGCGCGGCTGAGCCCAGATCGGCCACCACGCAAGCGGCGGCTTTGGCGCGCAGACTTTCTTCCAGCGCCCAAAGCAAATCCTGCGCGCCGGTGCTGCGCACATAAACAAGCCGCGTCAGATCGAGCCCATGGGCGGCCAGCCCCAGCCCATAGGGTGCGCCGGTCTCGCGGGTGGAAAATTCATCGCTGATGAAAATGAGCGGCGCTTGCGTTTTAGCAGCCAATCGCGCGCCCACACCAAAAGCGAAACCGCTCGCGGCTGCATGGTCGCCCATGCGCGCGGGCGCCGCCTCATAAAGCGCGCCGGAGAAAAGCCCGCCCAGCGCCCGGTCGAGCGCGCAGGGCGCCCCCTCCCGCCCGAAAGGCGTTTGGGAGAGGGAGGCCGGGGACGCGAGACTCCCCCCAGCCTGTTCAAGGCCCGCGAGCGTTTCGCGGAGAAAGCGGATCCTGTCCGAGCTGCCGTGTGCCGACATCGGGTGTAAACCTTTGTTCATGATTTGTTCTTATCAAAAACCCTTTTGGGGTGGGGAGTCAATGGGGTGAGGGCGGGGTCCGCCCCTCATGAGCTGTTGTTGCTGATGGCTTCGTCACCTGAGAACCGAACGCGCATTCTTTCCCCCGTCATTGCGAGGAGCGAAGCGACGCGGCAATCCATAGCGCTAACGCTCATAGATGGATGCTGTGGATTGCCGCGTCGGCCCTGCGGGCCTCCTCGCAATGACGGCGCTGGAAAAGGCGGTTATCTTGCACCTCAAAAAACGGGGGGAGTTTTCATGAAAGCCACGGATCTGCGTCTCGACGGGCGTGTTGCCATTGTCACGGGGGCGGCGCGCGGTATTGGCAAGGCCATTGCCCATGCGCTGACGCGGGCGGGTGCGCATGTGCTCTATGCCGATGTGGATGGCCATGCGACGGGTGCAGCCACGCGTGATGTGGCGGGCCACCCTGGCTGCGGGCGCGTGTTGGGCGTGCCGTGTGACATTACCAATCCGGCAGATTGCGAGCGCACGGTGCATGAGGCTGTGCGTTTGTTTGGTTCGCTCGATATTGTTGTGAACAATGCGGGCAAAGGGCCGGTGCATTTGGAGCGTTCACCGCGCACCAAATCGCTGAAGTTTTATGAAGCCGATCCGATGGTCTGGCGCGAGATTCTCATGACCAATGTGGTGGGCACATTTTTCATGTCGCATTTTGCCGCGCCCTTTTTGATCAAGGCAGGAAACAAAGGCCGCATCATCAATGTCACCACATCGCTGAACACCATGCAGCGGCGTAACAATTCGCCTTATGGTGTGAGCAAAGTCGCGATTGAAGCTGAAACTCTGATCTGGTCGAAAGATCTCGAAGGCACAGGCGTGACGGTGAATACGGTTTTGCCCGGTGGCGCGACCAATACGGATTTTCTCTCCGACATGGGCCGTCAGGCCGCGCAGAAAACGGGGCGTGTTGTGTTGGAGCCGGAGATCATCGTGCCGCCTGTTTTATGGCTAGCATCAGATGAAGCCGCGCATGTCACAGGCCAGCGTTTTGTTGGCAAAGACTGGGATGATGCGCTGCCGATGGCGGAAGCCGCACAAAAAGCCCGCGAACCACAGGTGATCCGCGAAGCCGACGACGGAAGATAGCCGTCGTTGCGAGGAGGCCGAAGGCCGACGCGGCAATCCATAGCACCAACCTATCAGCGTTAGCGCTATGGATTGCCGCGTCGCTTCGCTCCTCGCAATGACGGGGGAAAGGTTGCAGCGTCATAGCGAGCGAAGCGAAGCAATCCAGAGCCTCACGCGCGGCCGCTGGGTTGCCGCGTCGCTCACGCTCCTCGCAATGACGAGCGGAAAGGTTGCGGTTTTTAAATCAGCGCAGGTGCCACACTCTCAGCGGCGGCTTTCAGCACGGGCAAAATCTCTTTGATCAGCCCTTCGCGCGAGACGCGCCCTGCCTGCACGCCGATATTCATCGCTGCCACCGTCTGCCCCGATGCATTGCGCACGGGCACTGCAATCGAGCGCAAGCCGATTTCCAGCTCTTCATCGACCAGCGCATAAGCATCAGCGCGCACTTGCGCGATAACTTTCATCAAAGCATCGACATCAATGATCGTCTGCGGCGTCAGCTTTTCGCGCTTCATCGCTATCAACAGGCGGCGCGCTTCGGCCTCGGGCAAAGCAGCCAGCAAAACGCGCCCCAAGGACGAACAATAAGCAGGCAGACGCGAGCCCGTCGCCAGTCCCACCGACATAATGCGCCGCGTCGCGGCGCGCGCGACATAGACAATTTCGCCGCCATCAAGAATGGCGCAAGACGAACTTTCATTCGTCTTCTCACTCACCGCTTCCAGCGTCGGCTGAATGGCGCGCGGCAGCGGTGTCGCGGAGAGATAGGCATAACCCAACGACAACACGCCCGGTGTGAGCATGAAATGTTTGCCGTCACTCGCCACATAGCCAAGCGCCTGCAAAGTCAGCAGCGAGCGGCGCACGGTGGCGCGGGGCAAATCGGTCGTTTTCGCAATATCGGCCAAAGTCAGCTTTTCGCGGCCCGCCCCAAAGGCGCGGATCACCGCCAGCCCGCGGGCAAGCGCCGCAATATAGGAGGGATCATCGGGCGTGATCGGAGCAGGGGCTTGGGCAGGCGCTTGGATATTCATGGCTCAACCGGATGTTTTGGCTGCCTCTCCCCAAGGGGATTCGGGCAGCCCACCCATCAATGGTCGCATAAACGTAGATTTGTTCGCAATACGCACAATTCTGATGCGTCTCGGGCTTGCCCCTATCGGCCGGGCGCGCTTAGCTCTTCTCAGGCGCCCGGAGGCGCGCACAATGAACGGCCTGCATCAATTCTTGCGAAATGATCGCTTGAATTGGCATCCCCATTGTCGCGTGTTGAGGTCAGCCCTAGATCAGGCTTGGCCGTTGCGGCCAGTAAGTCAGGAAGCCCGCCATAAGGCGTGAGCTTTTTCGGGAGGATTGGAATGTTTCGCAGACAAATTCTGAAGAGCATCGGCGTGGCCGGTCTTGCTCTCGCCACAGGCATTTCGGCTGCTTCCGCGCAGGAAGTGGTGAAGGTGGGCCTCATTCTTCCGATGACCGGCCCCTCGGCCTCAACGGGCCGCCAGATTGAAGCAGGCGCACGCCTGTGGATGGCACAGAACGGCACGACTGTTGCCGGCAAGAAGATCGAACTCATCATCAAGGACGACACGGGCGCGGCCGACCAGTCGAAGCGCCTCGCCACCGAACTCGTCGTCAATGACAAGGTCGCGTTTCTGGCGGGCTTTGGCCTGACGCCGCTGGCGCTTGCCGTTGGCCCCGTTGCCACGCAGGCGAAAGTTCCTGCCGTGATCATGGCCGCTGGCACATCGACGATTGTGGCCTCTTCGCCTTACTTCGTGCGCACCAGCTTCACGCTGCCGCAGAATACTGCGCCGATGGCGCAATGGTCGGCTGCCAATAACATCAAGACTGTCGTGACACTCGTGTCGGATTACGGTCCGGGTCTGGATTCGGAAAAGGCTTTCAAGGCAGAATTCGAAGCCAAGGGTGGCAAGGTGCTCGACACATTGCGCGCACCGCTGATGAATCCGGAATTCGCCGCCTTCCTGCAGAAGGCAAAGGATCTGAAGCCGGATGCTCTCTTCCTCTTCGTGCCCTCTGGCCAGGGCGCCAGCTTGATGAAGCAGGTTGGTGAGCGCGAGCTCGCCAAGGCTGGCATCAAGATCATTGGCACGGGTGACGTGACTGATGACGACCAGCTCAACGGCATGGGCGAT
>CANGFE010000071.1 GCA_947453155.1 Beijerinckiaceae bacterium | reverse complement strand
GGCCCTTTTCTTGTTAAGCGTTTTCGACGCCCAATTCCCAATCGTTTGGCAGAAGGCCCGAGCTCATGCCGCCTTCGACATAATATTTCCAGAGCTTCTTCACATGGGGCACGCGCTTGAAGTCGCGCAAGAAGGAAGCCATGTCGGTGTCAGACAGCGGGCGCACCTTGCCGATGGACGCGGCATTATACATAGCCTCGCCATTCTCAACGAAATGCACGGAATCAACGAGCACAGCGGGAACTGACTCGGCGCAGACAACCTGACCGTGTGCGCGGATTTGCATCGCGTGATGCGGGCCCAAAGTTTTGGCGACAGCGCGGCCGAGTTCCGAGCTCGCCACATGCGAGGGATCATCATGCACAGGCATGCCGGAAACCCAGCGCACAGCATGGTTCTTCAACGGCAGCAATTCGACGCCTTCGACCAGCGTGAAGACATTGGTGATGTCATGATGGAAATGCGCAACCGAATTGACATCGGGGCGTGCGCGCAAAATTTCGCCATGCAGGAACACTTCTGCGGGCGGGCGCTGTCCCGGAGGGCCCGAGAGCATTTTGCCATCATAATCGCAGATCAGCAGATGTTCGGGGCGGAGCCCTGAGCGTGGCTGATCAAAGCCTTGAATGAGATAGGCATCACGACCAGGAATACGTGCCGAAACGTGGCCGCTATAGCCCATGATTTTCAGGTCGTTCAGCAGCAGCGTGCAGGCCGCGACCTGCATGCGCAGAAGATTATCACTCATCTCATTCTCCCTTTTTCTTCTTGCGGCGTAACGGGCGATTAACGCCCAAACAAAGCGCCGGTGACTTTTTTCAGCTTGGTTGAAAAGCTATGGCGGCTTTGCTCGCGCTCAACCACCTCTTGGCTCGTGACCCAGTTTAACTGGATCGCGCGGCGTGGACCTTCTGACGGATTATGTCCGTGCCATGAATTGTCAGAGCGGCGGAACATCAGCAGCGTGCCACCATATGGCGGCACTTCCGCGACATAATCATTGAGGTCGGTGCCCGAACGCAGAATGCGCAAGCGGCCACCATCGGCTTCCCAGCCTTCATTCATATAGAGAAGCACCGTGATGAGCTTGGTCTTGGAATCGGTATGGATCTCACCGTCGCGCTGACGCACGAAGCCGCGCACCGTGTACATGGTGGGGCGTCCGGTCAGGTCAATGTCGAATTTTTCTTCGACCATTTTCTTGAAGTCATCGCTCAAGAGCTCATCCATGAGCGCGGCAAAATGGCCTTCAATCGTCAGCTCGGCTGGCGGATGCGAACCGGGGCCGGGGACGGTCGGATAATCTTTCGACACATCCTTGAAGCGCTCAGGCTTGATGAAATTTTCGACGATCATCCACTCATAGGGATCGCGCTGCAGCGGCGTGCGGGCGAGAGCGTCGTAATCAAGATAGGTCATGTGAAGAAGGCTTTCCGGGCTCGGGAGGAAAGGGGCCCCTGATTTGGCCGACAACATGGCGCAAGGTGTGCGGCTTTGCAACGCGGGGCTCCGCGGTCAAATCGGCGCAGCTGTGGCATTTCTGGCCTTGCCAAAAAGCCCAAGCTCCAGCTTGATGAGTTTCTGTTTCTGTTATGTTCGTATTGATTATCTAAATGATTGTCGCGCCCAAAGTTTCGCCTTTTGTTCTGATGCTCGGCTTCCTCGGGGCGTCGGCGTCGCCCCCTGCTTGGGCCGGCGCCTTTTTGCTGGAGCCGGGCCATTGGCAGGTCATTTCGACCTATCGGCTCTCCGTCTCAGGCTCGAAATATGACGCCAATGGCCTGCGCGTGGCTGAGAAACGCTACGGCAGGAGTGAGGGGACAAGCCTCATTGAATATGGCTTTGATCGTGACCTGACTTTGCTGCTCTCACCCAGCCTGCGCAGCGTGCGGGCGCAGGGCCCGCCCGACACTTTGGGCGTCAACATAGGGGCACTGGAGATGGGTGCGCGCTGGCGCATCTATCGGGAAGGGCCGCAGATCGTGTCTTTTCAAGCGCTCACCCGCGTGCCCGCGCGCAGCGATCCGCTGTTTGCGGGTGAAAATCGCGCGAAAACCGAGTTGCGCTTGGGGTATGCGCGCTCCGACCTCCTGTTTCGGGGCCGCGGCGCTTTTCTGGATGCGGGCCTTGCTTGGGCGAAACGAGCCGAGCCTTGGCGTGACGAGCTGCGCGCCGACCTAACTTTGGGCTGGCAGCGCTGGCCGGGTCGGCTGGTTCTCATGCAGTGGTTTTACTCGGCCTATCCCGGTGCGCCGGGCGAAAACCGCATGCCGCAGCAATTGAAAATAGAAGGCTCGACCGTGAGCAGCCTTGGTAATGGCTGGTCGCTTCAGGTGGGCTCCTTTGTCAGCCGGGGCGGGGTGGCCACTCGCTATGAGCGCGGCAGCCTCATTGGTCTTTGGCGGAAGTTTTAGAAAAAGTGGATTTGGCCGCGCAGAGCCGATAAAAGCGACCCAGATTTTCTCCAGTTCTGGAACGTGATCCGACCATGGCGCGCCAATTCGTTTATCATATGCAGGGCCTCACCAAGACTTGGCCCGGTGGCAAAAAAGTTCTCGATAACGTCCATCTCTCCTTCTATCCGGATGCGAAGATCGGCGTACTCGGCGTCAACGGCGCGGGTAAATCGACGCTGCTGCGCATCATGTCGGGCATCGACACGGAATTTACCGGTGAAGGCTGGGTCGCAGATGGCGCGCGTGTCGGTTATTTGCCGCAAGAACCCAAGCTCGATGAAAGCTTGGATGTGCGCGGCAATGTCATGCTCGGCGTGAAGGCCAAGAAAGACATTCTCGACCGCTACAACGAACTCGCCATGAATTATTCGGACGAGACAGCCGATGAAATGACCAAGCTGCAAGACGAGATCGAGGCGCAAAACCTCTGGGATCTCGATGCGCAGGTTGATCAGGCGATGGATGCTCTGGGCTGCCCGCCTGATGAGTGGGAAGTCGGCAAGCTCTCAGGCGGTGAACGCCGTCGCGTGGCCATGTGCAAGCTCTTGCTCGAACAGCCCGAGCTTCTGCTCCTCGACGAACCGACCAACCATCTCGATGCGGAGACGGTGAATTGGCTTGAAGGTCATTTGCGCAATTATCCGGGCGCTATTCTGATCGTCACCCATGACCGTTACTTCTTGGACAATGTGACAAGCTGGATCCTCGAACTCGATCGCGGCCGCGGCATTCCTTATGAAGGCAATTACTCATCTTGGCTGAAGCAGAAGCAGAAGCGCTTGGAGCAAGAAGGCCGCGAAGACGAAGCCCGTCAGCGCGCCTTGGAAGCCGAAAGCGAATGGATTGCCTCCTCGCCCAAAGCTCGCCAAGCCAAGAGCAAGGCGCGTATCTCGCGTTATGAAGAACTCGTTGCCAAGCAGAATGACAAGGCGCCGACGACGGCGCAGATCATCATTCCCGTGGCAGAGCGTCTGGGTCAGAACGTCATCGAGTTTGACCATCTCAACAAGGCTTTTGGCGATAAGCTGCTGATTGAAGACCTGTCGTTCAAATTGCCGCCCGGCGGCATTGTCGGCGTGATTGGTCCCAACGGCGCTGGTAAGACCACTTTGTTTCGCATGATCACCGGTCAAGAAACTCCGGATGCTGGTTCCATCAAGATCGGTGAATCGGTCAAGCTCGGTTATGTCGACCAGTCGCGCGATGCGCTTGATGCCAACAAGACCGTCTGGGAAGAAATCTCCGGCGGCAATGAAATCATTTATCTTGGAAAGCGCGAGATCAATTCGCGCGGTTATTGCTCGACCTTCAACTTTAAGGGTGCTGACCAGCAGAAAAAGGTCGGCATGCTGTCAGGTGGTGAGCGCAACCGCGTGCATCTGGCCAAAATGTTGAAGCTCGGTGCGAATGTTCTGCTCCTTGACGAACCGACCAACGATCTCGACGTTGATACGCTGCGTGCACTCGAAGATGCGCTGACCGAATATGCCGGTTGCGCCGTGATCATCTCGCATGATCGCTTCTTCCTCGACCGCATAGCCACCCATATGCTCGCCTTTGAAGGCGATAGCCATGTGGAATGGTTCGAAGGCAACTTCCAGGATTACGAAGAAGACAAGAAGCGTCGTCTGGGTCTCGACTCGATCGTGCCCAAGCGTCTCAAGTACAAGAAATTCTCGCGCTAAGCGTGAGACAAGAAAAAGGCGGGCTCAGGCCCGCCTTTTTTTCGTCATTGCGACGAGCGCAGCGACGAAGCGATCCAGAAGGCCTCACGCAAAGTCTGGTTTGCTTCGCTTCGCTCGCAATGACGGCGGATAGACGGCATCTCAATGCCGTCATTGCGAGGAGCGCAGCGACGCGGCAAACCAGAAGCCACACGTGCGGCCACAGGTTTGTTTCGCTCGCAAGGATGATTAAACGATCTTGATCGACAGATCAGGCAGCTTGTCGATGGTGACGACAATCACGTCACCCTTCACCACCGGGCCCACATTTTCTGGCGTGCCGGAATAAATCACATCACCGGGAAACAGTTCAAAAGCTTCCGACAATTTAGCGATCTGTTCCGCGACGCTCCAGATCATCTTGTCGAGGTCTGACTTCTGCTTCACTTCGCCATTGACGGAGAGCTGGATCGGCCCCTTGTCGAAGTGACCAACCTTTTCAACCGGATGGATCGGGCCAATCGGGGCGGAATGATCGAAAGCCTTGCCGATTTCCCACGGCTTCTTTTCATCACCCGACGCGCGCTGCAAATCGCGGCGTGTCATGTCGAGGCCGACTGCATAACCGAAGACATGGTCGAGCGCGCTTTCGACAGGAATATTCTTGCCGCCTGTTTTCAGCGTCGCAACGAGCTCGGCTTCGTAATGATAATTCTTCGTCAAAGTCGGGTAGGGGTTTTCACCCACTTCACCGATCTTCACGACTTGAATCGCATCCGTCGGCTTTTGGAAGAAGAACGGCGGCTCGCGTGTCGGGTCTGCACCCATTTCGCGCGCATGTGCTGCGTAATTGCGGCCGATGCAATAGATGCGGCGCACAGGAAACACATCATCAGTGCCGACGATGGGAACCAGGGTGGGCTTCACGGAAAAGATGGGCTTGCTCATGCCGCTCATGCTCCTTCAAAAAATAAAAATGCCAGTCGGCCTATAAGCCGGGTTCTGTATGGCGCGGATTGCTCCGCACGTGACGGCCATTCCTCTGGGACGATTGTTACCAATCGCCTCTAGCAACCAACCCGGATGACGACCCAAAGACAGGCCCGATGCAATTGCTTGCATCTTGTCATCCCTATTCGGTTTTGCTCCCGGTGGGGCTTGCCATGCGACCCCCATTGCTGGAGGTCCGGTGCGCTCTTACCGCACCTTTTCACCCTTACCTCGGCCGGAGCCGTGGCGGTTCGATCTCTGTGGCGCTTTCCCTAAGGTCACCCTCGCCGGACGTTATCCGGCACCGTGTCTCTATGGAGCCCGGACTTTCCTCTGCCCGAAGACAGCGGCCGTCCGGCCGACTGGCCTTGGCTCTCTAGAGAGCCCTGCGAGGGCGGTCAAGTTAAGCCGGCTTTGATCTTGATCAGATGACGGGCCCCTTGGCTTGTGATCTACTTTCTCTTCGGTTTTCTGAGAGGGAGGTGCCTGATGAAGAAGTTTCTCCTCGCCGCATCCATTCTGGCGGCTTTGCCGCTGGCTGGCTGCAACACACCAGGTGAGCGCGCGACAGGTGGCGCTTTAATCGGTGGTGCGACAGGTGCTGCCATTGGCGGCTTGGCGACGGGCCGCGGCTCTGGTGCGCTGGTGGGTGGTGCGCTGGGTGCGGCAACTGGTGCGATTATTGGCGCCAATACGTCGCCAGACGATCGCCGCCGCTGCGCGCGTGTCGCTTATGATGAATATGGCGACCGCTATTGCGTGCGCTGGGTGCGCTACTAAGCCGAACAAAATGAACCCCCTCCCATGCGGAGGGGGTTTTGTTTATGAAGAGGGCATGAGCCAGCCCAAACCGGATTCGCGCCACGCTGCAAAAGTCTTCCCCTCGCCCAATCATGGCGAGCGCAAAGGCGGTGTGCCCGATATGATCCTCCTTCATTACACAGGTATGCCGACGGGTGCAGAAGCCTTGCAACGGCTGACCAATCCTTTGTCGGAAGTCTCCGCGCATTATTTTATCTGGGAAGACGGCGGTATTTTGCAGCTCGTGCCCGAAGCGCGTCGCGCTTGGCATGCAGGTGTCGCGTCATGGAATGGCGACAGCGATATCAATTCGCGCTCCATTGGCATTGAGATCGTCAATCCCGGACATGAAGGCGGCTCGCCGGATTTTGCGCCCGAACAGATCGAGGCCGTGATCGCGCTTTGCGCCGATATCCGCTCGCGCAACATCATCCCGCAGCATCGCGTGTTGGCGCATTCAGATGTGGCGCCAGCGCGCAAATGCGATCCGGGCGAAAAATTTCCGTGGGAGGCTTTGGCCGCGCGTGGCGTCGGCCATTTCGTCAAGCCTGCGCCGATTTCTGGCGGGCGCTTCTTTGCTTTGGGCGATGAGGGCCAGCCCGTGCAGGCTTTGCAAGCCATGTTTGCGATTTATGGCTATGGCATCTCTGTGACGGGCGTCTTTGATCAGGCAACGGAACAAGTGGTGCGCGCGTTTCAACGCCACTTCCGGCAAGAGCGTGTCGATGGCATTGCTGACGCCTCGACCATCACCACTTTGCGCGATCTGATTGCCGCGCGCGGTTAGAAGCGCATGTCGATCGAAAACTTGTCTTTCTTCGGCTTGATGTAAACGCCGCCCGGCGTCGCATCACTCACCCAAAGACCAGAGCCCGCCCGATACCAGACGGTTGGCGTATTAATGCCGGGGATAGCCAGTTCAATCGGCTTGCCACGATCTGGTGCTGATATCGACTTGGGTGTCGCGGGAAGGACAGGCGGCGGCGCTGGCTCGGCGATCGCTGCGCGATCAAGCTCCGTGCACGCACCGCAAGCATCCGCATCCTGTGCCAAGGCAGGGGCGGTGGCGAGTGCGAAAAGGAGAGCCATGCGAAACATGGCTCTCTACCTGAGCTGTAAATTGGGCAAAAAAGGGGCGCGCCCTATTCTACGAGGCGCCTGTTATGGATTGCCGCGTCGCTACGCTCCTCGCAATGACGAGGCTGCGTAGGAACCTAAAGGCCGTCATTGCGAGGAGGGCGAAAGCCCGGCGCGGCAATCCCTAGCGTTCATCTTGGCAAACCAACGCGCGCTTACTCTTTCCCCGGCGGCAGGACAGCGGTTTTCATCGCTTCAATCACACTATCGGGCTGGCTGGCCACATCGACCATCAAAGCCTGCAATTCAGCGCCACCCATTGGGTCCACGCCCAATTTGCGCTTCGCTGCATCGGCTTTGAAGTTCTCAGCCTTGGTCATGGCATCGAAAGATTTGCGCAGAGCTTCCAGCCGCTCGGGCGGCACGCCCGGTGTCGTCAGAAAGGCGCGGCCGATATCGGATGTGCTGGCCATCAGCTTCAGCACATTGCGGTCTTTCTCGACATTGGTGAGTTCGAGCACGCTCGGCACATCCGGTATCTCATGATAGCGGCGTGTTGAAATCGTGTAGAGGATTTTGATCTTCTTCTCGTCGAACCAATCTTGCTTGGTCTGCAAATAATCCCAGCTCGTCGAACCAATGCCATCAGCCTCGCCACGCTCCAACGCAAGCCCCATGGCCGCGGAAGAGGGGAAGCCGAGGATGACTTTGAACTTGGTGCCGACAAGTCGGTTCAGCGCCCAGGGTATCGTCGCCGACGTGCCAGCCGCTGCATTGGCTGAGAGAACCGTCTCGGTCTTTTTGATCTCGTCAATCGTCTGCGCCTTGGATGATTTGAAAACGAGGCCCACCAGCACCGATTGATCGACGCGGCCAATCCAGCCGAATTTTTCAGGCTCGAATTTGCGGGCCTTGTCGGTGATTTTTTCCAGAACGAAGGTCGGCTGGAACAGCGCGATGGTGGTGCCGTCTTTTGGCGCGAGATTGTAGACATATTCTGCCGCCGCGATGGAGCCGGCGCCCGGCATATTGCGCGGCACGACAACCGGTTTGCCGGGAATGAACTCGCCCAAATGCTGCGCGACCAGACGCGCGGAGAGATCATAACCACCGCCCTCGCCAAGGCCGATGATCATATTGACCGCTTTGCCTTTGTAGAAATCTTCGATTGCGTCCGCGCGCGCCGCGCCCGTCATGGCAAGCAGCGCAAGGCTGGAAGCTGCGATCCAATGAGCCTTGGTCATTCTCTCCTCCGGTCGGGAACTTGAGGTCCCTTATGGAGAACAGAATAGCCGCCTCACTCGGCCGCGTCGAGAGGTGCCATCTCTTCCGTCATTGCGAGCAAAGCGAAGCAAACCAAACCAGAGCCTCATGTGGGGCCTTCTGGGTTGCTTCGCCTTCGGCTCGCAAGGACGAGGATTATTCGGCCGCGTCGAGAGCGAGGCTAGCTGGATTGTAATTGAGGATGGGGGCTAGCCAGCGCTCAACCTCTGCAATGGCCATGCCCTTGCGTGCCGCATAATCTTCCACCTGATCGCGCTCGATTTTGGCAACACCGAAATAATAGCTTTCCGGTTGCGCCAGATAGAGGCCCGAGACAGAAGAGCCCGGCCACATGGCAAAGGATTCGGTGAGCTTCACGCCAATGCGCCGTTCAGCGGCGAGCAATTCAAACAAGGTTTTTTTCTCGGTATGGTCGGGCTGAGCCGGATAGCCGGGCGCGGGGCGAATGCCGGCATAGTCTTCGTTAATGCGTTGCTCATTGGTGAGCTGTTCATCCGCCGCATAGGCCCAGAATTCGCGGCGCACACGCTCGTGCATTTGTTCGGCAAAGGCTTCGGCAATGCGATCGGCCAAAGCTTTCACCATGATGGATTGGTAATCATCATTGGCGCGCGCAAAGCGCTCAGCAATGCGCTCTTCTTCGAGGCCAGCCGTCACCACAAAGCCGCCGACGTAATCTTTCACGCCAGTCGATTCAGGCGCGACAAAATCAGACAAAGCCACATTGGGCTTGCCATCACGGCGCTGCAATTGCTGGCGCAAAGTGAAGAAGGTCGCGAGTTTCTCAGAGCGCGACTCGCCTGTGTAGAGCGCGATATCATCGCCCACTGCATTGGCCGGCCAGAAGCCGATGACGGCTTTGGGCTGGAACCAGCGCTCATCCACAATGCGCTTCAGCATGGCTTGCGCATCTTCATAGAGCTGGCGCGCAGCAGCCCCTTGCTTTTCATCTTCAAGCAGAGCGGGGAAGCGGCCCTTCATTTCCCACGTCTGGAAGAAAGGCGTCCAGTCGATATAGGGCACAAGATCGGCCACATCATAAGAGCGGAAGGTGCGTGTGCCCAAGAATGTTGGCTTGACCGGCTGATATTGCGCCCAATCGATCTTCATCGCATTGGCGCGCGCACGCGACAGCGGCAGGCGCTGCTTGTCATGTTCAGCGCGCGCATGGGCATCGGCCACTTTCTTATATTCGGCGCGGACGGTCTCGACATATTGGCTCTTGGAATCGGGGGAGAGCAAAGCTGAGACAACACCGACGGCACGGCTTGCATCCGTCACATAGACCGATTGTCCGCGCTTGTAATTGGGATGGATCTTCACCGCTGTATGCACACGGCTCGTTGTTGCCCCGCCAATCAGCAGCGGAATGTCAAAACCTTCACGTTCCATTTCGGCAGCAAGAAAAGCCATTTCATCGAGCGACGGCGTGATCAGGCCCGACAGGCCAATCGCATCGACCTTTTCTTTCTTCGCCGCATCGAGAATTTTGGCGGCCGGCACCATGACGCCCAGATCGATCACTTCATAATTGTTACAAGCCAGCACAACGCCGACAATATTTTTGCCAATGTCATGCACGTCGCCCTTGACGGTCGCCATGAGAATTTTGCCAGCGCTCGCACGCTCCGTCCCGCCATTGCGGGCCTTTTCTTCTTCCATATAGGGCATGAGATAGGCGACAGCCTGTTTCATCACACGCGCTGATTTCACGACCTGCGGCAGAAACATTTTGCCCGCGCCGAACAAATCGCCGACCACATTCATGCCCGCCATCAGCGGGCCTTCAATGACGTCCAGCGGACGCGTGGAGCGCTGGCGCGCTTCTTCCACATCGACATCAATATATTCGGTGATGCCATTGACGAGTGCATGTTCGAGCCGCTTTTCAACGTTCTGCTCGCGCCAGACCAAATCCTTGGCCTTCACTTCACCTGTTTGGCCTTTGAACTTGTCAGCCAAATTCAACAGGCGCTCGGTGGAATCTGCGCGCCGGTTGAGCACAACATCTTCGCAAGCTTCGCGGAGTTCCGCATCAATCTCTTCATAGACCGAGAGTTGGCCTGCATTGACGATGCCCATATCCATGCCCGCTTGAATGGCATGGAAGAGAAAGACCGAATGCATGGCTTCGCGCACGGGTTCATTGCCGCGGAAGGAGAAGGAGAGGTTTGAGACACCGCCCGAGACGTGGGCATAAGGCAGATTGGCACGGATCTGGCGCGTGGCTTCGATGAAATCGACGCCGTAATTATCGTGTTCTTCAATGCCGGTGGCGATAGCAAAAATATTGGGGTCGAAGATAATATCTTCCGGCGGGAAGCCGACTTTGTTGACGAGCACATCGTAAGCGCGTGAGCAAATTTCGACTTTGCGTGCCAGCGTGTCAGCTTGGCCTTTTTCATCAAAAGCCATAACGACCACGGCAGCACCATAGAGCTGCACGATTTTTGCCTGCGCGATGAAATTCTCTTCGCCCTCTTTCAGCGAGATCGAATTGACTACTGCCTTGCCTTGAATGCATTTTAGGCCGGCTTCGATCACTTCGAATTTCGAAGAATCGACCATGATCGGCACGCGCGCAATATCGGGCTCTGCCGCGATCAGATTGAGATAATCAACCATGGCCTTTTGCGAATCCAAAAGGCCTTCATCCATATTGACGTCAATAATCTGGGCGCCATTGGCAACCTGATCGCGTGCGACATCAAGGGCCGCTGCATATTCACCATTTTTGATGAGTTTGCGGAAGCGTGCCGAGCCCGTGACATTGGTGCGCTCGCCCACATTCACAAAGCGAATATCGGACGTGACTTTGAAGGGCTCAAGCCCAGCCAGTCGCAGCATGGGCTCGACGTCAACGACTTTACGCGGCGCCACGCCCGCAATGCGCTTGCCCATCGCTTCAATATGGTCAGGCGTCGTGCCGCAGCAGCCGCCCAGAATATTGACCAAACCCGCATCGGCAAATTCACCGACAAGTGCTGACATATATTCGGGGCTCTCATCATAGAGACCGAATTCATTGGGCAGGCCCGCATTGGGATAGGCAATGATGAGCGTATCTGCGAGGCGTGCGAGATCGGCAATATGGGCGCGCATTTCGCGCGCACCCAATGCGCAATTCAAACCAATGGCAAATGGCTTGGCGTGACGCAGCGAAATCCAGAATGCTTCTGCCGTCTGGCCCGAGAGTGTGCGGCCCGACAGGTCGGTGATCGTGCCGGAAATGATGATGGGCAGACGCGCGCCTGTCGCCACATAAGCATCTTCAATGCCCGCAAGGGCTGCTTTGGCATTGAGCGTGTCGAATACGGTTTCGATCAGCATGAGATCGGCGCCGCCTTCAATCAACCCTAGAGCTGCTTGCGCATAGGCTGCGCGCAATTCGTCGAATGTGACCGCGCGAAATCCCGGATCATTTACATCGGGTGAGAGAGATGCTGTGCGATTGGTCGGGCCCATGGCGCCGGCGACGAAACGGCGGCGCCCGTCTTTCTGTTGCGCCATGTCAGCCGCTTCACGCGCCAGACGTGCGCCTTCGCGATTGAGTTCCGTGACCACCTCTTCGAGGCCGTAATCGGCCTGTGCAATGGTGGTGGAGGAGAAAGTATTGGTCTCGCAAATATCAGCACCCGCCAAGAAATAGGCGAGATGAATGTCGCGGATCGCATCCGGCTGGGTCAGGATCAGCAAATCATTATTGCCGCGCAGGTCGCGCTTCCAATCTTTGAAACGCTGCCCGCGAAAATCTTCTTCCGAGAATTTGCGATCTTGGATCATTGTGCCCATAGCGCCATCGAGCAGCAGGATGCGTTCCTGCGCGAGCGCGGTGAGGGCATTGCGGATTTCTGCGCCATCACGCGGCGTGATCGTGGTCATGGTTCGTTGTCCTTACGCCGCTTTGGCGCGCAATCCGAGCAAATGGCAGATCGCATAAACGAGATCGGCCTTGTTCATGGTGTAGAAATGGAAATCGCAAATACCTTCATCGACGAGGTCGAGCACTTGCTCGGCGGCAACAGCCGCCGCAATCAGGCGGCGGGTGGCAGGATCATTTTCGAGGCCTGCAAAGCGATCAGCCAACCATTGCGGCACGCTGGCGCCGGTTCTTTGCGCAAAATTGGCGGTCTGTTTGAAATTTTGCACAGGTACGATCCCGGGCAAAATCGGGATGTTGATCCCGCGCTGGCGCACGCGGTTCAGATATTTCAAATAGGTTTCATTCTCGAAGAAGAATTGTGTGATGGCGCGCGTGGCACCCGCATCCACTTTGGCCGCGAGCACATCAATATCTTGATCCAGCGTGCCGCTTTCGGGGTGCTTTTCCGGATAGGCCGACACCGTGACTTCGAAATCGCCGAGCTTACGAATACCAGCCACGAGGTCTGTCGAGGTCTGATAGCCGCCCGGATGCGCGCGAAATTGCGCGCCGGGACCTTCCGGCGGATCCCCGCGCAAAGCGACGATATGTTTCACGCCAGCATCCGCATAAGAGCGTATGACGGAATCAATCTCTTCGCGCGTTGCGCCCACACAGGTGAGATGAGCCGCTGGCTTGAGCGATGTTTCTTTCACAAGGCGCGCGACGGTCGCATGGGTGCGCTCACGCGTCGTGCCGCCCGCGCCATAAGTGACGGAGACGAAAGTGGGGTCAAGCGGGGCGAGGCGGTGAATGCTCTCCCACAGATTGCTTTCCATTTCCGCTGACTTGGGCGGAAAAAATTCAAACGAGACAGCGATCTGTGATTGGCCGTTGCGGCTTGGGCGAAGGGCGGAATTCATCAGGCCACCTCACGATTGCCACGGGTGATAAGATCGGTGACGACGCGGCGGTCGCGTCCCACCCAGAGTGAAACGGTGAGCTGACCATCAGTCTTGGTGAAGGGCGCGAGATCGCGTTGGCTCTCCACATCAAGCCCGCATTCTTGCAAGAGCTCGGCGATTTCCTGATGCGCAAAGCCCAAGCGGCGATGCGCATGCTGCTCGCGCAAAAACTCCAGCTCATGGGGCGCAAAATCAATGATCACAAGGCGACCGCCGGGGCGCAATGTGCGCGCTGCTTCGCGCAAAGCGCGCGCCGGATCATCGAGATAATGCAAGACTTGGTGAATGACGACGAGGTCATAAGCATCATGCTCAACAGGCAGGGCGTAAATATCGCCTTGGCGCAATTGCGCATTGCGCAGGCCCGCATGTTCAAGGCGTGCGCGTGCGACATTCAACATGGCGGGGCTTTGGTCCACACCCACAGCGCGCTGCGCAAAGGGGGCCAGCAATTCGAGCATGCGGCCAGTACCCGTCCCGAGATCGAGCACCGCTTGAAATGTTTTCTTGTCGACGATCTCGCGCAGAGCCGCTTCCACCCGTTCTTCAGGCACATGCAGCGAGCGCACGCGGTCCCAATCGGTGGCTTGTTCGGCAAAATAGCGCGCCGCCTGTTCAGCGCGTGCGCGACGCACATCGGAGAGGCGCGCATGATCATTGGCGAGTACGGCGTCACTGCGATCAAGGCGGCTCACCACCGCTTGGGCCACTTCGCCCATCGGCCCGCGGTCATGCAGACGGAAGAAAGCCCAAGCGCCTTCCCGATGGCGCTCAACGAGTCCGGCTTCCGCCAGCAATTTGAGATGGCGCGAAATGCGCGGCTGCGATTGGCCCAGAATGGTGACGAGTTCGCTCACCGTCAGTTCAGCCTCGCAGAGCAGGGCAAGCAGGCGAATGCGCGTGATCTCGCCGGCAGCTTCAAGGGCCGTGATCAGTTCGAGCGGCGAGACCTGTGTCGGGGCGGTCTGGGGCATGTCTGGGTCCTGATCCGTCTGGGGCGGGTCCGTATTCAAGATATAAAGATATCTTTATGCGGTAATAGAACCTCAGGCAAGGTGGACTGGCCCTCTGACCACCCAAAAAGCGGGGCTGCTCTCATCAAAAAGGCGAGAAATCAGAATCTTTTCTGACTCTTCGGCCCAGATTCAACCCTTCGTTAATGGTTAAAGCTTCCTAATGGCATGTGGGGCAGACCTGTCCCGAAATGACTCGTTTTCAATTGACGCCCATATAGTCCCATGCTATCCCAAATCATCCCGTTCGGAGTTCAGGTTTCGGCGTTTCCCGGGTGCCGCCTTTCGGCGCGTCCTGTGAGCTTTGCTGTGTCTGTCCCCCCATGGGGTCCGCGTTTTGAGTGGATTAAGCGTTTTGGACCGTTTCGTTTCGCACTTCACCAACCGGCTCGATTCCAAGGGCCGTGTTTCGATCCCGGCCACGTTTCGAGCGGTGCTGGCGCGCGACGGATTCGACGGTCTTTACGTGCATCCCTCGTTGGACGCGCAGGCGGTCGACTGCGGTGGCCATGCGCTGCTGAAGGAGATCGACGGGTTGTTGGACAGGCTCTCGCCTTATTCGGAAGAGCGCGATCTGTTTTCGACAGCTCTGTTGGGAACGAGCGAACTTCTGAAGGTCGATACGGAGGGCCGTGTCGTTCTGACAGACAGCGTCAAAGCCTATGCGGGGATCACAGCGGAAGTGACCTTCGTGGGGCAGGGACACAAGTTTCAAATCTGGGAGCCGAGCCGCTTCCGCACGCATCTGGACGAGGCCAGAAACCGGGTGCGCGACTTACGGAAAGAGCTCAGCAACCGGCACGCG
>CANGFE010000070.1 GCA_947453155.1 Beijerinckiaceae bacterium | reverse complement strand
GTTTGCAACAGCCATCGGCCTGTTTGCGGCCATTCCCGCACTCATCTTCTACAATATCCTCTCCGGCAAAGTCGCACGCTCGCAGGCGCGCATGGAAAGCTTTGCCGATGAATTCTCCTCCATCCTGTCCCGCCAGATCGACACACATGTCGGTCGCGACCGCGTGTCGTAAGGAGTTTTCTGATGGGAATGTCAGTGGGAGCAGGCGGTGGTGGTGGCGGACGGCGGCGACGCGGTGTGCCGCGCTATGCCGCCATGTGCGAAATCAACATGACGCCCTTCATCGACGTCATGCTCGTCTTGCTCATCATCTTCATGGTGGCAGCACCTTTGCTCGCCACCGGTGTGCCGATTGATCTGCCAGAAACCAAAGCTGCCGCGCTCAACATTGATCAAAAGCCGCTCTCCGTGGCGATTGACGATAAGGGTGCCATTTTTCTGGCTGATCAACCGATAGAGGCATCCGCCCTGCCCGAGAAATTGCAGGCCATGGCCAAGGAAGGTTTTGACGAGCGCATTTATGTGCGCGGTTCAAAGGGTGTTCCTTATGGCCGCGTGGCCGAAGTCATGTCGATCATCACTGCTGCCGGTTACAAGAAAGTCGCGCTCGTGACCGAGCAGGAAAGGAAGTGAGCGCAAGGCCGTGAAGTTCAGACCGTCCGATCCCGGCGTCGTCATTTCAGCAGTCGGCCATGCCGCTCTGCTGGCGGCGACGCTTGTCGTTTTTTCGGACGCGCCGCAATTCAAAGAGGCTGAAGAAAGCGTTCCGGTTGAAGTCATCACCAATGAGCAATTCAACCAGATCATGCGCGGTGAAAAGACCGCCAAAGAAACAAAGCCGCTGCCGCCACGTGCCGACAAAATTTCTGAGCAGACCGAGACCCGCCCCACACCTGTGGTGAAGGAAGCCAAAGTCGACACAGCTGCCCCCGTGCAGGAAGGCAAGCGCGAGCCTGATCCGGGCCGCGATGAGAAGCTTGCACCTGCGCAGCAAAAGCAAGCGACACCGACGCCACCACCACCGCCGCCAAAACCCGAGCCGGTGAAAGAGCAAGCCAAGCCCGAGCCCAAAGAAGCCGAGGCTTTGGAAAAGCTGAAGCAGCAGCAAAAACCGGAACCCAAAAAGGTGGAGACACCGGTTCCGCCCAAGATTCCGCCGCGCCCGAAAGAGCCCGAACCACCGAAAGTGGATCAGGTCGCCAAGCTGCTTGAGCAAAGCAAAGACAATAAGCCTGCGCAAAAGCCCAAGACCGGCGATGAGCAAGCGATGAAGGCCAAGACCGATCCGACAGAGATCGCGCGCCTCTTGTCACGCGAGCAAGCGCAGCAACGCGCCTCTACCGGACAGCAGGTGAACCAGACAGCGTCGCTAGGCACTGCGACTGCCAATGCGCCGAAAATGTCGCCGTCTTTGTGGGCGGCGCTCGATGGCTTTTTGCAAGATCAATATAAGCAATGCTGGTCGTATCTGGGCATGAGCTCGGGCCAGCGTTACATTCCGCAAATCAAGGTGGAAT
This sequence comes from Beijerinckiaceae bacterium, assembly GCA_947453155.1. GTDB lineage: Bacteria > Pseudomonadota > Alphaproteobacteria > Rhizobiales > Beijerinckiaceae > Terripilifer. Next base: position 13,603 of record CANGFE010000070.1, on the reverse strand, counting down.
ATACGAAGGACGGTTCGCTCTCGGGCCAGCCCTCGCTGCTCAATCCACCCTCTGATCCTTCGCTGAATTCTCTGGCAGAGAGTGCTGTACGCGCCGTGCGCCGCTGCAATCCGCTGAAAATTCCAGCCCAATACCAGCCCTATTACGAACAATGGCGCGCGCGAATTCTGCGTTTCGATCCCGATGAAATGCAGGGCTGAACCATGCGCCACACAAAAACCGACAGCCCGCGAGATCATCTCATGAGCGATCCAAAAATGCATTTCTCCCGTCGCCAAATGGGCGGCTTGTTCACTGGCCTCGCCGGTGCAAGCCTCTTGCCCACATCCGCTTTCGCACAAGCCAAATATCTCGACATTCGGCGCGGCTCGAATTTTCAGCCTGTGCCGATTGCAGTGACGAATTTTGCTGGCGATCAAGGCCCCGCGCTGTCTGGCATCATCACCAATAATTTCGCGCGCTCTGTCTTCTTGCAGCCGCTTGAGCCGCGCTCTTTCCCCGAACAGATCAGCAATCCCGATGCGCCCCCGCGCGCTGATGCCTGGCGCATGATCAATGCGCAATTTGTGGTGACGGGCCGCGTGGCGCGCGCGCCTGACGGGCGCATGCAAACGCAATTCCGCCTCTGGGATGTCTCCACCGGCCAGCAAGTGAGCGGCCAGCAATATGTGACCGATCCGAACAATGCGCGCCGCGTGGCGCATATTGTGTCGGATGCGATTTTCTCGCGCATCACGGGCGAAAAAGGTTTCTTTGATTCCCGCGTCGTCTTCATTGATGAGTCTGGCCCGAAGGAACGCCGCGCCAAGCGTCTGGCGATCATGGATCAGGATGGCGCCAATGTGCGCTATCTGTCAGGCGGCGAAGATCTCGTTGTGACGCCGCGTTTCTCGCCCTCTTCGCAAGATGTGGCCTATATGTCGTTTGGCAAAGGCGACCCGCGCGTTTTCATTCTCAATATCGAAACAGGCCAGCGCGAAGTTGTCGGCAATTTCCCCGGCATGACTTTTTCGCCGCGCTTCTCGCCCGATGGTCAGAAGATCATCATGTCGCTGTCGCAGGGGTCGTCATCCAATCTCTTCACGATGGATCTGCGCTCGCGTGCCACAACGCGCCTTACCGATACGGCTGGCATTGATACATCACCCTCCTATTCGCCCGATGGTGCGCAGGTTGTGTTTGAATCCGACCGCGGCGGCACGCAGCAAATTTATGTGATGAGCGCAGGTGGTGGTGGCGCCAAGCGCATCTCCTATTCGGATGGCGCGCGCTATTCGACACCCGTCTGGTCGCCGAAAGGTGATTTCATTGCCTTTACCCGCCAGAAGGGCGGCTCGTTCGGCATTGGTGTGATGAAGCCAGATGGCTCGGGCGAGCGCATCATCACCGAGGGCTATCACAATGAGGGGCCGACATGGGCGCCCAACGGGCTCTATGTGATGTTCTTCCGCGATCCGGGCGGCGGTGGCGGCCCGAAAATCTACATGGCTGACGTGTTCGGACGCGGTGAATTCCCCGTGCCCACACAAAGCTTTGGTTCTGATCCCGCTTGGGGACCGCTGCTTAGTTAAGCGCGTCTCCTAACCAAACATTAACCAAGACTGACTAGACCTGAGGGTAACCTATCCGGTCAGTTGAAGGAGTTCCGGAATGACTTTCATGATTTCTGCGCGGAGCCTGAAGATTGTGGCCGCGCTCGCCGTTGGCCTCGCGATGAGCGCCTGCTCGAAAAACCCGAATGAAGACGGCGCCAATGGCTCTGGCGGACTGGGTCTGGGCGCTGGTGCAGCAACCCCCGGCTCGCAGCAAGATTTCGTCGTGAATGTGGGCGACCGCATTTTCTTCGAAAGCGATTCGTCAGAACTGACTTCGACCGCGCAAGCAACGCTCGACAAGCAAGCGCGCTGGCTGCAGCAATATGGCCAATATTCGATCGCCGTCGAAGGCCATGCGGATGAGCGCGGCACACGCGAATATAATTTCGCACTCGGTGCACGCCGTGCGGAAGCTGCCAAATCCTATCTCGCTGCGCGCGGCATTCAGGCCTCGCGTCTGCGCACGATCAGCTACGGCAAAGAACGCCCTGTGGCGGTTTGCAACGACATTTCCTGCTGGTCGCAGAATCGTCGCGCTGTCACCGTTCTCGGCGGCGCCAACTCTTAAAAGCCCGCCCTACGGCGCAAGCTTCCAAGACACCCGACCGGCGCCCTCACCAAGAGCGCCGGTCTTTTCTTGTCAGGCAGGCCCGGCCATCCCAATTTGGTCGAAGTCTTGCCTCGTTTATTCCACATCCCGGAGGCCATGATGCAGGCGAAGAGGCCAAGCCCATGCTGAGACAAAATCCCATCAAAACCCTTTTGCTCGCACTTGTGATGTTGGCGGGCGCGGCCTTGCCTGCTTCGGCGCAGCTGTTTGGCGGCCGCGAGGCCAGCAGCGATACAGCCGAATTGTTGCTGCGCATTGACCGGCTGGAAAACCAGATCCGCACGATGAACGGCCGCATGGAAGAAATGCAGTTCCAGGTGCGCCGTAGCGAAGAAATGCTGCGCAAGTTCCAGCAGGATGTGGATTTCCGCTTCCAGGACATGCAGCCCAAGGGTGGCGCCCGTCCGGCAGCGCCTTCTGCTGCTCCGGCCCCAGCCCCCGTGCCGCCGCAGCGCCGCGGCGATCTTGAACCCGAGCTTGGTGGCTCTGCGCCCAATGTGGCGCAGGCTGCCCCTGCCGCTGCGCCCGCGATTGTCGCGGGCGTTGCCGGATCACGCGGCAATGGCCGGGGCGATGCTTTCGACCCCGCAGCCGACCCCAATGCGCCGGGTGCACCGCGCGCGCTGGGCTCACCTGATTCAGCGAGCCGTCCTGCGACACGTCCCGTCCCCGGCGGACCGCTCGGTGCGCAAGATGATGCCAATGCGCCGCTCGATCTCACTGGAGGCCGCCAAGCCGCCATCGCCGCGCCGCCCGCACAAGCGGGCTCGAATTCATCTTTGGGGGCCATGCCGGCAACGACCCCCAAAGATGAGTTCGAACTCGCCGTCTTCTCGCTGGAACGCGGACAATATGATGCGGCGGAAGCAAGCCTCGCCACTTTCTTGCAGCGCAATCCGAAAGATCCGCTGGCGGGTGAAGCGGTTTATTATCTCGGCGAAAGCTTTTTCAAACGCAACCGCCACCGCGATGCAGCTGAGCAATATTTGAAAATCTCGACCGACCACCCCAAAACCGCGCATGCGCCCGATGCCATGCTGCGACTTGGACAATCGCTCGAAAAACTCGGCGCGAAAGAACAAGCCTGCGCTTTCTTTGCAGAAGTGCCGCGCAAATATCCGCAAGCCAATGCGATCAAAGCCTCAGCCCAGCGTGAATATACGCGCGCGAAATGCTCGTGAGCGAGCAAGACCCCAAGACACTCTTTGCGCCGCTTGCAAAAGCGCGCGGAATTCTGGTGGGTCTCTCAGGCGGGCCAGATTCCGTTGCGGCACTGGCACTTCTGAGCCAATGGCCGGGGCACCCACCACTCTTTGCCGCCACATTCGACCATGGTTTTCGTGCAGAATCGCGAACTGAAGCGCAACAATGCGCGGGGCTCTGTGCACAGCTCAACATTCCGCATGCCACTCTCAACTGGCAGGGCGACAAGCCTTCCACGCGGATACAAGAAGAAGCGCGCGACGCGCGTTATGCAGCTCTCATCGCGCATGCCAAAGAGATCGGCGCGGATCATCTCGTCACGGCCCATCATGCTGATGACCAGATGGAGACCATTCTCTTCCGCTTGATGCGCGGCTCGTCCATCGGCGGGCTGGCCGGCATGCGCGCGCAACTCACGCGCGATGACATCACCCACACGCGGCCCTTCTTAGGGTGGCGCAAATCCGAGCTGATCGCCGTCTGCGAGGCGCAGGGGCTAAACTACATTTGCGATCCGTCAAATGAGGATCCCCGTTTCGCGCGCACTCAGATGCGGCGCCTCACCGGTGAGCTCGAAGAGGCGGGATTGAGCCCCGAAACCTTCGCGCGGCTGGCGACCCGTGCCGCGCGCGCCGAGGCTGCCCTTGCGGAGGGCACCGAACATTTGAAGACGGAAGTCATTCTGCGGCACACGGATGAAACCACCGAGCTGAATGCCAAAAGGCTCAAAAACGCCCCTGAAGAGCTCGTTTTGCGGCTTTTAATGGCTGAGATTGGCCGCATCGGCCAAATGCCGCGGCTCGAACAGGCCGAGGCTTTGGCCGCGGATTTGAGCGCTGCATGGACGGTGGGCCGCCCTTTGCGTGCGACTTTGGGCGGTACGCTGATCAACCTCAAAAGCGATAGCGTTCTTGTGATCTCGCGCGAAGCCCCTCGGAGAGCTGGCAACTAAAGGCGATCCCTGACGATTCAGCTCAGGCCTTCCCTTGGCAAGGGTGCCCTGCAAGCCTACATTGATCCTATCGAAAAGATCCCTTCGGGGTGGCACCGGGACGGCGGTCTTCGCCGCATACAGGACTGAAATGAATCCGAATTTCAGGAATTTCGCCCTTTGGGTGATCATCTTCCTCCTCGTCGTTGCGCTTGTGATGTTGTTCCAGAATCCGGGACAGCGGCAGCAGACACAGGAAATCCCGTTCAGCCAGCTTTTGAGCGAGGTGGATCAGGGCCGCGTGCGTGAAGTGACGATCTCGGGCAACGAGATCTTCGGTCACTTCAATGACAATCGCGCTTTCTCGACCTATGCGCCGAGCGATCCGACGCTGGTCTCAAAACTCTATCAGAAGAATGTGTCGATCACGGCCAAGCCCCCGTCTGATGGCAACAACTGGCTGGTGACTTTGCTCGTCAATGGTCTGCCGCTGATTGCTTTCTTGGGCGTGTGGATTTTCCTCTCGCGACAAATGCAGGGCGGTGCTGGCAAAGCCATGGGCTTTGGCAAATCAAAAGCCAAAATGCTGACCGAGGCGCATGGGCGTGTGACATTTGAAGATGTTGCCGGCGTTGATGAAGCCAAGGAAGATTTGCAGGAAATCGTCGAATTCCTGAAGGACCCGCAAAAGTTCCAACGCTTGGGCGGGCGCATTCCGCGCGGCGTTTTGCTCGTTGGCCCTCCGGGCACGGGTAAGACGCTTCTCGCACGCGCCATTGCGGGCGAAGCGAACGTGCCTTTCTTCACCATCTCGGGTTCTGACTTCGTGGAAATGTTTGTGGGCGTGGGCGCAAGCCGCGTGCGTGACATGTTCGAGCAGGCCAAGAAGAATGCGCCTTGCATCATCTTCATCGACGAAATCGATGCGGTGGGTCGCCATCGTGGCGCGGGCCTTGGCGGTGGCAATGATGAGCGTGAACAGACGCTCAACCAATTGCTCGTCGAAATGGACGGCTTTGAAGCCAATGAAGGCATCATCCTCATTGCGGCCACCAACCGTCCTGACGTGCTTGATCCTGCCCTTCTGCGTCCGGGCCGCTTTGATCGCCAGATCGTTGTACCCAACCCAGACGTCACAGGCCGCGAGCGCATTCTGAAGGTTCACGTTCGCAAAGTGCCTTTGGCACCGGACGTGGAACTCAAGACCGTTGCACGTGGCACACCGGGTTTCTCGGGTGCTGATCTGATGAATCTCGTCAATGAGGCAGCGCTGATGGCCGCACGTCGCGGCAAGCGCATCGTCACCATGGCGGAATTTGAAGACGCGAAAGACAAGATCATGATGGGTGCGGAACGCCGCACACTCGTCATGACCGAACAGGAAAAGATGCTGACCGCTTATCACGAAGGCGGCCACGCATTGGTCGCCCTCAGCGTGCCGGCAACTGATCCCGTCCATAAGGCGACGATCATTCCGCGCGGCCGTGCGCTGGGCATGGTCATGCAGCTGCCCGAGCGCGACAAATTGTCGATGAGCTATGAGCAGATGACATCGCGTCTGGCCGTGTTGATGGGTGGTCGTGTGGCTGAAGAAATCGTCTTCGGCAAAGACAAGATCACCTCTGGCGCACAGAGCGACATCGAACAAGCCACCAAACTGGCGCGCGCCATGGTCACGCGCTGGGGCTTCTCGGACGCGCTGGGCACTGTGATGTATGGAGAGAACCAGGAAGAAGTGTTCCTCGGTTACTCGATGGGCAAGCAGCAGAATATTTCGGAATCGACCGCACAGACGATCGATAGCGAAGTGCGCCGCTTGGTCGAGATGGGCCATTCGGAAGCCCGCCGCATCATCACCGAAAAGCGCGACGGGCTTGAAGCTCTGGCGCAAGGCCTGCTCGAATATGAAACGCTGACAGGCGATGAAATCATGGGCCTGCTGGACGGCAAAAAGCCGGTGCGCGAAACGGACGACGAACCATCGCCGCCCCGCTCCTCGCCGGTGCCAACGACGAAGCGCCCACCACAAGCCGAAGGCGGGCTGGAGCCGCAGCCTTCAGCGTGAAGACAACAAAACCCGGCGGAGACGCCGGGTTTTTTCTTAGGGACAGACCCTCTCCCCCACGCCGTCATTGCGAGGAGCCGAAGGCGACGCGGCAACCCAGAGGCCACACGTGAGGCTTCTGGGTTGCTTCGCTTCGCTCGCAATGACGGGGGAGAGGTGGCGCGTCATAAAAAAAGCCCGGTGTTCCACCGGGCTTTTCTTTTGGAGAGTGGAAAGCGCTTAGCCTTCGAGACCCTTGTTCCACTGGCCCTTGGAGGCCAGACCATTCATCTTGGCGCGATGTGCAAAAGCCTTCTGTGCGGCAGGCACATTTTCAGCTTTACCAGCCCAAGCCTTCTGCGGAGCGGCCTGCAGAGCGCGGCCGTAAGAGAAGGTCACCAGCCACGGCAACGGGCCGAGCTTGTTGATCGCGTCCAGATTGGCTGTTGCTTCCACATCAGCCTGACCACCCGACAAGAAGGCAATGCCCGGCACGGCAACTGGCACGGTCTGCTTGAACACGCGCACGGTTTCGGCCGCGACTTGCTCAGCTGAAACTTGCTTAGCGCTCTTCTTGCCCGGCACGATCATGTTGGGCTTCAGCACAGTGCCTTCGAGGAAGACCTTCGCTTCATAGAGCTCGTTATAGAGGGTCTTCAAAACGAATTCGGTCACTTCGTAGCAGCGCGCCTGATCGTGGCCGCCATCCATAAGCACTTCCGGCTCGACGATCGGCACAATGTTATTGGCCTGGCAGATCGCGGCATAACGGGCGAGCGCCTGCGCATTGGCGAGGATCGCGCCACGCGAAGGAATGCCATCGGCAATATCAATCACCGCACGCCATTTCGCGAAACGTGCGCCGATTTTGTAATATTCAGCCATACGCTCGCTGAGACCATCGAGGCCTTCCGTGATCGTCTCATTGGCGAAATTCGGCAGCGGCTTCACACCAGCATCGACCTTGATGCCCGGGATCGAACCCATCTGTTCGATGATCTTGACCAGCGGCGTGCCGTCTTTGGCGTTCTGGCGGATGGTTTCATCATAGAGAATGACGCCGGAAATATTCTGCGTCATCGCATCCTGCGTACGGAACATCATCTCGCGATAATCGCGGCGGCTGTCGGCGGTGGATTCCACGCCGATCGCGTCAAAGCGCTTCTTGATCGTGCCCGAGCTCTCGTCAGCTGCGAGAATGCCTTTGCCGGGCGCACACATGGCGGCTGCCACTTTGGCGAGTTGGTCTTTGTTCATCTTCAAAACCCTCCGAAGAAATTCAAATTACTTGATGCGCAGAGCCTCGACGCCCGGCAGCACTTTGCCTTCGAGCCATTCGAGGAATGCGCCACCTGCAGTCGAAATATAGGTGAAGCTGTCTGCTGCACCTGATTGATTGAGCGCCGACACCGTATCGCCACCGCCAGCCACCGTGACGAGTGCGCCCTTTTTGGTGAGCTCGGCCGCGCCCTTCGCCACTGCATTGGTGGCAGCATCGAAAGGCTGCAATTCGAACGCTCCGAACGGGCCGTTCCAGACCAGCGTCTTACAGGTGGCGAGAACTTTTTCGACCGCGGCGACAGAAGCCGGACCCGCATCGAGGATCATCTCGTCATCCGCCACGCTCTGCGTATCGGTGACGCGGGAAGCGGCATGCGCTTTGAATTCTTTGGCAACCACAACATCCGACGGCAGAACGATTTCGCATTTGGCGGCTTTCGCCTGCGCGATCATCTCCAACGCTGTGCCGACGAGATCATGCTCGCAGAGCGACTTGCCAACCTTGGCGCCTTGGGCCGCCAAGAAGGTATTGGCCATGCCGCCGCCGATGATGATGAAATCGACTTTCTTCGACAGATTGCCGAGCAATTCGAGTTTGGTCGAAACTTTTGCCCCGCCGACAATGGCCGCCACAGGGCGATTGGGCGTTTCTAGCGCTTTCGTCAGCGCTTCGAGTTCAGCCTGCATGCCGCGACCCGCGAAAGCTGGCAGCACATGGGCAAGACCTTCGGTCGAAGCATGCGCGCGATGGGCCGCCGAGAAAGCATCATTGACATAGAGATCGCCGAGCTTGGCGAGGGCCGCCACAAAGGCCGCATCGTTCTTTTCTTCCGCTTTGTGGAAGCGGGTGTTTTCGAGCAGCAGAATTTCGCCGTCATGCAGCTTGGCGACAGCGGCTTCAGCCACAGGCCCGATGCAGTCAGATGCAAAAGCAACAGGCGCGCTCAGATGTTCAGGCAATGCGGCCGCAATCGGCTGCAGCGAGTTTTCAGCATCCGGCCCATTCTTCGGGCGGCCAAAATGCGCCAGCAGAATAACGCGCGCGCCTTTGGATGTGAGTTCCTTGATCGTGGGCACAATGCGCTCGATGCGCGTCGCATCCGAAATCTTACCATTCTCCATCGGCAGATTGAGATCGACGCGCAACAAGACGCGCTTTCCCTTGACGTCAGCCTGATCGAGTGTGCGGAAGGAGCTCATGCCCGAAACTCTTTTTCTTGTGCCAAATGAAGAAAGGGCGCGCCCCGCAAAGGACGCGCCCGATGTGTCTTAGAGGAGCTTACCCATAGCGACAGCCGTGTCGCTCATGCGGTTCGAGAAGCCCCATTCATTGTCGTACCACGACAGAATGCGCACGAATGTGCCTTCCATGACCTTGGTCTGATCCATGTGGAACACGGATGAATGCGAGTCGTGATTGAAGTCGATCGAGACATTCGACACGTCGGTGTAGCCGAGGATGCCCTTCAGCTGGCCATCAGCAGCCGCCTTGATCGCTGCATTGACTTCAGCAACCGTGGTGGCGCGCTTAGCGACAAACTTCAAATCGACAACTGAGACATTCGGTGTCGGCACGCGGATGGCGGAGCCATCGAGCTTGCCATTGAGTTCCGGCAGCACGAGACCGACGGCCTTGGCAGCACCCGTTGATGTCGGGATCATCGACAGAGCGGCCGCGCGAGCGCGATAGAGATCCTTATGCATCGTGTCGAGCGTCGGCTGGTCACCCGTGTAGGAATGGATCGTCGTCATAAAGCCCTTTTCAATGCCAATGGCATCGTTGAGGACCTTGGCGACAGGTGCCAGGCAGTTCGTCGTGCAGGACGCGTTGGAGATGACGATGTGATCCTTCGTCAGCTTGTCGTGATTGACGCCGAAGACGACGGTGAGATCAGCATTGTCGCAAGGCGCCGAGACGATGACGCGCTTGGCGCCAGCGGTGAGATGGGCTGCAGCCTTTTCCTTGGTGACGAAAATGCCCGTGCATTCGAGAGCAATGTCGACGCCGAGTTCTTTGTGCGGCAATTCAGCAGGGTTTTTGATCGCCGTGACCTTGATCGGGCCAAAGCCCACATCAATCGTATCACCCGAAACAGTGACCTTGCCGGGGAAACGGCCATGCACCGAGTCAAAGCGCATCAGATGCGCGTTGGTTTCGACCGGACCCAGATCGTTGATGGCAACAACCTGAATGTCCTTGCGGCCCGATTCCACGATGGCGCGCAGCACATTGCGGCCGATACGTCCAAAACCGTTGATCGCGACCTTGACCATCTTGCTCTCCTTGACTTGGTGCACCGGACAAAAACGCCGGCTTTGATGCGTTAACTTCTAATGCTGACCAATCAGCGCGGCAAACGCTGCAATGCAGCTTCAGCCACAGCCTGCGGCGTGATGCCGAAATGTTCGTAGAGTTTTTTGGCCGGCGCGCTTTCGCCAAAGCCCTTCATGCCGACAAAGATACCCTTGTCGCCAATCAAAGCATCCCAGCCCATGCGGACTGCCGCTTCCACCGCAATACGCACGGGCGCATTGCCGATGATCTTGGCTTTGTAAGCCTCATCCTGCGCGAGGAAGAGATCCATGCAAGGCACGGAGACCACGCGCGCATCAATGCCTTTTTCTGCCAAGAGGTCGCGGCCCTTCAGTGCGATCTCGACTTCCGAGCCGGAGGCAAAGATCGTCACTTTGGCGTCGCCCTTGGCGGGTGCCAATTCATATGCGCCCTTGGCGGAGAGATTTTCCGCAGCATAGGTCGTGCGCACGGCCGAGAGATTCTGACGCGTCAGCGCAAGAACTGAGGGCGTGTGACCCGCCTCAAGTGCCGCCTGCCAGCATTCAATCGTTTCCGTCTGATCTGCAGGGCGGAACACATTGAGATTAGGAATGGCGCGTAATGACGCAATCGTCTCAACAGGCTGATGGGTCGGACCATCTTCGCCCAGACCAATCGAGTCATGCGTCAGCACTTCGATGTGACGCGTCTTCATCAGTGCTGCGAGACGCAGAGCGGGACGCATGTAATCCGCAAAGACCAAGAAGGTCGCACCTGATGGAATATATCCACCATGCAGCGCCATGCCGTTGATGGCAGCAGCCATGCCATGTTCGCGAATGCCCCAATGGACAAAGCGACCCGCATAATTGCCAGGAGAGATCGCAGGTGTTGCCGCAACCTTGGTATTGTTGGAGCCGGTGAGATCGGCAGAACCGGTGACGAGTTCGGGCACGACAGGTGCGAGAACAGCAATGGCGGCTTCTGATGCTTTACGCGTCGCCATTTCGGTGCGGTCGTCTGCGAGCTTCTGCTTGGCTGTTTTCACAGCCTCGCCAAGAGCAGCCGGCAGAGCGCCCTTCACGCGGCGTTCAAATTCCGCGCGCTTGTCAGCGGCGAGTGCGCTGAGCTTGTCGCTCTTCCAGGCCTTGTGCAAACGCTTGCCCTTGCGGCCAGCCTTGCGCCATGCGGCCAGAATATCATCCGGCACAACGAAGGGCTCATAAGGCCAGCCGAGAGCTGCGCGTGCGCCAGCGATTTCTTCTGCACCCAGCGGCTCGCCATGCGCCTTCGATGTGCCAGCACGCTTGGGCGCGCCATAACCGATCTGCGTCTTGCAGGCGATGAGCGTCGGCTTGTCAGACTTCTGCGCTTTGCGCACAGCGCGCAAAATGGCTTTCTGATCTTGACCATCAATGCGCACAGCATTCCAGCCGCAGGCTTTGAAACGCATGATCTGATCGACAGAGTCAGCGACCGACAAAGGACCGTCGATGGAGATGTCATTGTCATCCCACAAAACGATCATGCGGTTGAGCTTGAGATGACCGGCAATGGCAATCGCTTCTTGCGACACGCCTTCCATCAAATCGCCGTCGGAGGCGAGCACGTACGTATAATGATCGACGACATCGCCGAATTCGGCATTGAGCATGCGCTCAGCCAGCGCCATGCCGACCGCCGTTGAAATGCCTTGTCCCAGCGGGCCCGTGGTTGTCTCAACACCTTTGGTGACGAAATTTTCCGGGTGACCGGGGGTCTTGGAGCCGAGCTGGCGGAAATTTTTGATCTCATCCAGCGTCATGCCCGGCGTGCCCGTGAGGTACAGCGCGGCATAGAGCAACATGGAGCCGTGACCGGCGGAGAGCACGAAACGATCGCGATCGGGCCAGGTCGGGTCCGTTGCGTCATATTTCATGACGTCGCGGAACAGGACTGTCGCCATATCGGCAGCGCCCATGGGCAGGCCAGGATGACCGGATTTTGCTTTTTCGACCGCATCCATCGCAAGGGCGCGGATCGCATTGGCCATCGACTGGGGGGTGACGCTCATGTTCTCTTTTCCAGAATCGCGAGGCTTTTGAGACTCGGGCGGGACTATTCCGCTGTCTGTCCGGGGCGGGGTTTTGATAACAGCTAGACCCTTTGTGTCAACGCGGCCAAAGGCCTGATTTCAGGCAGTTCGGGCACTCGCGCACAGGAATGCGCGCTCGCTTCGTTGACGCGCGGGGCCAACTTGCTCCTAATGAGCGAAATCTGGCCCAGAGTCGCATGAAACTGCCTGACCGCCTCGATATGCCCCTGAAACGGCTTGCTGCCGCGCTCGATCACCTCGAGGCGGCGGCAGAACGTCGTGCGGAAAGCGCATCGCGTCGGGCTGATCTCGAGGAAGAGCTGGCCGTCATGCAGGATGACCGCTCCCGCCTCGGCATTGAGCTGGAAGGCGCGCTGACACGGGCCCGCAAGCTCGAAGAGGCCAATGAGCTGGTGGCCGAGAAACTCGCCTCCACGGGCGCCACCATCCGTCAGGTTCTGGGCCTCGCCCAAGAGCCCGCCAAGGACGAGGGCTAAGCCATGTCGCAAGGCGAAGGCGCTACATCCGTCAATGTGACCATCGCGGGTCGCTCCTTCCGCATGGCCTGCGGGCCGGGCGAAGAGGCGCATCTGGAAGCTTTGGCCAGCCAGATCGATGAGCGCATCAACCAGCTGCGCGGCGCTTTTGGTGAGATTGGCGACCAGCGCCTCACGGTTATGGCGTCCATCACGCTCGCTGACGAGCTGTCCGAAGCCCGCAAGAAAATCGCCGCGCTCGAAAAGCAGGTGGCCGGTGCCCAGCAGGAGGTCGCCAAGGCCGGAGACCAATCCGCTGCCTGGGTCGAGAGCCTCGCCCAATCCCTTGAAGTGACCGCCCGCCGCATTGAAGGGCTTGCGCAGACGCTCAACGGGGCGAAGTAAGCAACCACCACGAAGGTCTGGCTGGCGCCCGGCCTGAAAATATTTTCTGTTACTACAAATATTTTGACACAATCGATTTTATGTAGTAACAAAAATGCAGATTGATTTTGATCCGGCCAAGCGGAATTGGACGCTCGAGGCGCGCGGTCTCGATATGGGGCGCGCCAAAGAGGTCTTCGCCGACACAAGCTACACCACGCAGGATGACCGCCAAGATTATGGAGAGCCGCGCTGGATCACCATCGGCTTTCTCGACCGCCGCATGGTGGTCATGGTCTGGACACAGCGTGGCCAGAAGCGCCGGATTATCTCCTTGAGGAAAGCCAATGACCGAGAACAAACGTTCCATGGACCAAGACTGGGTCGATCCTGATGATGCGCCCGATCTCAGCACACCCTATTGGCAGGAAAGATTTGATGCCGAAGAAGTCACGCGCGGGCGACCCAAAATTCCGAACCCGAAAATCTCCACGACCTTGCGGCTTGATGTCGAGGTGATCGAACATTTTCGGCAAGGCGGGCCGGGCTGGCAGTCGCGCATCAATGCCACATTGCGTGACGCGATCGCCAAGAAGTAAGGCGCTTTCCCCTTCCCCCAGCCGCCCCCTTGCCCTACATAGAAAGGGCGGTGCTGCTGGGTGCGTGTGGAAAAAGTATTCCCGGGGCCTTATCGACTCTCAGGGAGCTGTCCCTGACCTTGTCCGTGGAC
>CANGFE010000069.1 GCA_947453155.1 Beijerinckiaceae bacterium | reverse complement strand
TTGCTCTATCTGGCTGATCGCATCGACAAAGCCGACCGCGCCATTGCCAATCAATATTTCGAATTCATTATCGGAAATCTGGCCTTCTTCATTCTGCCCGGTGCACTGCTGCTGTTTGCGCGCTGGCGTGGCGGCACTGATGCTGCGCGTCCCGATATGGGGCGCATCCACGGCCCCTCCTTCATCAATGTTCTGGCCTTTGCGCCTTTCATTCTTACATTGGTTGCGGGCACCATTGGTCATACAGCGCTTGGCATTCCCTTTGCCGTATCAATTCTCGCGCTCGTCCCACCCCTGATGGTGAGCGTGATCAACCCGTCCATCGATCATGCGATCAAATATACGCGCAATTTGGTGGGCCTGGTGATTGTTGCATGCCTCGCGGTCTCCGCGGTCCTGCCCTATTTCTATCTGCGCTTTGACGAGAGCCATTATTCGATGCCGCGTGATGAAATGGCCGACGCAGCGATGGACATCTGGAAACGCGAAACCGGCGGCTTGCCACTGCGCTATGCCTCAGGCGAGCGTGATTTTGCGATGGCTGTTGCCTTTCGCTCGAAAGACAACACATCCGATTTCAATAATTTCAATTTCCGCTGGGCCCCCTGGGTGACAAAAGAAGGCCTCAAGACCCATGGGCTCCTCGCCATTTGCCGCAAAGAGGATGAAAGCTGCAACAGTCGTGCACGCCGCTTTGCAGGCAATGGCAGCAAGCTGATTGAACACACCATCCAGCGCCGGGTCTGGGACGCTGTTGGCCGGCCGTGGACATTCAATGTCTATGTGATCCCGCCCAATGCAATCGCGGACTAAATCATCGCTGCATTGACTGCTGTGCGGCTGAATTTAACTGCGCTCGACAAGCCCCATTTTTGCCAGCTGTGATATGGCCTCAATCACGGGGCCGCTTTGCGGCAAGCCAAGCTGCTCTGCGAGCTCATGCAAACTCACAGGCCTGTCATTCAAATTTTGCAGGATAGCGGTCATCAGCTCGGCATTGACTGTGGCGGCACCAAACAAAGGATGTTTGGCTATCTCCTGCCAAGTGCCGCCATTTTCGCGCGCGACAAAGCGGCTTGAACCATTGATCTGCTGCGTGGGATAGGTGGCAAACAATTGTCCCGGATTGAGCTGTGCCGCAGGACGAGGCGACATGTGATGCGCCGCCTGCACACGTCGCTCTTCCAGCTCCGCCCAAAATTGCCGGTAGCTGCGCAAAATCACCGACCAGTCGAACAGGCTTTGCGCACGCTTTTGCCCGGCCAAACCCATGCGCCCTCGCAAATCAGGCCGAAGCACCAATTGCTCAATCGCATCGCGCAGCACGCGCAGATCAAGACTGACATGCGTGCTCGCTTGCGCCAAATATTGATCATAAGTGATGGCACCCGCAGCGTGAGACAAAGCCAGATCCTCACCAAAATGCTCCGGCATAAAGGTCGGCACCATAAAGCCCGTCTCGCCATGACGCGCTGTTTGGCGATAACCATCCCAATCGGTCGCTATCACCGGCTTGCCCGCCGCCATGGCCTCGATCAGAGTAAGGCCAAAAGTTTCCTGGATATTGTCCGACAGCGAAATGAAAATATCGCAGGCACCCCAGGCTAATTTACGAACATCCTCTTTACGCCCATCCAAAAAAATATGTCGCACAGAAGGTGCAAAACGCGCGGCACCATCGCGAAATGCGTTTTCGATAAATTCATTTGCAAACCACCCGCATTGAATGAGAACGAGTTTGCGCTTGAGCTTTTGCGCAACCTCTTCCAACCCCAAATACATGGGCAAAGGATGCGCTTTGGCGTGAAAGGACAGGCGCCCAAGAAAAAGAAAAGCAACATCGTCTGGCTCAAGTCCAAGAGCATGACGTGCTTCATGTTGATTTTCAGAAAAGCTTACAAATGAATTGCAATCGACACCTAAAGGAATGGCAGCCAATTGCGGACCATCACAGGCCATGCTCTGCCCAAACCGCCAGCGTAAATAATCGGATTGCGCGCCCATCAATGTCTGAACGCTGTTCTTTACGGCGTCTGATGTGCAGATCAGCCCATCCCAAGGCATGACAGGTGCGGTGAGGAGATCCGCAATAAGCCCCATCGCGCCCATTGATGAAATGGTATGGGTGACACCCGTCAAACTATAGGCTGCGGGCCCGACTGCTTGGCGAAGATTAGCATGGATCGAGAGTGACGGATCAGCCAGATGCATCGCCCCCTTTTGCGCGATGGCCCGCTGATCATTAAGCTGGATGAATTCTGCCTTGAGATTTGGATCCAGCGCACGGATATCTTGCGCAAAGGCCTCAGCGGTTTTCGCTTGCCCACCAACGCCTGTTACCGATGGCGTGCCTTGCGCGGCCTCAACAAAGGCTTTCAAAAAAGAATACCCCGCAGAATGGCGCCCCATAATGCGCCCTTCGGGTACGCGAAAACCATCCGTTTCGTAACGCAGGGCGGGGAGGGAAATTCCACACCCATCTTCAAAATAAGACATTCAAAAACCCGAATAAAAAACAAAAAATATAGCAGACACAACATAGTCCATCCGGACAGACTTACAAATCTTCCTATTTTACAGACCGGCGAGAAAACTCCTCACCACTCAATCCATCAAGATTATCCGGCGCGGTATGCAAGTAGGTGCAATTCTTGCAGGCAGAGAGCTCATGGCGACGGCGGAGCAAATGCAACATCTGAAACTCGCGCATTTTTTCGCCATGCCAAATCTCAGACAGCGTCTGCTCGCGAAGGTTGCCTATCACTGCCTGCTTACTCCAGTCCACACAACAGACACTGACCTTCAGGTCGGAATGAATGACCATCGTATAGAATGGAAACGGACAGACGTCTTTCTTATTTGCAAAAAAAAGGCTTGTTTTGAGCTCCGCTGGATCCATCTGCGCCAGCGAGCCCTCCGCCGGATCATTCCAGTTCATCACTGGTTCAATGACCACTTGATCACCCACACCCTCAAAGAAAGATAGAAATTCCTGATTTTCAGACTCGTCTTTTGACTCGATCATCTTCACGTAAATGAAAGGATTCGCATAACCGGCCTGATCCCTATGGCTTTTGATGCCAGCAATATTATCTCGGATTTGAGACAATTTTATCTTACTGGCCGTGCTCGTCCACTGCTTCTCTTCATTTGCGCCGTAGATGGAGATGCGAAGGTATCCAGCTGAGTCTTACAAAGATCGTCATATAGTTTTGGCTTGATCAAAGACCCATTACTCGTCACGATAATTCGCTCAGCGACTTTTTTTCTTTTGGCTTCACTGACAAAAGAAAGTAGATCTCTGTTCGCGAAGGGCTCACCCATCATGTAGAAATTCAATGTCTTGACGGTCCCAACCTCGGCAAGCTGGTCTGCCACACGGGAGAAGTCATCCGAAGACAGGCGGAAAAAGCCTCCGCTGATCTCGGAATAGCTTGCAAAGGACTCGGGGCAAAAGACACATTTAAAATTACAGATATTGGTCGTCTCAAGATAGACGGACAGGGGCCCCATAAGCGGCACGGAGTCTCCGAGCGGAATTCTTTCTTTATTTGATCTCAAGGGCGAATATTGGACGATTTCGCTCATGAAAGAATGACCTTACATCGGCATGATGCTTTGGCCCCAAGGCGCAAGCTCCGGCTGGTAACAATACGTTCATAGAGCTCTTAACAAGTCCTGAAACTTGATTATTTATCTGCTTTGAGATGCAAAACATCTATTAAGGCCTTCATATCAGTTACTTATTGAAATCCTGAACATTATCTCATGTTCCTCTGTATGAAGTTTCGGCACCCGCTCTCAAAACGTTAATTTCAAATTAATTTTCAAATGCTCAAGTGTGTGGGACAAATCCAAGTCTGATTTCGTTGCGCGAGCCGCATCGACAAGATTCGAGGCTGACATGAAAGCGGTCATTTTGGCAGGCGGTCTGGGGACGCGCATTTCCGAAGAAACGCATCTGAAGCCCAAGCCCATGATTGAGATAGGCGGGCGCCCGCTACTCTGGCATATCATGAAAATCTATTCGGCTCACGGCATCAATGATTTTCTCATTTGCTGTGGCTACAAAGGCTATATCATCAAAGAATATTTTATGAATTACACCATGCACATGTCGGATATGACCGTCGATTTCAACGCAAATACCATCACCGTGCACAAGCGAGAAACCGAGCCGTGGCGCGTTGCCCTGATCGATACGGGCGAAGTCACGCAGACGGGTGGCCGCTTGCTTCGCCTACGCGACTATCTTGAGAACGAGGAAACTTTCTGCTTCACTTATGGCGACGGACTTTCCAATGTGAATGTCGGCAAGCTACTAGAATTCCACACGCAGCATAAAAAGATGGCGACCGTGACGGCTGTTCTGCCGCCTGGACGTTTCGGTGCCCTGAAGATCGAAGAGTCGAAAGTTTCAAAATTCGTCGAAAAGCCTGAAGGCGACGGCGGCTTCATCAACGGCGGCTTCTTTGCGCTCTCGCCAAAGGTTCTTGACTTCATCACCGGCGACCATACGGCTTGGGAAGCCGAACCTCTCGGCACGCTGGCGCGCATCGGCGAATTGATGGCCTTCAATCACACAGGATTCTGGCAGCCGATGGATACATTGCGCGACAAAACTACTCTCGAAGAAATGTGGAATTCCGGCAAGGCGCCATGGAAAGTCTGGGAATGAACACGCCCTTCTGGCAAGGACGCAGAGTATTTCTGACAGGCCATACAGGCTTCAAGGGAAGCTGGCTCTCAATCTGGCTCTCGCAACTAGGCGCCGAAGTTCACGGCTTCGCACTCGACCCGATTACAAAGCCGAATTTGTTTGATTTATGCGGCATCGGCAAAATGATCACCAATACGCTCGGCGATATCCGCAATCGCGCTGCGCTTCAGGATGCCATGGCGAAGTGCTGTCCGGACGTGGTCATCCATATGGCCGCGCAACCGCTTGTCCGCCTGTCCTATGCGGAGCCGGTCGACACATTTGCGACCAACATCATGGGCACAGCCCACGTCTTAGATAGCATACGCCTTGTGCCGGGAATTCGCTCCGTCGTGATTGTCACGACAGACAAATGTTATGAAAACCATGAGTCGCTAAACGGCTATCGGGAAGATGATCCGCTCGGCGGCTATGATCCCTACAGCAGCAGCAAGGCGGGTGCCGAACTTGTCACCAATGCATATCGCAGCTCTTTCTTCAACCCGGAGAATTATGCGCAACATCGCGTCGCCATTGCATCGGCGCGCGCAGGAAATGTGATCGGCGGCGGCGACTGGTCGGCGGAGCGCCTGATCCCCGATCTGGTGCGGGCACTTGTCGCATCGGAGCCCCTGAAACTGCGCAATCCGAAAAGTACACGACCGTGGCAGCATGTGCTGGAACCGCTTGCAGGCTATTTACTGCTGGCTGAAAAACTCTTCACCGACGGGCCGGCCTTCTCAGGCGCGTGGAATTTCGGCCCCGATATGGAAGATCATATCTCGGTCGAGGATGTGATTGCACTTTTGCAAGCCGAACTCGGCACGTCTGTTCCCGTGACCATCGCAAAAGATCCGCAAGCCCACGAAACCAATATGCTTCGGCTAGACAGTTCGAAGGCACGCGCGCATCTGGGCTGGAAACCGAAACTTTCCGTTCGCAACAGCCTTGAATGGACGGCGCATTGGGTCCGCGATTATCTTAATGGCGCCGACATGACGGATGTGACACGTCGCCAGATTGCAGACTTCCGCGTAAAATGAAGTCCAGCCAGCGCCCCCTTGTCATTTTTGATCTCGACGGAACATTGGTCGAGACCGCGGAAGATATTCTGGCTGCCATCAATCATGTCACTGCGTCACTAGGTATTGCTCCCCTGACAATGAAAAATCACCGCGCCCTTGTCGGTTTTGGCGGGCGCCATGTGATCAGGGAAGCATTCCGCGCGGCAGACCGGCAGCTTACCGAAGGCGAGCTCGAAGACATCTTCCGCAAATTCATCAGCCATTACGAGGCCAATGTCGCGCATCATTCCCGACTTTTCGAAGGTGCGCTGGAGAGCCTGCACCGTCTGCGCAAGACGGGCCATGATGTCGCCATTTGCACGAACAAAAGCACAGGGCCGTGCCGCGCACTTTTGAGCGCCTTACAAATCGATCATTTGTTTTGCGCGATCGTGGCGAATGACACCTTCCCCTGGTCCAAGCCTGATCCGCCTGTGCTGCAGGCAACAATCAACATGGCCAAAGCAGATCCTGCCCGCAGTATCATGGTGGGCGACAGCCGCACCGACATCGATGCCGCACGCGCGGCTGGCATTCCCGTCATCGCAGTCGATTTCGGCTACAGCGACGTGCCTGTCCGCGATCTCGAACCGGATCGGATCATCCCTGATTTTGACACCCTCTATCCAGCGGCGCGCGCTTCTCGACAGATTTTGACAGCAAAACATAAGAGGCCGCGCCATGAAAACCGGGCGCAAGCCCCTTGCCGGCACCCTCGCGCTCGAATTCTAAAAATTGTTTTGAATCAGATACTTAATTTAAAATTGCGCGGCTGGTTAACGATCCTCATTAGGTATGTTTCAGCCCATAGCGGGCGCATGGCACGAAGATTGCCCCACCCTCCCCAAGGTGACGGATTCCCGACATCTTTTTGACACGTGGGGACCAAGGGCGTGAATTATTTTGACGGCGATATTCTGAGGCAAGAAATCCTGTCGCTTGTCGAGCGCTATGCAGAGAAGCATACGCGGCGCGGCCACTTTGTCGCTGGACAGACCTATGTCCCGCCCTCTGGCAAGCTGATCGATGCTACCGAAATCAAACTGATGACCGAGGCCGCGCTCGACGGCTGGCTGACTACCGGTCGCTTTAACGCGCAATTCGAACAGAGGCTCGGGAAATTCCTTGGCGCTCGACATGTCCTGACCGTGAATTCCGGCTCCTCCGCCAATCTGATTGCCTTCTCGACGCTCACGAGCCCCAAGCTAGGCGAGCGCGCCATCAAGGCAGGCGACGAAGTCATTTCCGTTGCCGCCGGTTTCCCGACCACCGTGAACCCAATCCTGCAGGCTGGTGTTGTTCCGGTATTTATTGATGTCGAAATCGGAAATTACAATATTGATGCCGCGAAGATCGAAGCAGCAATCACACCGAAAACGCGTGCCATCATGCTCGCGCATACACTCGGCAATCCCTACAATCTCGATATCATCACCGCGCTCTGCAAAACCTACAATCTCTGGCTCGTCGAAGATTGCTGCGATGCTTTGGGATCAACCTACCGCGGCAAACTGGTTGGCACCTTCGGTGATATCGGCACGCTGAGCTTCTATCCCGCCCACCATATTACAATGGGTGAAGGCGGCGCAGTTTTCACGAACAATGCCGCTTTGGCACGCATTGCCGAAAGCTTCAGGGACTGGGGCCGCGACTGCTATTGCCAGCCGGGCAAAGACAACTCCTGCGGCAAGCGTTTCGACTGGTGCCTCGGCGACCTGCCGCATGGCTATGACCACAAATATACCTATAGCCACATGGGCTATAATCTGAAGATCACCGACATGCAGGCTGCCTGCGCGCTCGGCCAGATGGATAAGCTTGAGAGCTTTGTCGAAGCGCGCAAAAAGAATTTCAAGCTCCTTTCAGAACTTCTGGACGATGCGCAGGACATGCTCATTTTGCCCAAAGCGACGGAGAACTCAGATCCATCATGGTTTGGTTTCCCGATTACCTTGCGTGAAAACGCCGGCATTGAACGGACGCTGCTTCTTCAGAAGCTCGAAGAAAAACGCATCGGCACACGCCTTTTGTTTGCTGGCAACCTCACCAAACAGCCTTACATGAAGGGCCGAAACTGGCGCGTATCTGGTGAACTTACAAATTCAGACATCGTGATGAACCGCACATTCTGGATTGGACTCCAACCCGCGCTCTCACAAGACATGCTCGCTTATACCGCTGAAACGCTTAAAGCGCTGATCAGGGAAAAGTGACCGTTATGGCAGCGATTTGACCATGACACACTCGACCAATATAGCGCGGGAAAATGGGTCGGAAACCAGGTCATTCGCGACCCGGATCCGGGCGCATGCTCTGCACATGACGCACAAAGCGAGGGCGTCACACATCGGATCATGCCTATCATGCGCAGATATCCTAGCGGTCCTCTACGGCGCCATTATGCACTTTGATTCAACACAACCAAAGCTTGCTGAGCGCGACCGCCTAATCGTTAGCAAAGGACACGCAGCAGCCATCGTCTACGCTGCGCTCGCCGAAGCAGGCTTTATACCGATTGAGGAACTTTCGGAATACTCGAGCGACGGCAGTCGCCTTTCAGGACATGTCACGGCCACTGTCCCCGGCGTCGAAGTATCTACGGGCTCATTGGGACATGGGTTGCCTATTGCGGCTGGCATGGCGCTAGCCTCAAAACTCTCTGGCGGCCATTGGCGTAGCTTTTGTCTCCTTAGTGATGGCGAATTGGATGAAGGATCGAACTGGGAGGCGATTCAATACGCTCAACACGCAAGACTTTCGAACCTTGTTGCCATTATCGATTACAATAAGATCCAAAGCTTTGGAACCATCGCAGACGTGAGCGATCTACATCCGCTGGCCGAAAAGTTTCGCGCTTTTAATTGGGGTGTGATTGAAATCGACGGCCACGATCACCAGGCATTGCAAAGCGCATTCTCCTGTACACCACCAGCTATAGACCGCCCGACAGCGGTCATCTGCCACACAATCAAAGGAAAAGGTGTGTCCTTCATGGAAGGGCAACTTGCATGGCATTACAAGAACCCCGATGCGGAGCAGCTGGAACAGGCCCTTCAAGAATTAGGGGCCGCTCATGCGTAATGAAACCATCGCGGCCCTTACAACCTATGCACGAGCGAATCCGGACGTTGTTCTCCTGACCGCTGATCTCGGATATTCAGTCCTTGAACAGTTTGCAGACGCTCTTCCGAATCAATATTCAAACGTTGGGATCTGCGAGCAGGCCATGGTCGGAATCGCAGCGGGACTCGCACTGTCAGGGCGACGAGTTGCGCTCTACTCCATTGCCAACTTCCCAACACTTCGCTGCCTTGAGCAGTTGCGCAACGACGTTTGCTACCACAACCTGCCTGTGACAGTCATCTCGGTTGGTGGTGGCCTAGCTTACGGCACTCAGGGCTACACGCACCACGGCGTGGAAGATCTAGGCATCATGTCGATGCTTCCAAATATGTCCGTTGCATGCCCCGCTGATCCCATCGAAGCCGAAGCGTTAATCCAACAGCTTCTAGAACTCCGTCGGCCAGGCTATCTCCGGCTCGGCCGCTCCGGCGAGCCCATCATTCATGAGCAAGGAATTCAGATCGAATTGGGGCGGGCCATCCAAATCAAAAAGGGCAAAGATATCGCCCTTCTCGCAATGGGCCCCCTACTCACCCAAACCATAGCCGCGCATGAAGCTTTATGCGCCAAAGGCATTTCTGCGAGCGTTTACAGTATTCCTACACTGCGTCCGCTTGACGAAAAAACTGTCCTCCAAGCAGCACGGGATCATCGAGCAATTCTCACCATCGAAGAGCACAGCACCACAGGCGGATTTGGCGCCCGAGTTGCCGATCTTCTTTTGGGCAACGGACTGACCCCACGCTTTGGCAAATATGGCATCACTGAGGATCTACGAGGGAAGATTGGCAGCCAATCATGGCTCCTCAAACGCCTTCCCTCGATCGAGGACCACGCACTGGCCCTATTATGAAAATACTTATCACAGGCGCATCGGGCTTCGTCGGAGCCAAAACAGCTCACTTCGCTGCAGAAGCAGGCGATGAGGTGTTTGCAATCGTGCGCCCGGGATCAACCTCGACCCGCCTCGCGAATTTGAACAAAAGCATTCGACAAATCGATCTCGATCTCAGAGATACAACAAAGCTGAGAGCAACTGTTCTTCAGTACAAACCGGATGCAATCCTTCATCTTGGATGGTCGGGTGTCTCGAACGCTATGCGTTTCGATGAAATTCAAATCCAAGACAATATAGGCTCAAGTTGCGCCCTGGCGGCAGCGGGCGCTGAAGCTGGCACACAGACCTTCATTGGCATCGGAAGCCAAGCTGAATATGGCGCAAGCTCTGAAATGCTGGAGACGAGCGCACCCAATCCGACAACGCTCTATGGCGCTGCAAAACTTTCAACAATGTATCTCACCCGCCAGCTCGCTCATCAGGCGGGGATGAGACACGTCTGGCTTCGTCTCTTCGCAACTTACGGGCCACAAGATAATAGCTGCTGGCTTATTCCGTTCCTGATTGATGAAATGCTTGCCGGGCGGCGCCCAAAGACAACATTGGGGACACAATATTGGGATTGGCTCTATGTAGATGACGTAGCTCGCGCAATTCTGGCTGTCGCGCGCTCGAAACAAGCGTCTGGGATTTTCAATTTTGGATCCGGACAAGCCGTACAGGTACGCTACGTCGTAGAAAGCCTTCGCGACCTTATTGCCCCCAATATGGAGCTGGTGTTCGGAGAAGTCCCGTTCCGACCAGATCAAATCATGTTCTTGCGCGCGGATATCTCTCGGCTGCAAGCCGCAACAGACTGGACGCCGCAAGTAAGCATTGATGAGGGTCTGCGCGCGAGCGTGGAATGGCGTCGCGCAAGGAGCAGCTGGCAATGATGACCGCTATGAAAAACCATATGGACATGAGCATCATTGTCCCGACGAACCGACCCCTCGGGAAGGTCGAAAGCTCCTTGCTCAATATGTGCGGATTGGCAGCCTCGCTCGGCGCAGAGGTTATAGTTTCAGACAACCGCGGTGATGAGCTGAAAACAAGAGCTCTCCGGTCAATGTTCGGCGGATCTTATTATGTATCACCCGAACCCGAGTCTGTCGGCAACCATAGTTTTGCAATGAGTAAAAGCAAAACACGGTTTTCTTGGCTGCTACATGATGATGACTGGATTTCTGATCTAGGCGGGTCTTTGCCCTGTAGCATTCCAGACGATTTCGTCGGCATTTGCCCAACAATCATTCTCGCAAGCCCGCCAACAGGTGTGTACGGGATCCGGAATTTTGACCTGTGCCACGATGATCCGCTGGCGCGCATTCGTGCCTATGGCGCGCAATCCAACGGTGCCAATTCGCTGTTCTTTGCCATCTGGGAGACGGAACTGGCACAAAATATTGCAATCGTGAACAAACTGCATCCGTGTCCGGCAGGCTATCAGGATTGGGCGATGATCCAAGCTATGCTCGCCGAAGGGAAAGTGCTCAGCATCGACAAGCTCGGCTATCGATACAACAACAACAATTGGTATGGGCCAGATGCTGCGGTTCAAGAAGAAATTCAATCTCTCATGCGCCGCGCTCATTTACCTATCGAGCTCGCCGAGCGGATGGGTGAACTGAGGGTTTTGGATCTCGTTTGCTTCCTTGGCCGCGGGCGAGGCTATAAGCAACCGATCAGTGAACGCTATCACGTCCTGAACGACATTCTGAGCAAACTGATAACCAATTATCAAGGCGATCAGATTGCTGTCTACATCGACCAGATTTTAGATCGTATTCGACAGCTGGATCCAGACGCCGGCAATCGCTACCAGCGCTATATTGAACAATCCTTGCGCACACCCCAGTTGGAGGATGCGCTATGAAAATTGCCTTCATCAACGCTTATAACGAGCTAAACCAAAACCAAGCAATGTTCTATTCGGACAGCCAGCTTGGGATCGATCTATTTGCAAATGCTCGGCGGACCCGCGACAGGCTCACAAAGATAGGCCATATGGTTTTCAGCCCTTATAATTTCTCGGCCGCAGCAACGGCAGATGTGGTCGTCTTCCTTGATCGACCGCGCGGCGACATCAATCACTATCGAAGCTTGCTACAGATCTGCAATCGTTCGGTTCTTATCGATGGCGAATTGGATGCCTGGCTCGACACGCCTGCAGATGAATTTCAATGTACGATCCGGCTCACATATCATCCGTCTGCGTGGAACGGAAAAGGGACCATTGCTTTCAACACATACGCTGTCGATACCGAACAACTTAGGGAATCTGATCCCGCTGATATTCTCAAAAGACCTGCCGGTTTCTCAATGCTGAGCACCAATCATTACAGGGATTTTGACGGCGAATTATATTCTCTGCGACGCGAAGCAGTTCAATTCTTCGGCCAGAAATTTCCAGATCAGCTCTCGTTAGGCGGCCGCGGTTGGAACGACCCCAAAATCAAGTTTATTGGGGCAGTTGCACGCAAAGCAGAGTTTCTGCGCGCCAGACAGTTTAACTTTTGCTTTGAAAATTGCGCAAAGGTTTCTGGCTACATTACGGAAAAGCTACTCGAGTCCATCCTGTGTGGCTGTATCCCGATTTACTATTCGATCGGGCATGACAAAGACCTCATCCCGCAAGATGTCTATATCAATGCAGCACGCTTCAGCAATTGGGACGAACTCGTCGCACATTGCATGTCACTGACGGATGCCGAAAAGGTTGCAATCGTTTCAGCCGGCAAAAATTGGCTCATGTCAGATCAAGCCAGACTGTTTCAGCTCGATCATTCTGTCGATACGCTCGTCAATGCCGTTCTCGGTACCGCATAAAACACAGCATCTTTTCTAAAAGGCACCGAAATGGCCAAGATCATGACATTCACCGGCGGCCTCGGCGCGCAATTGATCAGCGCCGCTGGCTACTTTCATCTGCAGAAAAGAAACGAACCTGTGCTTGCGGATTTCAGCTATTTTCGCGGTGCATATCACGAAGCTCAGCCCGGCAACCGAGGCGAGATATCTCATTGGAAATGGGAGCTTGATACTTACGGGCTCAACTTTTCCGACTTCGTCCAGCGGACAACGGAAAATGGCAACCCGATTTGGGACGGGCTCGAAAAAGCACAATTGGGCTTTGCTGGCCTTGCGGATCCTGACATTCAAAAGAAGTTTCCGGTCCCAGCCGAGATGCAGCAGGAACGCGCCAAGTTGTTTGGTGAGGAAACTTATGCCTGTGTCCATATCAGACGTGGCGATTATCTGAACGTCGCCTCGTTTCTGATTGACGACGATACATTCTTCCGCGCCATCGTGAAAATCAGGCGCTTGGTGAAAAACATCCTTGTTGTTTCCGACACGCCGCTATCAGAACGTCTCACTGCCGGTTTGAAAGCGCTCGATGCGAAGGTGATGACTGCAATTGGCGGATCTCCTGCTGCCATTCATAGCTTGATGCGCATGAGTGATATTTTCATCGGATCGAACAGCCAATTCTCGATGACCGCGGCCGCGCTACGTGAGCCCGACACATTGGTCATCTACCCATCACAGCACGATGCCACGATGAACAGCGATGCAAACACCTATTTGCATTCCATCCGCGAATGGCAGGTCATTACCCGTTTCTAAGCGATTTTTGTGAAAAATGGCGCTCCCTAGGGGACTCGAACCCCTGTTTTCGCCGTGAGAGGGCGACGTCCTAGACCGCTAGACGAAGGGAGCTTGGACAGAGTTTCTATACCCCCACCCTACCACCGGCAAGGAATATCCGGTTTTATGATGCGCACCTCTTGCCGCAAGAGGTGCTGCGTTCCATCTCCTCTCTCATGATGTTTCAACGCCCCCCGGCGCCAACACCCCTCAACAAGCCGCTTGGCACTATCCCGCTTCTTTTTGCCATGCGGCGCAATCCACTCGGGACTTGGACGCGGGCGCATTATGAAGAGATGATTTTGTATGGAGAAAGCGTCATCGGTGAAGTCTGCGTTGTGAATGATCCTGCAGGCATTCGACATATGCTTATCGACAATGCGGCTAATTATCACAAAGATGATTTGCAGCAACGCTTGCTTGGGACCGGTCTTGCTGGCGGTCTGTTATTGGCTGAAGATGATATGTGGCGACGCCAACGCCGATTGCTCGCACCCTTATTCACACCCCGTGCGGTCGCCGGATGTATACCCGCCATGGCTCAATCGGCGCAATGGCTGGTGGAGCGCTGGTCACGCCAACGCCCACAACGCGTGATTGATGTCGCATGCGAATTCTCACGCGTGACATTGGATGTGCTGGAGCGCACCATTTTTCCGCAAGGCCTTGGCCGCGATCCTTCCCAATTCATCCACGCCGTCACAAATTATTTTGAAACCGTAGGCCGCGTCGATCCGCTCGATCTCCTGCGCCTGCCCGAATGGCTGCCGCGTTTGGGGCGTTCACGCGCCAAACCGGCGCTCCAATTTTTTGGAGAGGCTGTTCAAGCCATGATCGACAAGCAACGCGCTGCGCTGGCTACAGGCGCTACACAACGCGATCAGTTCGATCTTCTCTCGGCACTTCTCTGCGCTGCCGATCCAGAAACGGGTGCCAGCCTTTCTGAGGAAGAAATAAGCGCGAACATTCTCACTTTTATTGGCGCAGGCCATGAAACAACAGCCAATGCCCTCACATGGACGATTTATCTATTAGGCACACATCCGCAATGGCGCAGCCGCGCAGAAGCGGAAGCAGATGCCTTGCTTGCACATTCAGATGAGCTATCGCCTGAGGAAGCGCCCGTCATGCGCGCCGTACTGGAAGAAAGTCTGCGTCTGTATCCACCAGCAGCCACTTTGACGCGCGATGCCATTGCAGCAGATGTCATATGCGGGCAACGCATCCAGGCGGGCACACGCATGGTCGTCTCACCCTGGCTCGTGCAGCGCCACAAGAAACTCTGGACAGATGCTGATCTTTTTGACCCGTCGCGCTTTCTGCCGGGAGCGCGCGAAAAGATTGACCGCTTCGCCTTCCTGCCTTTTGGTGCAGGCCCGCGCATTTGCATCGGCATGGGATTTGCCCTGCAGGAAGCCGTCATCTTGCTCGCCCACATTCTGCAAGCTTTCCGACTTGATCCTCTGCCCGGCCACAGACCGCAGCCTATGCAGCGGGTCACATTACGCCCTGAAGGCGGCATGCCCATGGTGCTGAGCTTAAGGCCAAAAAAAGCGCGGCCCTGACATGATCACGGACCGCGCTTGAAAATTTTTATACTTCAGCTCGGCCTCAGAAGGGATTCCAAGTCGAGGCCGGCGTGAATTTCAAATAGCCTAGGTTCACGCCCAAACGCGCTCCCACACCCGCGCGGATTGGTACGATGACAACATCATCAGCTGTCAAAGCTGTAAAACCAAAGCCGGCGACGAAATAGGCCGAGCCATCCACGCCACCAAAGCGGCGGAAAACGCCCTCTGTCGAGGGTAGATTGTAAATCAGCATCATTGTGCGTGCGCCATCGGCACCCGCATCAAAGCCAAGCGAGGGCCCCTGCCAGAAAATCTTCTGTTGTCCGGCATTGCGCGTATACATCTGGCCTTCGCCATAGCGCGCGCCCGCGATGAATGCGCCCGA
>CANGFE010000068.1 GCA_947453155.1 Beijerinckiaceae bacterium | reverse complement strand
TTGCGCTTTTCCCATTCGTTATTGGCAATGGCCTCGCGAATGATTTTCGCAGACCCTTCGACATCACGAATATCGATCGGGATGAAACTATCTTTCGGAAAATAATCGCCCGCATTGGGTGCGCCGAAATAGAAGGGCAGGCAGCATGCGAGGTAGCAATCGGACAGTTTTTCCGTCCAGTGATGCGGGCCTTGGTGATTTTCAATCGCTATATGGTAGCGGAAATCACTCAGGGCTTCGGCCTTGTCATCCATATCACGCACGCCATGACCAAAGATTTCCAACTCGGGAATGAGCTTGGCGATGGAATCTGTGAAATCAGAACGCAGATTATGCAGCGTGTGGCGCTGGCGCTTGTCCGAGCAAATGGTCGAGATGGACTTTGTTTTGTCGAGCGGCGGATTGTTGGCCATCTCGTCATAGGTGAGGAGCGTCTCACGCCCAAGACCATAATACCAGCGCAAACCGGCTTGCGCGAAAATATGTCCTTGATGACGGATGAACTGTGGCTCTTGGCTCGAGATCACATAGCCAAATTGGTTCAGAAAAGCTGAGCCATAGAGCTTGATGGAAGATGGCTCCATGGTGATCAGCATCGTATGTGCGCGCGGGCAGGCGAGCTCAATGCGGCGCGAGGAAAAGCGTTCGCCTGCTAGTGGTGGCAGATCATCATAGATGACGAGCCAATCATAATGTGGCTCGTCGAGATCAAAGAGAAAGGTGCAGCCGCGATAATGAGGGTTGCCACCCGGCAATTGCCGTAGCCAGACCTCTGGCACGCGTTCAGAGGCCGCGCGTCCGATAAATTTAATTCGGATCGGCGCGGTCTCGCTCATCACTTCTCCAAAGCCGCCACATCTTCGCGCACCATATCGCGCACGAGATCAGCAAAGCTGGTCGTTGCCACCCAGCCCAATTCGCGCTTGGCTTTTTCTGGATTGCCGATCAACAGATCAACTTCGGTGGGGCGGAAATAGCGCGGGTCGATTTCAACGAGCACTTTGCCGGTTTTGGCGCAGAGACCTTTTTCATCAACGCCTGAGCCCTTCCATTCGATCTTGGTATCGACATGGGCGAAAGCGGCATCGACGAATTCGCGCACGGTGCGCGTTTCGCCTGTGGCCAAGACATAATCCGACGGCTTGTCCTGCTGCATAATGCGCCACATGCCTTCGACATAATCCTTGGCGTGGCCCCAATCGCGCTTGGCGTCGAGATTGCCGAGATAAATCTTGTCTTGCTTGCCTTTGGAAATGGCAGCCACAGCGCGGGTGATTTTACGCGTCACAAAAGTTTCGCCGCGGATCGGGCTCTCGTGATTGAAGAGGATGCCGTTCGAGGCATGCATGCCATAGGCTTCACGATAATTGACCGTGATCCAATAGGCATAGAGTTTGGCCACAGCATAGGGTGAGCGCGGATAGAAGGGCGTCGTTTCTGACTGCGGCACTTCTTGCACCAGACCGTAGAGCTCAGAGGTCGAGGCTTGATAGAAGCGCGTCTTTTCGGTGAGCTTCAATAGGCGAATGGCTTCGAGTAGGCGCAAAGGCCCGACCGCATCGGCATTGGCTGTATATTCAGCCGTCTCAAAGCTCACCTGCACATGGGATTGCGCGGCGAGATTGTAGATTTCATCGGGCTGCGTTTCCTGCACGATGCGGATCAGATTGGTGGAATCCGTCATGTCTCCATAATGGAGGACAAAGCGAGGGTCGCGCTCATGCGGATCCTGATAGAGGTGCTCGATACGTCCCGTGTTGAAGGACGAAGAGCGGCGCTTGAGGCCGTGAACAATATAGCCCTTCTCCAAGAGCAATTCGGAGAGATAGGCGCCGTCTTGGCCCGTCACACCGGTGATGAGAGCAACTTTCTTCGACATGTTCCGTCCTTTTTCAGCGCGCGTCAGGGCTGCGCCACATTTTGCAAGAACCATTGATAAGTAGAGGCAATGCCATCGCGCAGCGCGATTTTGGGTTGCCATCCGAGTGATTTGATTTTGTCGCCGCTCATCAGCTTGCGCGGCGTGCCATCCGGTTTTGAAAGATCCTTGCGGATCTCACCGGTAAAACCGACGATCTCGCAGATCATCTGCATCAACTCGCCAATCGGCAGATCGGTGCCTGATCCCAGATTGACATGTTCATCGCCGTCATAGGTTTTGAGCAGATGAACAATGCCATCCGCGCAATCATCAACGTGGAGAAATTCGCGCAAGGGCGTTCCCGTGCCCCACATGACAATCTCTTTTGCGCCCGACAATTTCGCCTCATGCGCTTTGCGGATGAGAGCTGGCATGACGTGACTTGAATTGAGATCGAAATTATCGCCCGGCCCATAGAGATTTGTGGGCATGGCCGAAATATAAGAGAGCCCATATTGGCGCCGATAGGCTTGCGCCATTTTGAGCCCGGCGATTTTGGCAATCGCATACCATTCATTCGTCGGTTCCAGCGGGCCGGTGAGCAACGCGGATTCCGGAATGGGTTGGGGCGCGAGTTTGGGATAAATGCAGCTCGAGCCCAGCATGACAAAGCGCTTCACGCCAGCGCGTCGTGCGCCTTCAATGAGGTTCGTCTCAATGACGAGATTCTCATAGAGGAAAGTTGCTGGGTACGTATCATTGGCGAGAATGCCGCCGACCTTGGCCGCTGCCATGACAATGGCGTCAGGCTTGAGTTCGGCGATGGCGGCTTCTGTCTCGGCTTGGCGCGTCAGGTCAGCTTTATCGCGACCCAGTGTCAGGACCGTGCAGCCTTCAGAGGCCAAGCGGCGCACCACGGCAGCGCCGACCATGCCGCGGTGGCCCGCGACGAGGATTTTTTTGGCCGTGAGTGGAAAGAATTCGCTCATGATTCCGACTGCTTGGGCGCGACCGCCCGTGTGAGCGCACAATCCCCATGGGAGGGGGCCGCGTCAAGCGCGGGGAGGGCTCATTTTGTCCCGTAGAGGGAGATCATCTCGGCCACATTGGCCTGCGAGGGCAGCCCCGCCTCATTGCCAAGATGCTGGATCTTCCAGGCCGAGGCAGCTCGGGCAAAGGTCAGATGGTCGATCCAGCGGCCCTGTGGGTGCGCCAGATAGGCGGCCAGATAGGCCCCGTGGAAGACGTCACCGGCTCCCGATGTGTCGATAATCTTCGATCCCGGCACGGGCAGGGACGGCAGGCGCGAGACCTGACCGGTCTCGTCATACCAGAGGCAGCCATGTTCGCCCTGCGTCACGCCACCGACTTTGCAGCCGCGGGATTTGAGATAGTCGAGCATGGCCTCGGCTGAGAGGTTCATCTGCTCGCACAGACGCTCGGCGACAAAGGCCGCATCGATAAAGCCCAGAAGGTCATGCGTATTCGAACGTAAGCCCCCTCCGTCAAGCGAAGTCAGGATGCCTTTTTCGCGGCAGGCTTTGGCATAGTGTATGGCAGCATCGGACTGGTGGCCATCAAGATGCAAAGCGCGGATGCCGGTCAGGTCGAGCTGCGGCACGCCGTCGAGATAATCATCATCGCGGGCGCGCAGAATGGCGCGTTTGCCGTCGCGGGGCATGATGAAGGAGAGTGACGAGCGTTTCACGCGGCGCGGATGCACCGTGATTTCATATGTGCGGGCCATATCGAGAAACATATGGCCGAGCCAATCATCGGCGACGGAAGTCAGCAAAGATGTCTGAAAGCCAAGTTTTGCGCAGGCAAAACCCGCTGTCACCGCATTGCCGCCGAAGGAGACGGCATAATCTTTGGCGACGGATTTTTCGTCGCCTTGGGGCATGGCGTCAGCAATCAATGTGACGTCAATATAGGTCTGGCCGATAAAGAGAGCATCCATCCGATATTAGACCGAAAAGCTCGTGCCGCAGCCGCAGGAGGCGGTGGCGTTTGGATTGTCGATCTTGAAGGATTGGCCGATCAGATCATCAACAAAGTCGATGCGCGAGCCTTTGAGAAAATCGAGCGAGACGGGATCAATCAGAACCGTTGCGCCATCTTTTTCCAAAACCAGATCCTCATCGGCGCGCTCGCGCACAATGTCGAAAGCATATTGAAAGCCCGAGCAGCCCCCGCCATTGACCGCCACACGCAGCATGGCGCCTGCCGTTTCCTTCTTCAGAATGGCATTGATCCGGCGCGCGGCGCGCTCGGTCACGGTTGGGTTGTCACTCAGTGTCGCAGCTTCGCTCATGTCGACGGGGTGCTCGCTTTGCCTTGGCAATCTGTCCTAGATATAAGGCCTGTCGAGACAGCCTTCAATGCAAGGCCTTTTTTTAGGATTTTTCGTGGATCCTTTAAGCCCTTTGACTGACCGGACCCTGCGCGCCCCTTTTGCCGCGGACCCTTGGACCTCGCGCGGGCGGCTGTTCCCCGAGGCCTCGTCCCCCACGCGCACCGAATTTCAGCGTGATCGCGACCGGATCATCCACTCGACCGCCTTTCGCCGCCTGGCCCATAAGACCCAGGTATTTGTGCCCCATGAGGGCGACCATTATCGCACGCGCCTGACCCATACGATTGAAGTCGCCCAGATTGCGCGCGCCTTGGCCCGTGCTTTGTCGCTGGATGACGATCTGGCCGAAGCTTTGGCGCTGGCCCATGATCTTGGCCATACGCCCTTCGGCCATACGGGCGAAGATGCGGTTGAGGCCTTGATGGCGGCGCAGGGTGGCTTCGATCACAATGCGCAGGCGCTCCGCATCGTGACAAAGCTTGAGCATCGCTATGCCCAGTATGATGGGCTCAATCTCTCATGGGAGACGCTCGAAGGGCTGGTCAAACACAATGGCCCACTGACTGACAAGCAGGGCAAAGGCATTGATCGCTATGCCAAGCGCGGCGTCCCGCTCGAGATACTCGATTATGACGGCCGCCAAAAACTCGATCTCTTCACTTTTGCCAGCGCGGAAGCGCAAGCCGCCGCCATTGCCGATGACATTGCCTATAATACGCATGATGTGGACGATGGACTGCGCGCGGGGCTGTTCGATATTGCCGATCTGAAAGCGGTTCCCTTTGTCGGTGATCTGGTCCGCGAGATTGAAGCCGCCCATCCGCATCTGGAGCGTTCGCGCGTGATTCATGAATTGGGTCGGCTCATCATCACGCGCTTTGTCGAAGATGTGATTGCTGAGAGCCGCCGTCGTTTGTCAGCCCTTCATCCGCAAAGCGCGCAGGATATTCGCGCCTCCGATCATCCTGTGGTGACTTTTTCTGCGCAGATGGTGGCGGCAGATCGGGCGATGAAGGATTTTCTCTATCCGCATATGTATCGCCATCCGCGCATCATGAAAGTGCGCGAAGATGCCGCCGCTGTTGTGCGTCATTTGTTTGAAGCTTTCTTGGACGATCCGTCCAAAATGCCTAGCGAATGGTCGCAAGCCGCACGTTCCATCAATGGGCCCGATCTGCAAGCTGAGCTGATGCGCCTTGTGCGCGATTATATCGCCGGCATGACGGACCGTTATTGTGTCGAGGAACATCGCCGTCTTTTCGGACATGCACCAGAATTAAGATTGACTTTCAACGGCGTGTAAAATCGTTATGTCGCGCGACGTGGATCACGCGCATCTCCCTTGACGTCGCCTCTTGCACACAACATAATTTAGACAGTCTGGTGCGCCGCCTATTTTAAGGCGTAGCAGCTTAGAGGGCTCCTGCGGGAGCCCTTACACTTTGCTTTAAGGATTTTATCATGGAACGCGTCGCAGTTTTCGTCGATGCTGGTTATCTCTTTGCGCAAGGTAGCGTGGCGATAGCCGGAGAAAAATTATCCCGCACATCTCTGTCCTTGGATCCGCGCCGCGTGCGCGATGTGCTTGTCAATTTCGCCAGATCAAAAGCCACCGGCTGCTCGCTTCTGCGCATCTATTGGTACGACGGGGCGCTACCGGGTGTTTATCTCACCTCCGATCAGGCGCGTCTGGGCGAAGTGGATGATGTGAAACTGCGCCTCGGCGTGCTGAGCAAATCGGGCCAGCATCGGGGCGTGGATTCTTTGCTCGTGACGGATTTGTTGGAGCTCTCGCGTCACCGCGCCATTTCAGATGCGATTTTGGTCACGGCTGATGAGGGGCTGCGGCTCGCCGTGCAGATCGCGCAAGGTCTGGGGGTGCGTGTGCATCTTTTGGGGATCGAGCCCAGCCGCGCCAATCAGAGCAGCGCCTTGCGTTTGGAAGTCGATACGCTGAGCGAATGGAGCCGCGATGTGATCGCCGGATTTTTGGCGGTCCGCCAAGGCGCTGAGGGGCCGGCCGAGGGCGCGGTGACCAGCGCGCAATTGGAAGATGTGCCACAGGTCATGGCCGACGGTCTGCTGATCGCCGAATTGCAGCCCATTCTCGATTATGTCGAAAAGACCCGGAGTATTCCTTTCGAGATTGACCGCCAGCTTCTGGCCTCTAGCCGCAATGCTCTGGGGCGCAATCTCAATGAAGAGGAAAAGCAATATGTCCGGGCCGAATTCCGGGCGTGTGTGCAGGACCGGGTGGACGAGCTCTTGGCGGAGCAGGTCAAGGCCTGAGTTTTTTGACGGCTCGGCGGAATTGGGTTAGGCCCCGCCTGACTTTTCCTTCTGTCCGAGCCCGAAACACCATGAACCTCTTTGCCGAGTTCCAGACCCGTGTCGCCACCATTTTGCGCGAGATTGCCGCCTCCGGCCGTCTGCCGGGCGATCTCGACCTTGGCCGTTTCGTGGTGGAGCCGACCAAGGATGCCGCGCACGGTGATCTCGCGACCAATGCGGCCATGGTCTATGCGAAAGAGGCCAAGGCCAGCTTTCCCAATCCGCGCCAGCTCGCCACCGAAATTGCTTATGCACTAGCCCAAGATGCTGATGTCGAAAACGCTGAAGTGGCCGGGCCGGGCTTTATCAATATCCGTCTGAAGCCCGATGTCTTTTCGCGCGTCATGCGCGCTTCGCTCACCGACAAGGGTTATGGGCGGGGCAAAAATCTGCCCGGCAAAGTCAATGTTGAATATGTCTCGGCCAATCCGACGGGCCCGATGCATGTTGGCCATGGTCGTGGCGCGGTCTTTGGCGATGC
Source organism: Beijerinckiaceae bacterium (assembly GCA_947453155.1). Classification (GTDB taxonomy): domain Bacteria; phylum Pseudomonadota; class Alphaproteobacteria; order Rhizobiales; family Beijerinckiaceae; genus Terripilifer. The sequence continues at coordinate 8,581 of CANGFE010000068.1, read as the reverse complement.
GCTCGCCAATCTGCTGGCTTTCGCTGGCTATGATGTGACGCGCGAATATTACATCAATGATGCGGGTGCGCAGGTCGATGTTTTGGCGCGCTCCGCCCTCATGCGTTACCGCGAGGCTTTGGGCGAAACCATTGGTGAGATTCCCGAAGGCCTCTATCCGGGCGATTATCTGAAGCCCGTAGGCGCGGAGCTGGCCAAGCGTTATGGCAAGTCGCTGCTCGACAAGCCGGAAGCCGAATGGATCGCTGATGTGCGGGCTCTCTCGATCGACATGATGATGGACATGATCCGCATGGATCTGGCCGCCCTCAATATTTCGCACGAGGTGTTTTTCTCGGAGCGTTCGCTGACAATTGGCGACAAGGGTGATCTGGTCGGCAAGGTCATTGCTGATCTGCGCGCGCGCAACATTGTCTATGATGGACGCCTGCCGCCGCCCAAGGGCGCTCCAGTCGAAGATTGGGAAGATCGCGAACAGGTGCTCTTCCGCTCCACTGAATTCGGCGATGATATTGATCGCCCGCTGGTGAAGTCGGATGGCGGCTATACCTATTTCGCCTCGGACATTGCCTATCACAAGTCGAAGTTTGACCGTGGCTTCACCACGATGATCGACGTTTGGGGCGCCGATCACGGCGGCTATGTGAAGCGTATGGCGGCGGCTGTGAAAGCCGTCTCGGCCGGAAAAGCCGCTCTTGATGTGAAGCTCTGCCAGCTCGTGAAACTCATGCGCAATGGCGAGCCCGTGAAAATGTCGAAGCGGGCAGGGGACTTCATTACTTTGCGTGAAGTCGTGGATGAAGTCGGCGTGGATGCGACCCGCTTCATGATGATCTTCCGCAAGAATGATGCGCCGCTCGAATTCGATCTGGCGAAAGTCATTGAACAGTCGAAAGACAATCCGGTCTTTTATGTTCAATATGCCAATGCACGCGGCCATTCGATCCTGCGCCAAGCGCGCGCCGCTTTCGCGGATCTCGACCTTTCGGCCGAATCGCTTTCAGCCGCTTCGCTCGATTTGCTGAACGATGAGGGCGAAAAGGCCATTGCCAAGCTGATTGCGCAATATCCGCGTCAGATCGAAGCAGCAGCAAGCGCCCATGAGCCGCACCGTGTCGCTTTTTACCTGCATGATCTGGCTAGCGCGTTCCATTCACACTGGAATCGCGGCAAGGACCACCCAGAGTTACGCTTTGTTAACGAAGAAAACAGAGAGTTGACCCGTGCCCGTGTCGCATTGGTTGTGGCTTTAACGCGTGTCCTTGCGTCGGGCTTGGGTATACTAGGCGTGAGCGCGCCTGAAGAAATGCGTTGAAACGAGTGGGCGGAGATTGATCCGCCCTTTTGTTTCCGTGATTCCTCGGATGATGCGCGAGCGCCTTCGCGATATGTATCGCGTGACGAGGTGAGAGATGAGTGATCCTACTTTCCGTTCGCGGTCCACGGGCGAACCGCGCGTCTCGATTGACCTCGATGATATCGAGCGTCGTCTGCGCGAAAGTTTGGAGCCTGTCGCTGTGCCCCCGCCGCCAACGCCAGCCGCCGCGCCCGCTCCGTCTTCCGCTGATCCTTTGGCCGAACTCGCGCGCCTTGTCGGCAGCGCCAATGCCGACCCGTTTAGCAAAGTTTTTGCCCAGCCCGCTGGCATTCAGACGCCGCCGCCCATGATGCCGCGCGCCATGCCATTCGAGCCGCCGCCGGTCATGCCGACGAGCTTAAGCTATGATCCGGCGCCCTTTGCTGCGCCGCCTGCTTATGCGCAACCCGCCTATGGCCAGCCTGCCTATGCTCAAGCCTCTTATGAGCCAGCGCAGACCGAGCCTGCTTACGATCAGACTGCGTACCAGCCGCAGCCTGCCTATGCCGATCCCGTACAAGATCAGGCGCAGGCGCCGTGGATGGCTCAGGAGCAGGGCGCTTACGATCAATATGCCGATTATGCTGAAGAGCCGCCGCGTCGCACCGGACGTGCCAAGCTTTTGATCGGGGCCGCCGTTGTCGTGGCGGCGGGTGGCCTTGCGGCCGCCTTTGCGCTGCGTGGCAGCGGCACCATGGGCGATGCACCGACCATCATGGCCAATTCGGGCCCCGTAAAAGTTCAGCCGGCCAAGCCTGTTGAAGATAATTCCAAGCCGACCATTTCCGTGCTCGACCGTGGCGCCAATGCGCCCAAGGACAGCAAGGTCGTGCAAAGCGAAGAACAGCCGGTCGATCTGGGCACAGCCGCGCGCACCGGCGCGCAGCGTCCGCAACGCTCGGGCGAGCCGGGTGCACCTGTGACGCTCGCTCCGCCACCGCCGCCGCCTGTTGCCAATTCGCTCTTTGCTGAGCCGAAGAAGGTGAAAGCCGTTGCCGTGCGCCCCGATGGCTCGATCATTGATCCGAACGCGCCTGCGGCGCCCGCGGTCGCTCCACCTGCAAAGCCTGCTGCTGCACCCGCGGCCCCCGCTGCGCCTGCCAAGCCGAATGATATGGCGGCGCTGGTTGCCTCCACGGCCAATACAACTGCTGAACCGCCGAAGGCTGCCGCTCGCGCATCGGACGTCAAGCCTGTGCCAGCCGCAGCGCCCGTGCCTGCACCTGCACCCCGTCCTGCCGCAAGCGCACCCATGAATTTGGCGCCGCCTGTTGCCGCGCCTGCCGCTACCGCTGCCCCCGTCCAGACTGCAACCGCTGCGGCTGGCACTTATGCGGTGCAATTGGTTGGCACAACATCAGCAGACGAAGCCAAAGCTGCCTTGGATCGCGTCAACACACGTTTCCGCTCTGATTTGGGCACTTACCGTCCGACGATTGTGAAAGCAGAAGATGCTGGCCGCACTGTTTATCGTGTGCGCGTCATCAATCTGTCGAGCGATGATGCCAACAAGCTTTGCGCCAAGTTGAAATCAGCTGGCGGCACTTGCTTCGTCGCGCGTAGCTGATCAGCCAGATGACCAAAGCTTTTATCTGCGGTGTTTCGAGCGTCACTTTAACGGACGACGAGCGTGACTTTCTGCGCATCCATCAGCCGTGGGGCTTGATCCTCTTCAAGCGCAATGTGCAGAGCCCTGATCAAATCTCTGCTCTGACAAAAGAATTCCGTGAGATCGTCGGTCGTGCTGATGCGCCTGTGTTGATCGACCAAGAAGGCGGGCGCGTGCAGCGCATGGGTCCGCCCATCTGGCCGAAATATCCGCCGGCTGCACGGTTCAATGCTTTGGCCGTGTCGACACAACGCAAGGCTGAATTGGTGCGCTTGTCTGCGCATCTGATGGGGCTTGATCTGCGCGCTTGCGGGATCAATGTCGATTGTCTGCCCGTGCTCGATGTGCCCGCACCCGGTGGGCACAATGTGATTGGTGATCGCGCCTATGCGGAAGATCCAGAGCGTGTCGCGCTGCTGGGTGGGGCTGCAGCTGAGGGCTTGATGCAAGCGGGCGTTTTGCCGGTGATGAAACATGTCCCGGGCCATGGTCGCGCGGGCGCTGACAGCCATCTCGAATTGCCCCGCGTCGATGCCTCTTTGAAAGAATTGGAAGCGGCCGATTTTCTGCCCTTCCAAAAGCTCGCGCATCTGCCGATGGCGATGACAGCCCATGTCGTCTATTCGGCGATTGATCCGGCGGGTCCCGCCACCACGTCGCGCAAGGTCGTCCAAGAGATCATCCGTCAGGCGATTGGCTTCGATGGTCTGCTGATGAGCGATGATTTGTCGATGAAGGCTCTGTCTGGCTCTTTTGCCGAGCGCACGCAGGCTCTCTTTGCGGCAGGCGTCGATATGGCGCTCCATTGCAACGGCATTTTGGAGGAAGCCCGGCCAGTGGCCGAGGCCTCGCCGAGGCTCGACGGGAAAGCCGCAGAAAGGGCTGCCAAGGCCCTGAGCCGACTTAATGAAGCTAATCCCCAGATTGATCCTGTGGACGCCCGTGCCGAGGTCCATTCTGCGCTTGCGATGGCAGGCTAGGGGGCTAGTCTCCGCGCCATTCCCGGACGATGCCGGGTGATGTGGAGTGATTCGTGGCGTCCGAGCTGCCGTTTGAGTCTGCCGAGATTGAACTCGACAAGGGGGAGACCGAAGCGTCTTTCCTCGTCGATGTCGATGGCTTTGAAGGTCCTCTGGACCTTCTGCTCGAGCTTGCGCGCCGCCAAAAGGTCGATCTCTCCAAAATCTCCATTCTGGCGCTGGCCGACCAATATCTGATCTTCATCGATGAAGCCCGCCGCGTGCGCCTTGAACTTGCGGCCGACTATCTCGTCATGGCGGCTTGGCTCGCCTATCTGAAGTCGCGCCTCTTGGTGGCGGGCGAGAAGGAAGCGGGTGAAGAGCCGCTGGCGGCCGATCTCGCAGCAGCCTTGGCCGCACGTCTGCGCCATCTCGAAGCGATCCGCACAGCTGCCGAACAGCTCGTCAATCGTCCGCGCATGGGTCGCGATATGTTTACGCGCGGCGCGCCCGAGGGCGTGTCGGTAATCCGCCATTCGCAATGGCAGGCCAGCCTGTTTGATTTGCTCTCGTCCTATGCGCAGCAGCGCCAGACGCAGGCGCTTTCGCATGTCACGCTGAAGAAGCGCATGGTCTGGTCGCTCGCCGAAGCCCGCGAGGCTTTGGAGCGTTTGGCCGGCAAGATCGCGGAATGGACCACGATGGACCATTTCCTGATCGAATATTGCGTGGCGCCTGAGTTGCAGCGCACGGCGCGCGCCTCCTGTTTCGCCTCGTCGCTCGAATTGGTGCGCGAAGGCGTCATTGAAATCCGTCAGGATCGTGCGTTTTCGCCGATCTGGATGAAAAGCCGGTCCTCTCAAGACGGGGGCGCGCCTGCGCCCACGCATGAGGGTCCCGAGGGTCAAGGGCAGGCGGCTTAACTTCCGCTCGCTCTGGTGTAGATTGGTCAAGAAGGACGAAGAAAAGTGGCAGAGATCGCCGTACTCTATCCGCAGCAGCCTTCCGAGGGTGAGGGCTCAGGGGAGGTCGCAGCCATGACCGAGGGCAAGCGTATTGCAGAAGCGCTTCTGTTTGCCGCCGCCGAGCCGGTCGAGCAAAAAGAGCTCGCCAAGCGCATGCCTGAAGAGGCGGATGTCGAGGCTGTACTCGAAGAGCTGAAGGCTGATTATTCGCTGCGCGGCATCAATCTGGTGCGCGTCGGCACCAAGTGGATTTTCCGCACCGCTGCCGATCTGGGCTGGTTGCTCTCGCGCGAAACGCAGGAGCAGAAGAAGCTCTCACGCGCCGCGCTCGAAACACTCGCCATTTGCGCCTACCACCAGCCGGTGACACGCGCCGAGATCGAAGAAATTCGTGGCGTCGCCATTTCCAAGGGCACCATGGATGTGCTCATTGAAACGGGCTGGGTGCGCCTGCGTGGCCGTCGCAAGGCGCCGGGCCGTCCCGTCACCTACGGCACGACCGATGCCTTCTTGCTGCATTTCGGCCTCGAGCAGATCACCGATCTGCCGGGTCTGGAAGAATTGAAGGGCGCTGGCCTGTTCGATGGCCGCCTGCCATCTGGCTTTGGCGTGCCGACCCCCAATGACAGCGCTGAACTGACTGACAGCGAAGATCCGCTGGAAGATGATGCCACCGCCGATCTCTTCACGGAAATGACCGATGAACTGAAAGCGGAAGCTGCCGCCGATCTCGATGCCGCCATTGAAGCGGTTGAGGACGAAGAGGCGGAAGCCTTGGTCGCTCAGGCGGAGGCGGAGGCCGAAGCCGAGGGTCAGGCCGAGGCGGACGAGGAAGAAGGCAATAAGCAGGGCTGAGGGCGAACCCGCCCGCTGCCCCGCTCGCAAGGTCGTGCGAGGCCGCCTCCTTGTTTTTGCCGCCCCCTGCGCATAGTTTTGGGAAGGATACCGGTCAGGGCTGTTGATGCCCGGCCGAGCGGAGGATTTCCATGGGTAGCTTTTCCATTTGGCATTGGCTCGTCGTCGGCGTGATCGTGCTGCTGCTGTTCGGCGGCAAGGGCAAGATTTCGGATCTGATGGGCGATTTCGCCAAGGGCATTAAGTCCTTCAAGAAGGGCATGCAGGACGAAGACGAGGCCAAGGCCCCGGCGCAGCCTGAGCCCGTGCGCACGATCGAACAGCCGGCCCCCGTGCAGGCTGCGCAGACCGCGCCGCATCCGGCGCCCGTGCATCCGGCAACCGAGCCGCCAAAGGCTGGCTAAGAGCCCGTGGCTGCTTTGCCCGCCGCGCACGCGTCGCGTGCCGGCGGCTTTTGAGTTTTAGGATATCGCGGGTTCATGTTCGATTTCGATGCCGGCAAACTGATCGTCATCGGCCTTGTCGCGTTGATCGTGATCGGGCCTAAGGAATTGCCGCGCGTTCTTCGCCAATTGGGACAAGCCATCTCCAAAATGCGCCGGATGGCTGGCGAGTTTCAAGGCCAGTTCATGGATGCCATGCGCGAGGCCGAGATTGACGAGATCCGCAAAGACGTCACGAAAATGACCGATGCGGCGAAGCTCGATGTGAATTTCGATCCCGTGCAAACCGTGCGTAATGAAATTGGTGGCGCGATTGAAGGCTCAACCACTGGGCAGGTGGAGGCCACAGGTCCGGCCCCCGAGATCATCAATATGCCCGATCTCCCTGCGCCCCATGAGTCTGCAACAGAAGCGACCATTGCTGCGGCAGTGGCGCCTGTGACGCCCGAGGCGTTTGCAAGCGCTGCGCCTGCACCCTCAGACCCTTCAAAGGCGTGACGGGCCATGACTGACGCCGATATTGAATCAACACGCGCGCCGCTCATCGATCATCTGATCGAATTGCGCTCGCGCCTGATCAAGGCGGTGCTCGCTTTTCTTGTCATGTTTATGATCTCCTTCTATTTCGCGAAGGAAATCTACAATCTGCTTGTTGTGCCGTTTGAACATGCGGCAGGGCCGGATGCGAAACTCATCTATACAGCGCCGCAAGAGTTTTTCTTCACGCAGATCAAAGTCGCCATGTTCACGGCTTTCTTTGCTTCGTGCCCGGTGATCTTCTCGCAGATTTACGCCTTTGTGGCGCCCGGTCTCTACAAGCATGAGCGCATGGCTTTTGCGCCTTATCTCGTCGCCACGCCGATCTTCTTCGCGCTGGGTGCGATGCTGGTTTATTTCGTGGTGACACCGAACCTGCTGCATTTCTTCCTGGCGATGCAGCAGTCGAAAGAACCGGGTCGCGCGCAGATCGAACTGTTGCCGCGCGTGTCGGAATATATGTCGCTGATCATGACGCTGATCTTCGCCTTCGGCGTCACGTTCCAATTACCGGTTGTGCTGACCCTGCTTGGCCGCATCGGCATTATCGACAGCGCCTTTCTCAAGGAAAAGCGCCGCTATGCCATTGTGCTGGTCTTTATCGTGGCCGCCGTTCTGACCCCGCCCGATATTTTCAGCCAATTCGCTTTGGCGATCCCAGCCCTGCTTCTGTACGAGCTTTCGATCATCTCGGTCGGGATGATTGAGAAAAACCGGGCGAAGGCTCAGCCCGAGGTCGATGGGCCGGGGGCAGACGACTAGCCCCCCTTGCATCCTTGCCCCTTCGGTGCCATTCCGGACGCAACGAATTCGCCAAGGGCTAACTTATGTACGACATCAAGTGGATCCGCGAGAATGCGGCCCTTTTCGATGAGGGCCGCGCCCGCCGTGGGCTCGAGCCGCTCTCCGACAAACTCATCAGTCTGGACGATACCCGCAAAGCGGCCATTGCCGGATTGCAGGCGGCCCAAGAGCGCCGCAACGGCGCCTCCAAAGAAATCGGCCAAGCCATGGCGGCCAAAGATGCAGCTCGCGCCGATGCGCTGAAAGCGGAAGTCGCCGAGCTCAAGACCCGCATGGGTGAATTGGAAGCGCAGGAAAAAGCCGCTGTCGAAACACTGAATGCTGCGCTTGCGGAAATTCCCAATACGCCGCTTGCCGAAGTTCCAATGGGCAAAGACGAGCACTACAATGTCGAAGTGCGTCGCGATGGCAAAGCGCCGTCATTCCCGGCGGGCTTCGTGCCAAAAGAGCATTTTGAAATTGGTGAAGCTCTCGGTCTTATGGATTTTGAAGCAGCCACCCGCATGTCAGGTGCGCGCTTTGTTGTGCTGAAGGGCGCACTCGCGCGTATGGAACGCGCGCTGATGCAATTCATGCTCGATCTGCACACTGAGCAGAATGGCTATACGGAAGTGAACCCGCCTTTGCTGGTGCGCGATGATGCCATGTTTGGCACCGCGCAATTGCCGAAGTTTCGCGATGATCAATTCCGCGCCGCAGATGATTTTTGGTTGATCCCGACCGCCGAAGTCTCGCTTACCAATCTTGTGCGCGAGCAAATTCTCGATGAGAGCGCTTTGCCGATGCGCGTCACAGCAGGCACACCATGTTTCCGATTGGAAGCAGGCTCTGCGGGGCGTGATACGCGCGGCATGATCCGTCAGCATCAATTCACGAAGGTTGAATTGGTCTCGATCACCAAGCCGGAAGAGTCTCTCGCTGAACATGACCGCATGACCAAATGCGCGGAAGAAGTTTTGAAGCGTTTGGGCCTGCATTATCGCGTCATGCTTTTGTGCTCGGGTGACATGGGTTTTGCTTCGCAAAAGACTTATGATCTCGAAGTCTGGTTG
>CANGFE010000067.1 GCA_947453155.1 Beijerinckiaceae bacterium | reverse complement strand
AGAATGGAGCGTGCGCCCTCAAGGGCAGCTTCAATCGTCTCGATGCCCTTTTCCTTGTCGATGAATTTTTCTGCTTCCACGCGCGGATCAAGCGCGGGATTGGCGAGCAAGCCTGTGGCGAGCGGCTCAAGTCCGGCTTCGCGCGCAATCTGTGCCTTGGTACGGCGCTTGGGCTTGAAGGGCAGATAAATATCTTCCAGCCGCGCTTTGGTATCGGCTGCATTGATCTGCGCCAGCAAAGCATCATCAAGCTTGCCCTGCTCTTTGATGCTGTCGATCACCGCTTTGCGGCGCTCTTCCAGCTCGCGCAAATAGCGCAGGCGTTCGTCAAGCGTGCGCAATTGCGCATCATCCAGCGTGCCGGTGACTTCTTTGCGGTAGCGGGCGATGAAGGGAACGGTCGAGCCACCATCAATCAATTCTACGGCTGCCGCCACCTGCCATTCCTGAACGGAAAGTTCTTCGGCAATGCGCTGATTGATCGACTTCATGAAAACGGCCCTTCGCGATTCTGTCACTGGCACTGGAACAAGGTGCGAGGTCTTAGCGCCGCCCTGTCCATGGGCAAAGCGCCACCACGGGCCGCAGCCGCGTCATCCACCGAGAACTGCCTCGCACAAGGCAGCTGCGCCACAAAAGTCCCGCATGGAAAAAATGAGCATGAGCGACGAAAAACCGATTCGCACCCCGTCTGACAAAGCCGCCCCCGAGCCAAAAGCGCCGGAGCCGCGCACTGATGACAAGCCGACCGAATGTGGCCTGACGCGGCAGGAATTGCGCGCCATTGTCGCGGAAATCATCGGTTAGACTTTTTTCTGGCGTGCCACAGAGCACTATCGCTGGCGCTGCTGTCACGAACCCGCCATGATTGCGGCTCAGGCTCATTGGACCTGATCGCTATCAAAGGCATTTCGCGATGAGCGGCAATTTCATTTCCGAGCTCCTGCAAAGCATCACAGATCGTGGCCGCGAATTGCTCGCCAAGGCCCGTCGCGAAGAAGATGTCTCCCCCTTAGGCCTTGCGCGATTGGCGGGGGATCTTCTGACGCGCCGTGGTGAAGCCACAGGTGTTGCGCTGGCTGAGGATGTGCTGACCCGCTATGGCCAACTGACCGCTGAGGGGCGTTGCGATTTCCTGCTGCAACTCGCCCATGAATTTGGCCCCGACCGCATCGCGCTGGAACGTGCGATTGAGACCTATCGCAAAGATACGAGCGAACTGAACGCGCTGCGCTTGCATGAAGCCGCAGAGCCGCGCCGGCAGGAATTGATCCGCCGGCTCAATCAGGCGCCGGGTGGCACAGCGGCACTTGTCCATATGCGCGAGGATTTGTTCAAACATGAGCGCGACAAGCCTGAGCTGAAAGCGCTGGATGCCGACTTCCGCCATCTCTTCTCCAGCTGGTTTAACCGCGGCTTTCTGGTCTTGCGCAAGATCGACTGGAATACGCCCGCCAACATTTTGGAAAAAATCATCCGCTATGAGGCGGTGCATGAAATCCAGAATTGGGATGATCTGCGCCGCCGTATCGAACCCTCTGATCGGCGCTGCTTTGCCTTCTTCCATCCCCGCCTAGGCGATGAGCCGCTGATCTTTGTCGAAGTGGCCCTGACGCAGGATATACCTGATGCCATTGCCCCGCTTCTGGCTTCAGAGCGACACATCATCAAAGGCGCGCAGGCCAATACGGCGGTGTTTTATTCCATCTCCAATTGTCAGGAAGGATTGCGCGGCATTTCCTTCGGCAATTTTCTGATCAAGCAAGTGGTCGAAGAGTTGCGCCGTGAATGGCCCAAACTCTCAACCTTTGTGACGCTATCGCCCGTGCCCGATTTTGCGCGCTGGCTAGATGGCGAATTGGCCGCCGAAACATCGCTGCTGCCGCAAGACATGCGCCAAGCGCTCGCCGAACTCAAAGGCGGCTCAAAGGTAGCGCCGCCTGAACATCTCAGAAAGCCCTTGCTCGCGGCTGCTGCGCTCTATTTCACGCAGGGCAAAACCGCCAAGGGCGGACCGCGCGACAGCGTGGCGCGCTTCCATCTGGGCAATGGCGCGCGATTGGAGCGCATCAATTGGCAGGGCGACCTGTCGAAGAAGGGCCTCGCGCAGGCGCACGGGCTGATGGTCAATTATCTCTATGAGCTCGACGAGATCGAAGCCAATCACGAGGCTTTTGCCGATCGTGGTGAAATCATCACATCGGGCGATGTCCGCCAGCTCTTGAAGCGCAAAGGCGGCCTGCGACCCGCCTCAGAGACGGCGGTGGGCTAGAAGGGTTTATTCCCGCACTCGACTCGGGCTATTGTTCCCCCAAGAAAAAAGGGGGGAGCCGAATGGCCGAAGAAATAGAACAAAAACCGGCGGATCGGCCGGATGGCGCGCGCGGTAGCGCATTTGATGTCCTCATGTCCTTCTTGAAAGTCGGCGGCTCGGCCTTTGGTGGCTCGACGCAGGCCATGGTCTTTCGTGAAGTCGTGGATCGCCGCCAATGGATGAATGAAGAGCAATTCATCATCGGCCAAGCCATTGCGCAGGTCTTGCCCGGCGCCAATCCCGTCAATCTCGCCCTTTATATGGGCTTGAAAGTTGCCGGCGGTCTCGGTGCCGCAGCAGCTGTCTTCGGCATGGTGATCCCGGCCTTCTGCATTATCATGGCGATGGGCTTTGCCTATCAGGAATTTTCCAGCCTGCCAGTCACAAGCTTCGTTCTGCATGGTGTGGCGGCGGCGGGCGTTGGCGCGACGGTTTCGCAAGGTCTCAAGACCACGCGCAAATTGCCCAAGCGCGCTTCGACCTTCATCGTCGGCGCTGTAGTCTTTGTGACAATCGGCCTGTTGCGTTGGCCGATGATCCCTGTGGTGCTTGTGGCTGTGCCTGTCTCTATCGCCTGGGCCTATCTCGATGCGCGGAGGGCTGCGTGATGGACAATAAGCTTCTCGGGCTCTTCGTCGTCTTCGCCCCGCTCTCGCTACTGTCTTTCGGTGGTGGCCAAGCAATTGTGGCGGACATTCAATATCAGACGGTGTCTGTGCATGGTTATCTGACCAATGCGCAATTTGCCGATCTCTTCGCCGTCTCGCGTGCTGCACCGGGACCCAGCACTTTGATTGCCGCTCTCATCGGCTATCAGGTTGCCGGATTCTGGGGCGCGATTGTCGCCTGCCTTGGCATTTATGTGCCCTCGTCTTTGCTGGTCTATGGCATTGCAAGCTGGTGGCAGAAGCACAAGACCTCGCCGATCAAGATTGCGGTGGAACGCGGTCTGGCACCTGTTGCTGTTGGTCTCATTTTCGCGGGCGCGCTCGCCGTTGTACGAGCGGCGCTTGCCAATGAGCCAAACAACATCATCGTGGCGCTCGAACTGGTGACCCTGGCCATCTGCTGCTCGATTTTCTACTTCTCGAAAATCGGCTCTTACACAGTGGTCTTTGCGACAGGGGGGATCTTCTTCCTGATCCACCTGCTCGCCTTCTAAATCATGTGTTAGCGGGGGGTGTGGCGGCGCGCTGCCGCACCCCCGGGCACTTGTCTGGCACTGCCAAACGGCCCATATCAGCTCCAGTCCCGCTGGAGCCCGAGCCCCGTGCCGCAAAATCCCTTTTTTGAAATCTGGTCCACGCCCTTTGGCATGCCTCCGTTTGACCAGATCAAGGTCGAGCATTTCCAGCCCGCTTACGAGAAGGCCCTGCCCCAGCATGTGAGCGAGATTGCCGCCATTCGCGACAATCCCGCGCCCGCGACATTCGACAATACGATTGTTGCTTTTGAAAAAGCGGGCGATGCATTGCTCAAGATCAACAAGGTTTTTTGGAACCTGACGGGCACAGAATCCGACGAGGCTCTGCAAAAGATCGAGCGCGAGATTTCGCCTGTTCTGGCGCGCCATGGGTCCGAGATTTTTCTCGATGCCAAAATGCTCGCGCGTATCGAAGCGGTGATGGAGAGTCCCGAATGGACCACGCTGAATGACGAGCAAAAGCGCCTCACCGAGCGAATGAAGAAAGCCTTTGTCAGTTCTGGTGCCAAACTCAATGATGCACAACGCGCGCGCCTCACCGAGATCACCGCACGACTAGCAACACTGGGCACGCAATTCTCGCAAAATATTCTGAAAGACGAAGGCGACTTCGTGCTCTGGTTGGAGACGTCTGAAGATTTGGCGGGCCTCTCGCCTGATTTTCTCGATGCAGCAGCGGCACTGGCCAAGTCGCGTGACCGCGCGGGCAAGCATGCGGTTGGCCTGTCACGTGGACAGGTGGAGACTTTCCTCACCTCATCCACGCGCCCCGATCTTCGCGAAAAACTGCTCGATGCTTTTCTGGCGCGCGGCGAAAAGGGTGGCGAGAGCGACAATCGCGCGATCATTGCCGAGACTTTGGCGCTGCGCGATGAGCGCGCCAAATTGCTCGGCTTTGAGACCTACGCCCATTACAAGCTCGATGACACAATGGCGCAAACACCTGAGGCGGTCCGCGCACTTCTCGACAAAGTCTGGCCTGTCGGACGCAAAGCCGCAGCGCGTGAAGCCGAACGACTGGCAGCGCTTGCCGCGCAAGACGGACAGAACGGCCCCTTCCGCAAAGCTGATTGGCGCCACTACGCAGAAAAACTGCGCGCCCGCGACTACGCGATCAACGAGCAGGAGCTGAGGCCATACTTTCCGCTCTCGCGCATGATTGAAGCGGCTTTTTTTGTGGCCGGAAAACTCTTCGGCCTGAAGTTCGAAGAGCGCCGCGATCTGAAACTCTATAATCCGGATGTCCGCGCCTTTGATGTGCAGGACGCGAACGGCGCACACGTCGCGCTCTTCTTAGGCGATTATTTTGCCCGCCCTTCCAAGCGCGGCGGCGCGTGGATGTCGGCATTCCGCACGCAGCAAAAGCTCGAAGGCAATATCCGGCCGATCATTGTCAATGTGCTGAACATTGCCAAGCCTGCGCGCGGTGATGATCCGCTGCTCAGCCTCGATGAAGCACGTACCTTGTTCCATGAATTCGGCCACGCTTTGCATGGCATGCTGTCGAATGTGACTTATCCCTCGCTCGCTGGCACCGCCGTCTCGACCGATTTCGTAGAACTGCCCTCGCAGCTTTATGAGCATTGGTTGCTGCAGCCGGAAGTTTTGAGCCGCTTTGCGCGCCATTACGAGACGGGTGAAGCCATTCCGCAGGCGCTGATTGAGAAACTCAAAGCGGCGCGCGGCTTTAATCAGGGCTTTGCAACGGTCGAATATTGCGCTTCCACCTTCGTTGATCTCGACATGCATTTGAAAACGCCCGAGGCGACACAAGACCCGCTTGCGTTCGAAACCGGCGTGCTCAAAGCCATCGACATGCCGGATGCGATTGCCATGCGCCATCGCTCGCCGCATTTCTCGCATATTTTTTCCGGCGGCCATTATGCCGCGGGTTACTACTCCTATCTCTGGTCGGAAGTGCTCGATGCGGATGCTTTCTCGGCTTTTGAAGAGACGGGAGATATTTTCCACCCTGAAACAGCGCGGCGCCTGCGCACTTATATTTACGGGGCCGGAAATCTGCGCGATCCGAAAGCCGCTTATATCGCCTTCCGCGGCAAACTGCCCGGCGTTGAAGCTTTGCTCGCCAAACGGGGACTTGCGTGATGAGTGAGCCGCGCAAGACAATCTATTACGACGGAGCATGCCCTCTCTGCACGATTGAGATTGCGCATTATCAAAAACAGCAAGGGGCCGAGAACCTCTGCTTCCGCGATGTCTCGCGTGCTGATGAAACACCGGGCCCCGATCTGACACGCGATCAAGCGCTGGCGCGTTTTCACATCCGCCAAGCCGACGGCACTTTGCTGTCGGGCGCTGCGGCTTTTGTTGCGATCTGGGATGATTTGCCAAAATGGCGCTGGGCCGCGCGCCTCGCGCGTCTTCCTGGCATTTTACCGATCATGGAATTGGGCTATCGGCTCTTTTTGCCACTGCGGCCCACGCTCGCGCGACTGGTCCGGAAAAAGTAACCCGTCATTGCGAGGAGGCCGAAGGCCGACGCGGCAATCCAGAGGCCCCAAAGTGAGGCTTCTGGGTTGCTTCGCGTCGCTCGCAAGGACGGCTTATTCGTCCGTCTTCGCGCCTTCGAGCACTTTCAGATCGGGCTTCAGCACGGAGGCGTCTGCCAGTTTCTTGATGAGATGCGGCGGCGTGGCATAGACGTCTTTGAAGGCGGCCGCCATTTCTTCGCCGGTCATCGGATTGACTTCCTGATCGCTCTTTTCAGCTTCGTTGATCAGGTCCTTGTCCTTCATCGCTTCGTTAAAAGCTTTGCGCAAAGCCGCCACGCGATCCGCAGGCACAGCTTCGGCCACAAACAACGGGCGACCCAATTCGAAGGCCGTGAACTGGACCTTCAAAATCTGCTTAGTGTCGGCATCTTCGGCCAGATCAACAATCAGCGGCACATCTTTCAAATCCTGATGCGTGCGCAGGCCCATCTGGAACAGGATCTTATATTTGCCGCTCTCCACCATGTCTTTGTAATGCGGCTTGATGCTCGTCCAAGAGAATGTGCCGCGGCCATCAACTTCGCCGCGTTCCATCGCGAGATTCATTTCATTGCCGCCGGGGAAGCCCGCGATGACTTTGAACTTCATGCCCATGAGATTGCGCAGCACATAAGGAATGACCACGCTTTCCGTGCCCACACCCGTGCCAGCAATCACCGCTTCGCGGTTCTTCAAATCGGCCCAGGTCTTGATGCCGGTGCGCGAATGGACAATGGCAATGGACGTGTCGGAATTGACGCTGCCGATCCATTGCAATGTACGCGGATCGAATTTCGCTTTGGAAGCCTGACCGAGCAAAGGCTCGAAGGGGACGCCGCGTTGCGGCGCGCCGATATTGGTGCCGTCGGCCGGCGCTGCATTGGCGACGTGATTGGTCATCACCAGACCACCAGCGCCCGGCATATTGCGCACCAGCACGGTTGGGTTGCTGGGAAGATATTTGCCTAAGTGACGACCGACCAAACGGGCATTGGTGTCATAGCCGCCACCTGCCGACAGGCCGACATAGATCGTGACGGTCTTGCCTTTGTAGAATTCAGCCGGTGTCTGGGCAGCGGCTCCACTCGCGCTCAATCCCAAAAGGACGGCGGCGACGGATCCCGAACGTATGGCAGCAGACAGCATGAAAACCCTCCCATATTTTTTTATTGAGGGGATGCTAAACTGGAAAAGGCCAGATCGGAAACAGGATTAGTGGCTCCTAAGTTCACAGTCTCGCGCTTTAAGCACCTTTGCTGTTTGAAATTAGAGCCAGAGCCCCCTACATGCTGCATTGCAGAAATTTACAGACAGGATCTGTCCCTTATGGCCAATGAAGCCCTTTTCCAGCCGCTGACGGTTGGCGCCATTACCCTTTCTCACCGCGTGGTCATGGCCCCGCTGACACGCCTGCGCTCGCGCCAGCCCGGCAATATCCCGCAAGAGATGAACGCTGTTTACTACGGCCAGCGTGCCACCAAGGGCGGCTTGCAGATTGCCGAAGCCACCGATATTTCGCCCACCGCCGTCGGCTATCCCGGCGCGCCTGGCATCTGGACCGATGAACAGGTCGAAGGCTGGAAGCTCGTCACCGCCGCGGTTCACGCAAAGGGCGGCTTCATCTTTGATCAGATTTGGCACACGGGCCGCATCTCTCATTCGTCCATGCAGCCCGGCGGCGCCGTGCCTTTCGCGCCGTCCGCGATTGCGGCTGGCGGCAAGCATATGACGGTCACCTTCCAATCGACGGAATTCGAAACGCCCCGCGCTTTGGAGACAGCTGAGATTGCAGGCCTCATCGCAGACTTCCGCAAGGCAGCTGAAAACGCCAAGAAAGCAGGCTTTGATGGCGTCGAAGTGCATGGCGCCAATGGTTATCTCATCGGCCAGTTTTTGCATGATGGCTCCAACACACGCACCGACCAATATGGCGGCTCGATTGAAAATCGCGCGCGCTTCCTGCTGGAAGTGGTCGATGAAGTGGTGAAAGTCTGGGGTGCCGATCGCGTGGGCGTGCGCCTCTCGCCATGGGGCAAGAATAATTCGCAGGTCGAGAGCGACCCGCTGGCGCTTTACTCTTATGTCGCGACGCAATTGGGGCAACGCAAACTTGCCTATCTGCATCTGGTCGAACCGCGCGCGGATCAAAGCAGCGATGTGAATGATGCCAATGCACCCGATGCAGCAGCGACCTTCAAATCTAAGTTTGGCGGCGTGGTGATTGGCGCTGGCGGCTTCAATGGCGAAAGCGGCGCGCAGACGGTCGCTGATGGCAAGGCAGATGCCATTGCCTATGGCCGTCATTTCATTGCCAATCCGGATCTGGCAGAGCGCCTGCACCGAGGCAGCGCCCTCAATGCCTATGACCGCTCGACTTTCTATGGCGGCGGCGACAAGGGCTATACGGATTACCCGACCCTGTAAGGTCGCTTTTTACAAAAAAAATCGGGCGGCGCGCTTGTGCCGCCCTTTTTTGTTTCAAAGTCAAAATTCTCTATTTTTGTGCGTTACGGTCAGCATTTCGTCCAAAACGAGCCCCGTTTTTGTAAAAACAGCGCGATAATTTGCAAAAAGCGCTGCAAAACAGGGGCGAATTTGCATTGCCTGTATTGCAGGCATCAACCGCCAGGCCTGTGCATGAGGTTGAAGCAATATGCTTCAGCTCTGGGCAAAGGCGCGATTTCCCACTAAACGGCAAGAAAATCGAATAACGGGAGGTCACTCTTGGCCCTGCTGAAAAATTCTTGCCAATTCATGCTGGCGCTGCTGCTCGCGCTCATCCTCACTGCTCCAGCACAGGCTGCTGAAAGCGCTCTGAATCAAGCCAATACGGCTTGGATTCTCACCGCTTCCGCGCTGGTGCTGATGATGACCCTGCCGGGTCTGGCCATGTTCTATGGCGGCCTTGTGCGCTCCAAGAATGTGCTCTCCGTGCTGATGCATTGCGTCGCCATCGCCTGCCTCTCTTCTGTGCTGTGGCTGGCCATTGCCTATTCTTTCTCCTTCGGCGAAGGCTCGCCTTGGTTGGGCGGTTTTGAAAAGGCTTTCTTGCTGAACATGAGCCGCGATGCGGTGAATGGCACTTTGCCTGAAAGCGTCTTCTTCCTGTTCCAGATGACCTTTGCGATCATCACGCCGGCGCTGATCGTTGGCGCTTTCCCTGAGCGCATCAAATTCGGCCCCGTGCTGATTTTCTCAGGCCTCTGGCTGATCGTTGTTTATGCGCCGGTCGCGCATTGGGTCTGGGGCAATGGCTGGCTCATGTCGCTCGGCGTCATGGATTTCGCAGGCGGCCTTGTGGTGCATGCCACCGCTGGGACATCGGCACTTGTGATTGCTGCCATGCTGGGCCCGCGCGATGGCTGGCCGAAGGAGTTGCGCCCGCCGCATAATCCGGGCCTCACCATTATTGGCGCAGGCCTGCTCTGGGTCGGCTGGTATGGCTTTAACGGCGGCAGCGCGCTCACCGCTGATGCGGCCGCTGGCAATGCCATTCTCGCCACGCACATGTCAGCCTCCGTGGCTGGCCTTGTCTGGATGGCGATTGAATGGATGCGCTTTGGCCGCCCGAGCGTGGTTGGCACCGTCACCGGCGTGGTGGCTGGTCTTGCCACCGTGACCCCCGCCTCCGGCTTTGTCAGCCCACTGGGTGGCTGCATTCTGGGTATCGCAGGCGCCATCGTCTGCTTCTTTGCGGTCGATCTCGTGAAGCACAAGATGAAGATCGACGACACGCTCGACGTCTTCGCCGTGCATGGTCTGGGTGGCATTCTGGGCACTGTGCTTGTCGCCTTCCTCGCCCATCCGGCACTGAATGGTGCAGGCTTTGGCGATAATCCCGATGCCATGACGCAATTGAAGGTGCAGCTGATGGGCGTGGCCGCCACGGTCGTCTGGTCGGGCGTCATGACCGCCATCATGGTCGCGGGCATCCGCGCAACGGTGGGTCTGAGGGCCTCGCCTGACGAAGTCGAGGAGGGGCTAGACCTCACCTCACACGGCGAGCGCAGCTACACGCTGTGAGTTTTGAAGAAGGCGGCTTTCGGGCCGCCTTTTTCTTTTCTGCGGTCCGTGCATAATCAGCCCTACCGACAGGACCGGGCCCGCCAAGATGGCCCGCCGCACGGGGAGGATAGGCCATGGCATCCATCACTTTGACGGTGAACGGGGGCGCACGCACGATTGATGTGCGCGATCCTGACAAGCCGCTGCTTTACGCATTGCGTGACGATCTCAAACTCAAGGGCGCCAAATATGGCTGCGGCCTTGGCCAGTGCGGTGCTTGCACGGTCATTGTCGATGGCGAAGCCGTGCGCTCTTGCGTCATGCCGATTTCTGCCTTTGCGGGTAAAAAGATCACCACGATTGAAGGTCTGGGCTCGCCCGAAAAACCGCACAAAGTGCAAGCGGCTTTCATTGCCGAACAGGCCGCGCAATGCGGCTATTGCACCAATGGCATGGTGATGACGGGCGCCGCGCTGCTTGAAAAAAATCCGAAGCCGACAGCCGCGCAAGTCAAAGATGCGCTGGCCCAAAATCTCTGCCGCTGTGGAACACATGAGCGCATCGTCGCGGCTGTGGTGAAGGCTGGAGGAGCACGCGGATGAACATGCACACATCGCGCCGCAATTTTCTGAAGAGCACGGGCGCTCTCTTCATCGCTATTCCCTTCGCCTCGCATGTGACGGCGCAAGGCCGCGTCGCCGCCAAGACGGTTGATCCGGCACAAGTTGATGCCTATCTCGCCCTGAACGCTGATGGCACGGCGACGATCTATTCCGGCAAGGTTGATCTGGGCACAGGCCTTCGCGCCGCTTTCCCGCAGATTGCGGCGGAAGAACTCGGCCTGCAGATCGACAAGATCAAGCTGATCGAAGGCGATACTCTGCTCACCCCCGATCAAGGCCCGACCTCCGGCTCGAACGGCATTCCCAAAGGCGGCATGCAATTGCGCCAGGCGGCGGCCACTGCGCGCCAGGCTTTGATCAAGCTGGCTTCCGAGAAACTGGGCAAGCCTGCGAGCGAACTTGATGCCATCAATGGCGAAGTGCGCCCGAAAGCCGGCGGTGCCGGCGTCTCTTTTGCGAGCCTTGTCACCGACAAGGGTTTTGAGCTGAAGCTCGACACCAAAGCCCCGGTGCGTGACCCGAAGACGCACAAAATTGTCGGCAAGCATGTGCCGCGGCCGGACATTCCAGCCAAAGCCACAGGCCGCTTTGTCTATATGCATGATCTCGAAGTGCCGGGCATGCTGCATGGCCGCACGATCCGCCCAGCCGTCATCGGCGCAGAACTCGTGTCGGTGGATGAAAGCTCGATTGCATCGATCCCCGGCGCGCAAGTCGTGCGTATGAAAAATTTCTTGGGCGTTGTCGCGCCTGACGAATGGGATGCTGTGCGCGCTGCCAAAATGTTGAAAGCCGAATGGAAGGGCGGCGGCTTGCCGACCGATTCCGCAGGGCTTCGCGATTATGTCAAAGCGCAGAAGGTCAGCGAGACCGAAGCGCTCGACAAGGCGGGCGATTTTGCCAGCGCCTATGCGTCAGCACCGAAAAAACTGTCTGGTGAGTTTTATTGGCCTGTTCAGAGCCATGCTTCCATGGGCCCGTCTTGCGCTATTGCCGATGTGAAAGACGGCGAGGCCACCATTTGGTGTTCGTCGCAAGGCACGCATCGCTATGCCAAGCATTTTGCGACCATGCTCAATATGCCCCCCAATAAATTGCGCGTACATTATCTGGATGGCGCTGGCTGCTATGGCATGAACGGCCATGAAGATGCCGCCGCTGATGCCGCGTTTATGTCGAAAGCTGTCGGCAAGCCAGTGCGCGTGCAATGGTCGCGCGAAGATGAACATGCGCTTGACCCCAAGGGTCCGGCACAAGTCATCACGCAGGAAGCGGCTCTGTCGGCTGACGGCAAAATTGTCGCGTGGCACACGACCATGCGTTGCCCCAAGCCCACCGCCAATCTGCCGACCATTCCTCTGCTCGCACCGGTCGAAGCCGATGCGAAACAGGCCAAAGGCATTGCGACAGGCTCGCTCTCGTCAGGTGGCAAGCCGCCTTATGATGTGCCTAACCTGCTCGTTGAAGTGCATTGGCTGGAAGACACACCTCTGCGCCCCTCGCATTTGCGTGCACCGGGCAAGATCGGCAATTGCTTGGCAGTTGAAACTTTCATGGACGAACTGGCACTGGCTGCCGGCAAGGATCCTGTCGAGTTTCGTCTCGCCTATATGTCCGATCCGCGTGGGCGTGAGGCGGTGGAGCGTGTCGCCAAATTGTTCAACTGGGACAAGCGCGTGGAGCCACGCCGCAACGGCAAGGGCCGCGGCATTGGCTATACGCAATATAAGGGCGACGAAACCTATGTTGCCATTGCGATGGAAGTCGATGTCTCGGCTGATGGCCGTATTCGCGTGACGCGTGTTGCCGCCACCCATGATTGCGGACAGATCATCTCGCCGGACGGCGTGCGCTCGCAAGTCGAGGGCTGCATTTTGCAGACCATCGGCCGCACGCTTTACGAAGAGGTCAAGTTCGACCGCAATCATGTGACGAGCCGCGATTGGGCGAGCTATCCGATCCTCACCTTCCCGGATGTTCCGGAGATGAAGATTGAATTGATCGACCGCCCGAACGAGCCGCCGCGCGGCGCGGGTGAAGCTGCGACTGCCCCAGTTGCAGCCGCACTTGCCAATGCTGTGTTTGATGCGACCGGTATTCGCCTGCGCACCGTGCCGTTTACGGCCGCGCGCGTGAAATCGGCTATGGCCGAGTCGGGCGTGAAATTCGGCTAACCAGAGCTCGGCCCTTCTCGTTCGTGCGAGAAGGGTCGCAAGCCCGAGGCGGCAATCCAGCGCGCCTATGGATTGCCGCGTCGCTTCGCTTCTCGCAATAACGAAAGAAAACCATGCGTCTCATTCGCACCGCTGTCGCGCTTGCCGCGCTCTTTGCCGCTCCTGCTTTCGCGCAAACCAAAATCACCGTCGTCACATTTGCCGGCGCGACCAATCTTCCGATCTGGACGGCGATGGACAAGGGCTATTTCGCCAAACAAGGGCTTGATGTGACTCACGAAGTCACGCGCGGCTCGACGGCGGCAATTGAAGGCATGATGAGCGGCAAATATCAATTTGCCTCGACAGCTTTCGACAACACCATCGCCAATGCCGAAGGCCAGGGCGATGTCTCTATCCCCGGCTATGATCTGATCGGCATTGCTGGTGTCCATTCGGGCATGAACAAAATTGTCGTCACGCCGGAAATCAAAAGCTTTGCCGATCTCAAAGGCAAAGTGGTGGCGAGCGATGCTTTGACCAGCGGCTATGGTCTAGTGCTGGTGCGTATTCTGGAAATGAACGGGTTGAAGCGCGAGCGTGATTTTTCGGCTCTTGCTGTGGGCTCCGGCCCCAACCGTTTGAAGGCCATGCTGGAAGGCAAGGCGCAAGCAGCCGCCCTCTCCTCGCCCGATGATATCGAGGCCAAGAAAGCGGGCATGCGCGTGCTGGCCGATGCCACAGAAATCATCGGCGCCTATCAGGGCTCGGCCTTTGTCGTACGCCGCGCTTATGCCAAAGAGCATGAGAAAGAAATCGTTGCTTTCTTGCGTGCCTTGATCGCCGCCACTGATGAAGTCTTTGCTGACAAAGCAGCTGCGATTGCGACCATGCGGGCGCGCATCAAGGGCCTTTCAGCGGAAGATGCAGCGATCATCTATACCGATATGACCGCGGGCAAAGGTGGTTTGAACCGCCGCGCCGCCATGAATATGGACGGTGTCAAAACGCTCATCGCGCTGCGCAACGAATTGAGCGGCGCGAAAAAGATTGACGCGCCGCCCAGTAAATATGTCGATCTCAGCTTCTATGAAAAGGCATTGGCGGGGCTGAAATAAGCCTTACGCCGCGGCCTTCACTTCCGCTGGCAGACGGATGAGATAGTCAAAGGCTGACAAAGCAGCCTTTGATCCTTCGCCCAGAGCAATGATGATCTGCTTGTAAGGCGTGGTCGTTGCATCGCCGCCTGCAAACACGCCGGGGAGCGACGTCGCGCCATGTGCATCGACTTCAATCTCACCGCGTGCCGACAGAGCCAGAGTGCCCTTCAGCCATTCCGTGTTGGGCACGAGACCGATCTGCACGAAAATACCTTCAAGCTCGATGGTCTTGGCGTCACCCGTGCCGCGATCCGTGTAAGCGAGCGCGCTCACCTTGGAGCCATCGCCCAAGACTTCGGTCGTTTGCGCGTTCATGACAACGCTGACATTGGGCAGCGAGTAAAGCTTGTTCTGCAAGACGGCATCAGCGCGCAGCTTCGTATCCCATTCAATCAAAGTGACGTGGGACACAAGACCGGCGAGATCAATGGCGGCTTCGACACCAGAATTGCCGCCACCAATCACCGCAACGCGCTTGCCTTTGAAGAGCGGACCATCGCAATGCGGGCAATAAGCGACACCCTTGTTGCGATATTGCTCTTCGCCCGGCACGTTCATCTGACGCCAGCGCGCACCCGTGGAGAGGATGAGTGTCTTGGCCTTGAGCGAAGGGCCATTGGCGAGCTTGATCTCGTGATAGCCACCGGCGACCGAAGCCGGCACTAGCGCAGTTGCTGTCTGCAAGCCCATAATATCGACGTCATATTCGCGCACATGCTGTTCGAGCTGGGCGGCAAGCTTCGGGCCTTCCGTGTGCTGCACGGAGATGAAGTTTTCGATGCCCATCGTATCGAGCACCTGACCACCGAAACGCTCTGCAACGAGACCCGTACGAATGCCTTTGCGCGCGGCATAGACCGCCGCCGCTGCACCCGCGGGACCACCACCGACGATCAGCACGTCGAAAGCTTCCTTGTGCTTGATGGCTTCGGCCGCACGATCTGCCGCGCCCGTGTCGAGTTTTGCCAGAATCTGTTCGAGCGACATACGGCCTTGCGCGAAGGGCTCGCCATTCAAATAGACAGATGGCACAGCCATGATCTGGCGATCATCGACTTCTTTCTGATTGAGCGCACCATCAATGGCGACATGTTTGATATTGGAGTTGAGCGCGCCCATGAGATTGAGCGCTTGCACGACATCCGGGCAATTCTGGCAGGACAGCGAGAAATACGTCTCGAACACAAATGTGCCCTGCAAATTGCGGATCTGCTCCAGCACAGCCGCATCTTCCTTGGGCGGATGACCGCCAACTTGCAGCAAAGCCAGGATCAGCGAGTTAAATTCATGGCCCATCGGCAGACCAGCGAAGGCCACACCAATGTCAGTGCCCGCGCGATTGATCGCGAATGAGGGCTTGCGCGCATCCACGCCATCAAGACGCAATGTGATTTTGTCCGAGAGCGGCAAGATGTCTTCGAGCAGCTCTTTCATCTCCTGCGATTTAGCGCTGTCATCAAGCGAGGCGACCAATTCGATTGGCATTTGAATGCGCTCGAAATAGCTCTGCAGCTGGCCCTTCAGATTGGCGTCTAACATGGGAGGCTCCGGATTTCTGTTCGGGATAAGAGGGCCCCGAGCCCGATAGGGGGGCTCGGAGCGTCGGAGATTGCGCTCAGGGGCAGAGCGCAATCCCGTTTTCTATTGTCAGATTAGATCTTGCCGACGAGGTCGAGCGACGGAGCGAGGGTCTTCTCGCCTTCCTGCCACTTGGCCGGGCAGACTTCACCCGGATGCGACGCGACATACTGGGCAGCCTTGATCTTGCGCAGCAGTTCGGTCGCCGAGCGGCCAACGCCACCAGCGGTGATTTCAACAATCTGGATCTTGCCCTGCGGATCGACAACGAAAGTGCCGCGATCAGCCAGACCTGCTTCTTCGATCAACACGTCGAAGTTGCGCGAGATCGTCGTGGTCGGGTCGCCGACCATT
>CANGFE010000066.1 GCA_947453155.1 Beijerinckiaceae bacterium | reverse complement strand
TCGCCCGAATCCTTGTCTTCGACATAGGTCGGCTGAGCCAGAGCATCGGCCGAGCGGCGGAAGCCGCGCTTCATCGGGGAGGTCTTTCGCTTCGGAACTGCCATTGTGGTCTCCATAGGGGGCCACGCATTGGGCGGCCGCTCGAATTCAAGGCGCGTTCCATACACGGGATTAGGGGCTCTGGCTAGGGTCCAGACCCCGAATTGCCGATGTGGGGGCAATTTCTTGGGGCAAGGCCCTTTGGAGGCCCCCCGACAGGGGGAGGGGTTGCAATTCTGCCCCGCCCCGCGTTTCTTGGCCCCTCAAGAGACGAAAGGGAACCCCATTGAGCGCCGCATTCGAGACGAGGCTCACAACCATCGCCGATCAGGTGGAAGCGGCTCTGGAGGGCCTCCTGTCGCCGGGAACCCGCCCCGGAGAGGTGCGCCGTCCGGCCCGCCTGCTGGCCGCCATGCGCCATG
This sequence comes from Beijerinckiaceae bacterium, assembly GCA_947453155.1. Taxonomy (GTDB): domain Bacteria; phylum Pseudomonadota; class Alphaproteobacteria; order Rhizobiales; family Beijerinckiaceae; genus Terripilifer. Next base: position 15,452 of record CANGFE010000066.1, on the reverse strand, counting down.
CCGCACTTGGCGGGGGCAAGCGCCTGCGGCCCTTCCTGACCATTGAGACGGCCGCCCTGTTTGGCGTGAAGCCGGAAGTCGCCATGCGCGCCGCCTGCGCCATCGAGATGATCCATTGCTATTCGCTGGTCCATGACGACCTGCCGGCCATGGATGATGACGATCTGCGCCGCGGGCGCCCGACCGTGCACAAGGCCTATGATGAGCCGACCGCCATTCTGGCGGGCGATTCTTTGCTCACCTATGCGTTTGAAGTGATGGCCGACCCTGCCACACATGATGACCCGTTCTTGCGCGCCGAACTCGTGCGCCTGCTGGCGCTGGCCTCCGGCTTGGGGGGCATGGCCGGCGGGCAGGCTTTGGATCTGGAAGCAGAACGGGCTGAAAAGCCGTTGAGCTTTGATGAAATCCTGCAAATGCAATCGATGAAGACCGGCGCTTTGCTGGCGCATGCGGTGGAAGCGGGTGCGGTGCTCGGGCGCGCAAGTGCTGCGCAAATGAATCATCTCTTGCGCTTTGGCCAGTTGATCGGCGCGGGCTTTCAAGTGGCCGATGATATTCTCGATGCCAAAAGCGATGCGGCCACACTTGGCAAGCGCGCGGGCAAAGATGCCGAGCGCAACAAGGCGACGCTTATTTCCATTCTGGGGATGGAGGCTGCCGAGCAGCGCCGCGATCAATTGATTGATCAAGCGATTGCCGAATTGCACGCGCTGGATTTTGGCGCCCGCGCGGATGTGTTGGTTGAGGCGGCCCGCTTTGTGGCCGGGCGTCGCTCGTGAGCAGCGCAGATGAGCGCGGTGGTTTGTTGCGCTCTTTGCGTGCAAATCTTTTGAAGAGCCACATCGCGCGCGCTTTTCTGCTGCGCCCGCGTTTGATCATTGGCATTGTCGCCGGATTTTTTATCGGCCTCGTTTGTCCGCAGGAATGGCGTCTGGCAACGCGTCTGTTGCTCGCCTGGAATGCCGGCGTGATCCTATATATTCTGCTCACCTTCATCATGATGGTGCGCGATGATCTGGATCGCTTTCACCAGCGCACCTCCATTCAGGATGAGGGGCGCTTCGTCATTCTCACTTTGTCGATTTTTGCAGCGCTCTTTTCCATCGGGGCGATTGTCGTGCAACTGGCTGCGACGAAGGACATGTCGGGCGTCGATAAATATTTCCATATTGGTCTGGTGGTGACGACCATTTTGACAGGGTGGACCTTCATCCATCTGACCTTCGCTCTGCATTATGCGCATGAATATGCGTCCGAGCGGCGCAACCGCCCTGAGTTGCCTGAGAAAATTCGTGGCGGTCTTGATTTCGCAGACACGCTCAAACCTGATTATAGCGATTTTCTCTATTTCTCATTCATCATCGGCGTGGCGAGCCAAACGGCAGATGTGACGGTCTGTTCACCTACCATGCGCCGCATTGCTTTGGCGCATGGCATTGTGTCGTTCTTTTACAATACGACGATATTGGCGCTGACGATCAATATTGCGGCGGGGCTGATTTAATCACTCAGCCGCGTTGGCTTTGCCGTATTTCTTCTCGATGTAATCAATCACGATCTGGCGAAATTCGTTGGCAATATTATTGCCGCGAAGCGTCACCGCTTTTTCGCCATCGATGAAGATGGGCGCCGCCGGTGTCTCGCCAGTGCCGGGCAGTGAAATGCCGATATCGGCATGTTTGCTTTCGCCCGGTCCATTCACAATGCAGCCCATGACCGCGACATTGAGATTTTCAACGCCGGGATAGGTCGCGCGCCATGTTGGCATTTCATCGCGGATGAAATTCTGAATATCGCGCGCGAGTTCTTGGAACACGGTCGATGTCGTGCGCCCGCAGCCGGGGCAAGCGGCCACCAGCGGCACGAAAGTGCGGAAGCCCATCGTCTGCAAGAGCTCTTGCGCGACGGTGACTTCGAGCGTGCGGTCGCCGCCCGGTTCCGGTGTGAGCGAAACACGGATCGTGTCGCCAATACCATCTTGTAACAAAATGCCCATGGCGGCTGAGGAGGCGACAATGCCTTTCGAACCCATGCCCGCTTCGGTCAGACCGAGATGGATCGCGTAATCGGAGCGCGCGGCCAGCATGCGATAGACGGCAATCAAATCCTGCACGGCAGAAACCTTTGCCGAGAGAATGATGCGGTTTTTTGCCAAGCCCAATTCCATCGCGCGTTCAGCTGAATAGAGTGCCGAGCGCACCATGGCCTCGCGCGTCACCGCGCGTGCATCAAGCGGTTTCGCGCTTTTGGCATTTTCATCCATCAGCGCGGTCAGCAATTCCTGATCCAGCGAACCCCAGTTCGCGCCAATGCGCACAGCCTTGTCGTGCTTGATCGCCATTTCGACGATGGCCGAAAACTGGCGGTCCTTCTTGTCTTTAAAACCGACATTGCCCGGATTGATGCGATATTTATCGAGCGCTTCCGCACAAGCCGGATGATCGGCCAGAAGCTTATGGCCGATGTAATGGAAGTCGCCGACCAGCGGGACGAGCACGCCCATTTTGTCGAGTTTCTCGCGGATGTGGGGAACAGCACGGGCGGCTTCATCGCGGTCGACCGTAATGCGCACGATCTCGGAGCCTGCACGCGCGAGGGCCGCCACTTGCGTGACGGTGCCATCAATATCGGCTGTGTCGGTATTGGTCATGGATTGCACCACGACCGGGGCGCCCCCGCCCACGATCACCGCGCCTTTGCCTGAGCCGATCTGGACAGCGACCGTTTTGTGCCGGGCGGTGGGCTCGGCGGGAACGAGGGTAGTGGGGTCGATGGTCATCTCTTGCATCGGGTCAGGACCTTGGCGCGGCGTTTAAGTTGACACTTGTGAGTGTAACCCTCTTTTACGTCAAGACGAGAGGGTCAATCCTCCGCAAAAGCGAGGTCGGGGACCAGCACCCGCCGCAGGGGGATTTCCCGCCTGTGCTTGGCATCCAGCGCATCATAATGGCGCTCGATCAGGTCGATGAACTGGACCCCGTCCACCAGCTTGATATTGCCCTTGGTGCGGGCAAATTCGAGGGCCGACTGGGTGAAGCCCCCCGTGGTGATGAAAACGCCCACATCGCGCTCATGGACCATGGCGCAAAAAGGCCTTCACCACATCGGCGGCAATATTGCTCTCCTGCGCCTTCACTTGAATTTTGATGATGGGTGGCTCAATGCCGAGCTCATCCTTATGCGCGATCACATCAATGCCATCATCGCGCACGCCGCGTGTCGCATGTGACTGGTAGCCCATGGCGCGGAAGAGATCGGCCACAAAGGGTTCCAGCGGATAGCCTTTGAGATCGGTGCGAATGCGCCTTGCGATAAAGTCGCGCGTTGTCTCGCTGACATCGCGTGCAGCCGCTTCTTCCATATCTTCTTCTTCGGGCAGAAGTCCGCTGTCTTGGCTTGCGGCTGCGAATTTTCGCAAAAATTCGGAGGCGAAAGATTTCACTTCAAACAGAGTGAGAATCGAGCCGATCTCATAAAGGGCGCCTTGCGAAAAAACATCGCGGCTGAGTTTGGCAAGCCATTCCACGCCGCGCCGATGCGCGAATTCATTGGAGCGCTCGCGGTCGAAAATATAAGGGCCCGTGACTTCGCCCCAATGTAAAGTGCGGTCACTTTTGCGCGGATAGATGACATAATCGCCAATGCGCATTTCATGCAGAAAGCGGAAGAGTTGATTGGCTTGTGTGGGCGCGGTGGACGCATGTGACGCGCTGACCGCATCGCGGAAAGCGCTGCGTGCGGCCGGCAATCGGCTCACATCGCCGCCGCTTTCCGCAAAACTAATGGCAATCTGGTTGAGGCCTAAAAAAATATGGTCGGCTTGGCCGAAAGAGCCCGCCCTGACGGCCCAAATCCGTCGCTTCTCCATTGAAATGTCTCCGCATCAAAAAAGCCGCGCATCGTGATGATGCGCGGCTCATTATGGGCGGAATTCCCTGAAGGCAGATGCGGCTTTTTAAGCCATATATTGCCCGCCATTGGCCGATAGGGTCGATCCGGTGATGAAGCCCGCATTGTCAGCCGCCAAGAAGAGCACCGCGCGGGCGATTTCTTCCGGCTCGCCGAGGCGGCCCACGGGGATCAGCGGCAGAATGCGCTTAGCCAGCACATCGGGATCAATGGCGCGCACCATTTCCGTGCCGATATAGCCCGGGCAAATTGCATTGACCGTGATGCCCTTATTCGCATTTTCCTGAGCGAGTGCTTTGACGAAGCCGATCTCGCCCGCTTTGGCTGCCGAATAATTGGCTTGGCCTACCTGACCCTTCTGACCGTTGATCGACGAGATGCAGATGATGCGGCCGAAGCTGCGGTTGCGCATGCCCTCAATCACGGGGCGGCACATGTTGAACAGCGAATTGAGATTCGTGTTGATCACGGCATTCCACTGGTCAGGGCTCATCTTGTGGAAGAAGCCGTCGCGCGTAATGCCCGCATTATTGACGACCACATCAACGGGGCCGAGATCGGCTTCGACTTTGGCAAGACCAGCCGCGCAAGCCTCATAATTCGACACGTCCCACTTATAGACCGGAATGCCGGTGTCTTTCTGGAATTGGGCGGCGGCTTCTTCATTGCCTGCGAAATTGGCAGCGACTTTGTAGCCTTCGGCTTTCAATGCTTTCGAAATGGCTGCGCCAATGCCGCGCGTGCCCCCGGTAACAACCGCAACTCGTGACATGTTCCGCTCCTCTCCCATCAGGTCGCTTTGCATCGCGCCTACATTCCATTTCCCATCAAAAAAAGAAGGCGCGCCGTGATGGCGCGCCTTTTTGGTTTTTACCGCTCGACGGTGAGGGCAATGCCCATGCCGCCACCGATGCACAAAGTGGCGAGGCCCTTCTTCGCGTTGCGGCGCTGCATTTCAAACAGCAGCGTGGTGAAAACGCGCGCACCTGACGCGCCAATCGGATGACCGATGGCAATCGCGCCGCCATTCACATTCACAATGTCGGTGTTCCAGCCCATGTCCTTGTTGACCGCAATCGCTTGCGCCGCAAAGGCTTCATTGGCTTCAACGAGATCAAGATCAGCGACTTTCCAGCCAGCCTTTTCCAAAGCCTTGCGAGACGCGGGGATCGGGCCCGAGCCCATGATCGCCGGATCAACGCCAGCCGTTGCCCAAGAGGCAATGCGCGCGAGCGGGGTGAGGCCACGCTTGGCCGCTTCAGCAGCAGTCATCAGCACAACAGCGGCCGCGCCATCATTGATGCCTGATGCATTGCCAGCCGTGATCGTGCCATCTTTCGAAAAGGCGGGTTTCAACTTGGCGAGCGCGTCAATGGTCGTGCCTGCGCGGATATATTCATCGTCAGCCACAATGATATCGCCCTTGCGGGTCTGCACGGTGAAGGGGACGATTTCATCTTTGAATTTTCCGGCCTTCTGTGCCGCTTCGGCTTTGTTCTGCGAAGCGCAGGCAAAAGCATCTTGCTCGTCGCGCGTGATCTGCCACTTGGTTGCGACATTCTCAGCCGTCGTGCCCATGTGATAGCCGTGGAAAGCATCGAACAGACCATCCTTGAGCATGGTGTCGACGAATTTCACATCGCCCATCTTGGTGCCGCCGCGCATAAAGGCGGAATGATGGGAGGTCGACATGCTTTCCTGTCCACCCGCCACGATGACGCTGGCATCGCCATTGGAGATTTGCTGCAGGCCGAGCGCGACAGCGCGCAGGCCCGAGCCGCAGAGCTGGTTCAGCTGCCAGGCGGTCTTTTCCTGCGGGATGCCCGCCTTCATGGCAGCCTGACGGGCGGCGTTCTGGCCCTGACCGGCGGTCAGGATCTGGCCCATAATCACTTCGTCGACGTCGCCGGGGGCGATATTCGCGCGCTCCAAGGCGCCCTTAATGGCGGCTGCGCCCAAATCATGGGCGGCGACCGTCGCAAAGGCCCCGCTAAATGAACCGACCGCCGTGCGGGCGGCGCTGACGATCACAATGTCCGACGCCATAATAAGCTCCCTAAACTGATGCGACCCCGCCAGTCCCGGTTCAGCTCCGGGGCGGGGCACCATGCTTTTGCAGGTGCACAATGAGAACCATTTCCGCCCCCGCCGGGCAAGCGCCACGGGTGAGGCAAAAATGAGCAAATGGTCGGGCTACGAAATGCCTAGGCGGCAGCCGCCTTGTTCAAGCCTTGAGCAGAAAAGACTTTCGCGCAACGCAGCATTGGGACTATCGTAGCTCATCCCGACGGGTTCAGAGCCCGGCGCCGGGGCCTCAGGGGGAGGCGGGTTTCGGTCCGCCGCAGGGAAGATGACGAACGAAAAAGCGCCCATCACAATCAAGAAATATGCGAACCGGCGTTTGTACAACACCGGGACAAGCACCTATGTGACGCTCGAAGATCTCGCTCTCATGGTGAAGAACGGCGAGGATTTCGTCGTTTATGATGCCAAGAGCGGCGATGACATCACTCGCCCCGTGCTGGCCCAAATCATTTTCGAACAGGAAGGCAAAGACGGGCAGAGCATGCTGCCGATCACCTTCTTGCGTCAGGTGATCCGCTTTTATGGCGACAGCATGCAAATGCTACTCCCCAGCTATCTCGAACATTCGATTGGTAATTTCACCAGTCAGCAGCAGAAATTTCGCGACCAGATGCAATCGGCGATGGGTGGCAAGGAATTGCCCGGCGCGCAGTTGTTTGGCGTGATGGAAGAACAGGCGCGCAATAATATGGCGATGTTCAGCCAAGCCTTCACCATGTTCAATCCCTTCACCGCCGCACAAGCCGCCGCCAAAGCGCAAGGCGGCAGCGCAGCAGCTGGTCCCGAAGAGGGCGATCTCGACGCGCTGAAAAAGCAAATGGCTGATATGCAGGCCAAGATCGACGGTCTGTCACGCAAGTAAGATTGCGTGTGCCCGTCAAAAGAAAGCCGTCCTTCGGGGCGGCTTTTTTGTTTCAGCGCGGTGTGGGTCGCCAATTGGGCGGGGCCAATTCAAAGCCCGCAAAATCAAAAGCCGGTGCCACGGTGCAACCAACCAAAGTCCATGCCCCCAGACTTGTTGCGGTTTGCCAATGATTGGCGGGCACAACAATTTGCGGATGCTGACCTGCGAGCACATCGGGCCCCAAGTGCAATGCCGAGGCATCATGTCCATTGGGTGATTGTGTCAGTACCAGCGGCGCGCCTGCATAATAATGCCAAATCTCGGTGGCATCGACGCGATGCCAATCCGACACATCGCCTGTGCCGAGCAGAAAATAGATCAGCGATGAGACAGAGCGGCCCTGCGCATCGACGCGCGTATCGCGAAAGGTCTCGCGATAATGCCCACCTTCCGGATGGGGCTTCAGATCAAGCTTTTTGATGATCGCGTCAGCCGATTGACTGCCTTGCTGGTAAAAATGCGCCATGAGACTCACGCCTTGTTTTTGCGTTCACGCAAATCGGCAAATGTTGCGACATTGCCTGCGCGTAAAAAGGGATTGGTCGCCAGTTCTTGTTTCAAAGTGACCGGCAAAGTGAAGGCGCCTTGCAGGCGCAAAGCATCGACGTCTTTCATGCGTGCTTGCAGATCAGCATTATCGGGATCAGCGCTGAGCGCAAAGCGGCCATTGGCTTGCGTATATTCATGCCCGCACCACAGCCGTGTTTCGGGCGGGAGAGCTGCAAGCTTGCAAAGCGAATCCCACATTTGCTCCATCGTGCCTTCAAAGACGCGACCGCAACCAAGCGAAAACAGAGTGTCACCAGCAAAGAGCAAATGCTCTTTGGCAAAGTGATAGGCAATGTGTCCAAGTGTATGGCCCGGTGTTTCAATGACGCTGCCCATCAGTGTGCCGACATGCACGCCGTCGCCGTCGCGCAGATGCGCATGAGCTTTGCCTGTGACAGCTTCAATCCGCTCGGCTTCTGCAGCCGGAATATGCAGCTTGGCCTGCGGAAATTGCGCGCGCAATTCGGGCACGCCATCAATATGATCGCCATGGCGATGGGTGATGAGAATATCGGTCAGAGTCCATCCGCGTTGCTTGAGCGCGGCGAGATAGGGGGCGGCATCGGGCACATCGATCGCAGCGGTGGCGCCACTGGCCCCATCATGCAGAAGCAGGCCGAAATTATCGCTGCGGCAGAGAAATTGAAGAACGTCCGCGGTCATGTGAACCCTTCGTCAGTGTTGGCGCGGACGCTAACCAAGCCCTTAGCCCCGGTCAAACAGGCGCATTCCATTTGGCTCTTGCCCCGCTCTCGTGTCAGATAGGGCGCATGGCTCTGGATGTCGTCGATCTCCGCTCTTTTTACGCCACGCCGCTCGGCCAAGTGGCGCGCCGCCGCTTGTCGCAGATCGTGCGTGAGCGCTGGGGCAATTGCGTTGGCCTGTCGGTGGTCGGCATTGGCTATGCCACACCCTTTCTCGATATGTTGCATGATGAAGCCGTGCGGACGCTGGCTTTCATGCCCGCAGAACAGGGCGTGGTGAATTGGCCCGTGCAGGGTCGTTCGGCCTCGGCCCTTGTCGACACAAGCATGTTGCCGCTGCCCGATTCCTGCATGGATCGCGTGTTGCTGGTTCATGCGCTCGAAACATTGGACCGGCCGCGCGAAGTGCTTTCTGAGATCTGGCGTATTCTCACACCAGGCGGGCGCCTCATCGTGGTTGTGCCCAATCGCCGTGGCCTGTGGGCGCGCGTCGATTCAACGCCTTTCGGACAAGGCCAGCCTTTTTCGAAAAGCCAATTGCGCGAATTGATGCGCGAGACTTTGTTTTCGCCGGTGCATTGGGCTGAAGCTCTCTACATGCCGCCCTTCGCGCGCCGCTATCTTTTGTCGGCAGAACCCGCTTTTGAAGCCATCGGCTCGCGGCTTGGCCTGCCGGGTGCGGGTTTGCATCTGGTGGAAGTCACCAAGCAGCTCTATCGGCCTGTGGCCGTGCGTCGCGCGCGTCGTCGCTTGCCGCAATTGGAGCCGGCACTGGCGCCATCGCCCGTGCCGCCCATGTCGTCAGATATTCCGGCGCGCGATTAACGCGGGAATTTCATTCCGAAAGCATTGGCGAGAAACAATCCGCCATGCATGAGACCCGGCCCATCAATGCCGTGCCCAATTCCTGATGAGAGATGCCATTGGCAAGGAATCTCGGCTTCGCCCAAAGCGGCCGAGGACATGAACAAAGCTTCCGGCGAAATGACATCATCGCGGTCGCCGTGAATAAGCAGCACGGGTGGTGTCTCACCCTTGGCATTGCGCGCCGTGGCTTCGCTCAAATGTTCGGGGCCGACCAGCACACCGGAAAATCCGACAATGGCGGCAGGCGCCACTTTGCGGCGCAAGCCCACATGCAAAGCCATCATCGTACCTTGGCTGAAGCCGACCAGCGCAAGCTGTGCGTCATTGAGACCGTGACGAGCCAGCTCCGCATCGAGAAAAGCATCCAGCGTGGGGCGCGCGCCGGTCACGCCACGCCAGCGCTCATCAGGGTCGCGCATGGTGAGTGGAAACCATTGCCGGCCTTGCGGGGATTGCATGCAGCGCTCGGGCGCATGGGGCGAGACAAAGGCGGCCTCGGGCAGAACGCTTTGCCATTGCTGGCCGATTTCGATGAGATCATTGCCGTCCGCGCCATAGCCATGCAGAAAGACGACGAGTTGCTTGGCTTTGCCGCTTCGCGGATTGAGGCGTGGTCCGTCAATGGGGGTGGCCAAATCATCTCTCCTGCGGATGGACTTTGTTGAGCTTGCCGCAAGGCTTGCCTGCTCAGGTGGCTTTTCGTCAAGCCTTGTTGTTGGGACGCGACGAAACGCTCGAGAATGCATTAGGATGGGGTATGACCTCGCAGTTTCGCACAGGGCCGGTGGAAGTGGGCGCGCTTGCGCCTAAGGATGACATGCGCCCCGTGTTTCGCTTCGCGCCCTCACCCAATGGCTATTTGCACATTGGCCACGCCTATTCAGCCTTGCGTAATTTCGACATGGCGCGGCGTCGGGATGGGCGGTTCATTCTGCGTATCGAAGATATTGATACCGACCGCTGCCGACCGGAATATGAGCAAGCCATTTTTGAGGATCTGGAATGGCTGGGGCTCACTTGGGACGAGCCAGTGCTGCGCCAATCGGAACATTTCTCAGCCTATGCCAAGGCCGTTGAGCATTTGCAGGAGCGTGGCCTTCTCTACCCCTGTTTCTGCTCGCGGCTCGACATTTCTCGCGTGGTGACAGATCGGCGGGATTGGCCGCGTGATCCTGATGGCGGCCCGCTTTATCCCGGCACCTGCCGCCATCTCTCAGAAGAGGAGCGCGCGCGCCGCATTGCCTCTGGTCAGCATGCAGCTTTGCGCATCGATATGGCGCAAGCGGTCGGTCAGATCGGTCAATTGCTGGGCTGGCCCGAATATGGCGAAGGCGAAGATGTGCGCGATATTCACGCCGAGCCCTCGCTCTGGGGTGATTGCGTCTTGGCACGCAAGGATATTCCAACGAGCTATCATATTTCTGTTGTGGTCGATGACGCGCGCCAAGGCGTGACCGATATTGTGCGCGGCAAAGATTTGTTTGACGCGACAAGTCTGCATCGTCTTTTGCAGGAGCTTTTTGATCTGCCGACGCCACGCTATCATCATCATGATTTGCTGCGCGATCCCACAGGCCAGAAATTGTCGAAAAGCACGCGTGCCAAATCTCTGCGCGCTTTGCGCGAAGAAGGCGTCACAGCGCAAGATGTGCGCAAACGTCTGGGCTTTAGCTGACGAGCCGATTGATGCGCAGCGCGGCGGCGAAGGCCGCTGCCAGCATCACAAGCGTAAAGGCGACCACAGCGGGCCAATGCCCCGCCGCATAAAACCAGCCACCGATCCATCCCGCCAGACTCGATCCGATATAATAAATAAGATGATAGAGCGAAGAGGCGTGCCCTTTTGCATCATGCGCCAGCAAGCCGATGGTCGAGCTGGCGATGGAATGCGACAGGAAGAAACCAAACGCGAGAATGACAATGCCGCCAATGACGAGCGGCAAAGGGCTCGCTAAAGTCAAAGCTATGCCGCTCATCATGAGAGCAAGGCCAGCCGGCAAAACACGCCGCCGTCCAAAGCGCTCGATCAGTGATCCTGCAAAAGACGACGAGGCAATCCCGAAAATATAAACGAGGAAGATGAGACCGATGGCGCTCTGGCTTAAAGAATAAGGCGCATCGACCAGCCGGAAGCTGACATAATTGAAAATGGTGATGAATGAGCCCATGCCGGTGAAGGCGATGAGATAGACAAAGGGCAGGCCCTTCGATGTGAGATGGCTTTTGAAAGCCTGCATATGAAAGCGCAAACCCGTCTGCACATGGCGCGCAAAATGACGCGAGCGCGGCAGCAGAAAAATAAAGCCCAGAGCTGCCAGCAAACAGATGATGCCTGTGGCACCCATCGCCCAGCGCCAGCCGAAATGTTCGGCCAAAATGCCGGTGCCCACACGTCCCGACATGCCACCAAAAGCCGTGCCTGCAACATAGAGGCCCATGGTGTGCGCCATGGAGCGCGGTTCCATTTCTTCTGCAAGCCATGTCATGGCAATGGCCGGCACACCGCCAAGCAAAAAGCCGGTGATGGTGCGCAAGGCCAAAAGCATCTGCCAATCGGGCGCGATGGCAGCTGCCCCTGTGGCGAGCGACGCCAAAGTCATCGACACAAACATCAGCCCGCGTCGGCCTACACCTTCTGACAAAATGGCAGCGAGAAGAATGGCGAGTGCCAGCGAGGCGGTGGAGAGCGAGAGAGCCAGCGAGCTTTCAGCGGGGCTGACCGCAAATTCTTGCGCGAAAATCGGCAGCAAGGGCTGCACAGTGTAGAGCACAGCGAAAGTGGCAAAGCCTGCCAGAAAAAGCGCAAAACTGGCGCGGCGGAACTCAGGCGTGCCGCGCGCAATTTTCGCCTCATCCGCGCTCATGGGCCGAGCCCCAAAATCCAGAGCCAGAAGAAAGTGCTGAACAAAGCCAGTCCTGTCGACAGCGCAATCGCACTGGATGCCAAAGCTTCACCCGTCCGATAACGCGCAGCAAAAAGAAAAGCATTAATGCCCGTCGGCATGGCGGCGAACAGCACAGCCACGCCCGCCCAGACTTTCGGCATGTCGAAGACATGAAAGGCGAGCAGATAAACAATCGCGGGATGCACAATCAGTTTGAGTGCAATCACCGGCCCTGTTTGTGCGAGGGGCGTTTTGATCCCGTAATGATGTAGTGCCAATCCCATGGCGACCAGCGCGCAGGGAATGGTTGTGTCAGCCAGAAAATCGACAACCGTTTTGACGGGACCCGATGGCGGCAATCCAGCAGCCCGCAGCACAAGCCCGATCACCAGCGCCAAAGTCATCGGATGCAGGGCAAGCTGTTTGCCGATCTGCGTCCAATGCAGACCTTTGCGACCTTCAAAGAGAAAGGTCGCCACGGTCAGATTGACGGGCAGGTGAACAGCAATCAGCAGAAAGAGCGGCACAGCACCCGCATCACCAAAAGCTTTGAGGATGACAGGAATGCCGACCAGCACAGTGTTGGATTGCCCAGCCGAAAAACCGGCAATGACACTTTCCGAATAGGTTTTTCCGTGCAGGCGTAAATCCAGCCACATGGCGAGCGCCCATACGAGCGCGACGCCAATAAAGTAAGCGCCCCAATAACCCCAGGGTTGTGCATCGAGAAATTTGGCAGCCGCCATGGTTTTCAAAACAAGGGCGGGCGTGGCGATGAAAAAGACGTAATCGGAAACGCCTTCACCCGCCTGCTTGTCCATCAGACGGAAATGTGCGGCCGCATAACCGATCGCAATGAGGATGAAAATTGGCAGGTTGACGGAAAGCAGTTCGCTCAACGTTGAACGCCCGCGCGTGACGCCACGCGCGTGGCATTGGGCGCTTTGGCGATCAGCCCGTCGATTCGGTCGCGCTCTCTTTTGAAAGAGGTGAGCATGCGGTTGTCGAGTTCGCGCGTGCGTGCAAGCTTCACACGTAGCGGATCCACGAAATGGCCGTTGACGATCACTTCGTAATGCAGATGCGGACCTGTCGCGAGACCCGTCATGCCGAGATAGCCAACGACTTGGCCTTGGCGTACGCGGGCACCTTCATTCATGCCGCGCGCAAAACCTGACATGTGATTATAGGTCGTCACATAGCCATTGGGATGCTGAATTTCGATGCGGTTGCCATAGCCCGATTCACGGCCTGACTTGATGATCACTCCATTACCCGCTGCAAAAATCGGCGTGCCAATCGGCGCAGACCAGTCAATGCCCGTGTGCATGCGCGTATAGCGCAAGATCGGATGACGTCGCATGCCGAAGGTCGAGCGTTGCTCGCCATTGGCAATGGGCTTGCGGATGAGGAATTTGCGCGTCGAGCGGCCATTCTCATCATAATAGTCGAGCGTATTATCGTCCGGCGTGACGAAACGATAATAGCGATAGGTATCATTGCGCGTCGTAATGGAGGCATAGAGCAAATCGCTGCGCTCGCCATCATCACTGTCTTCGTAAAAAGCTTCGAAAGAATCTCCGGGCGCCACAGGGCGCTGGAAGTCGACATCATTGGCGAAAACGCGCACCAGATCGCCGATGAGATTCTTCGGCATTTCCTGCTTTAGCGCCGTTTCGTAGAGCGAATTATACAGGCGCATGCCGCCCGTATCTTCATCCTCTTCGTCATCGTCATCTTCGCCAGAAGATTTCTTGGCAACTTTCGCGCCCTCATCAACGCGCGCAACCGACACATAAGCACCAGCATCATTGGCAGCGATGGTGGCGCTTGGTGTGTCATCGACATAGATCGTAAGTCGCGCCACTTGTCCGGTGCGGCCTGTTCCGTCGAGGTCATCAAGCAGCAGGGCAATCTTCTGCCCCTCGCTCAAATTGCGGGCTTGGTTGCCCAGGGCCGACATGATGCGCGGGATCTGCTCGCGGATGACGCCCGCATTGCGCAGCGCATCTTCCAGCGTCTCGTTGCGGCGGATCAGAACCAATCGTTCATTCTGTCCCGCTGTCGCTGGGGGCGAGCGGGGCACATCGGTGACATTTTCCGGCACCATGCGCACTTCGATAGAGGAGAAGGGCGCCATCATCGGGCTGCCGGGCGCGCCATAGGTCAGCCCGCCCGTCGGGTCGAGCGTGGCGCGGCTGGTGCGCATGAGCAGGAGCTGCGGGGGGAGCGCCAGAGGGCGCTGCCCGGCTGAGACGGTCGAATTGCGCAAATGCTCTTGAATCTGGGCCTGAATTTCATCCAAGCTCAGTGACGGGCCGCTCTCGGGCAGGGCAAGGCTTGCGATATCCTTGGTGGTGAACGAGATTTCGGCTTCGTCCCGGATCAGGAACGTGTCCACCGGGGCGGCGGCGGGGCCATTTTCATTGCGTGCGTCGGAAAGCAGCCGCAGCGGATTGAAACTGGGCACCTCGTCCGAAAAGCCGACGCTTGAGACGACCAGATTGGTGGCGACGCGGGTAAAGCCTTTGACGCGGACCACTTCGCGGTCTCCCACCGCAATGGTGGTCGGGGTCTTAAAGCTCTGTTTTCCGGCAGCAATATCCACCCGCTTGACCAGACGGTCGCCCTTGCCGGGGTTGACGAAGCCGTCAGTCGAGGTCTCGCGGCGCTGGGGGCCGGCGGCTACGGGGGCTTCGGCAAAGCGGGATTCCCGGTCAAAAGCGGCATAAATGGCGGCGCCAATCAGGCTCATGCCGGCAAAGCCGGTCAAAACCGTGCCCAAGAGCCAGCGCAGCGAGACGCGGCGGCGCTCGATGGCCGAATGTTCCGCGCCATCAGCCTCAATCGGGGGCGCGAGGCCAAGGTCGGGGACCTCGGCGCGCCTATCCCGGCGGCTTTTGAATGTGAAACGGCGAACGGCCATGCGGTCAGGCATTCCTTGAGGAGGGCGGGACAGGCCCGTTCCATCGATGGCCGACCATGCCCATCCCGGCCGCGCGCGTCAATCGCGGGGCGGGAGCGGCATGTTTATTCACCGATGGGCGTGGATAGAAGATGGCGCAAATGCGGCAGAAACAATGTGTGAGTTGTTCTTTAACCATATGCAGGAGAGCGCCATTTTGCGGGCACTTCTGCGTTTGAAAAGTTTTTTGAACTTTTTGCGAAACGGCTGTTGACACAAGAACGTGGTCCCAACTATATACCGCCCACCGGCGACGACGTTGCCTCTCGGGCAGCGGTTTAGTGGCGCTTGTCTTCTCGCTTTGACTTCGTTCATGGCCACCTGGCCAAAAGCCAGGCAGAAGACTTTGTGTCGCTGAATGAGACGTTGCCACGCTGTTTGACATGTAAATCGGAAGAAAGAGAAACGTGGACGGCGATGTCCTTGCGAGACCTTTGCTGTGAGGCAAGGGTCGTAAAGAGACTATCGACGGTCACGTTTTCGAACACCATTCGCTTTGAGTTGCCGTGAGGCAGATCTTTTTGAGCGAGTGTGGTCGGGACTCGTCCAGAGAAATAGTGACTAGTCGGGAACAAATCTCC
>CANGFE010000065.1 GCA_947453155.1 Beijerinckiaceae bacterium | reverse complement strand
GTCCCCCATTGAAGGGGGCGATGGCAATCGCGAATTCCTGATCGGCGCCCAGAAATGAACCAACGTCTCCACCTCAATGCGGAACTCGAAATCGCGCGGCTGGGCCAGCGCGGCGAGGGCCTCGCGCGTTTTGAAGGTGTGAACCTCGCCGTGCCTTACGCATTGCCCGGCGAACTCATCCGCGCCGAGATTGATGGCGAGCGCGCCAAGCTCGTTGATGTCATCCGCCCGAGCGCAGACCGCGTGGCGGCTTTCTGTCCGCATTTCACCGTGTGCGGTGGCTGCGCGGTACAAACGCTCGCGCAACCGGCTTATGAAAACTGGAAGCGCGAACTGATCGTTCAGGCTTTGCGCTATGCCAAGATCGACACCGAGATTGCCCCGCTCATTGATGCGCATGGCGAGGGACGTCGCCGCGCGACGTTCCATTCGCGCGTCATTGATGATGGCCCGAGCCGCAAGCGTTTGGAACTGGGTTTCATGCGCGCGCGTGCACATACCATCGTGCCGATCCCCGATTGCCCGATCCTGGATCCCGGTTTGAAAGGCGCGATGGAAGCGGCCCGCGCGGCTGCCACTGTGCTGATCCCGCTTGGCAAGCCGCTTGATGTTGTTGTCACGACAACCATGGAAGGTCTTGATGTTGATCTGCGCGGCTGTGGCCCGCTCGATTTCGGCTATAATCAGGCTTTGATCGAAGTTGCGCATAAGCATGATCTGGCGCGCATCTCCAATCATGGCGAAGCGATCATTGAACGACGCATCCCCACGCTGCGCATGGGCAAAGCTTTGGTCGCCATTCCCCCCGGTGGTTTTTTGCAGGCGACGGCCAAAGGCGAAGAGGTCTTGGTCAATCTGGTGCGCGAGGCCACCACAGGCGCCAAGAAAATTGCTGATCTTTTTGCAGGCTCTGGCACATTTGCTTTGCGCTTGGCTGAACGTGCTGAAGTGCTCGCCATTGAAAGCGAAGACGGCGCCATCAAGGCGCTGGCGCGTGGCGCGGCACATGCCGAAGGCTTGCGCGGCGTGAAAACCGATCGCCGTGATTTGTTCACGCGCCCCCTGATGGGCGGCGAGCTCGACAAGATTGATGCCATCGTCTTCGATCCGCCGCGCGCGGGGGCGGAAGCACAAGCACGCGCTTTGGCGGGCTCGAAAGTGCCGCTCATTGTCGGCGTCTCCTGCAATGTGCAGACTTTTGCTCGCGATGCGCGGCTGCTGATTGATGGCGGCTACAATCTCGAAAAAGTCACGCCTGTCGATCAATTCCGCCATTCGGCGCATATCGAATTGGTGGGTGTGTTCCGCCGTATTCCCGACCCCAAGCCGAAGCGGCGCGGCCGCCTTTTGGGCTGAACGAAAAAGCATCTAGACTGAGCTCATGAGCACGACCCCGCCCGATCTCCTGCAACAGCTCGCCGCTATCGTTGGCGAGGCTCATGTGTTGCGTGGCGAGAGCGATATGGCGGGTTATCTCACCGAGCCGCGCGATCTCTTTCACGGCAAGGCGCTCGCCATTGTGCGCCCCGCGTCAACGCAAGAAGTCGCGGATGTTTTGCGCCTGTGCAACGAAACACGCACGGCGCTTGTGCCGCAAGGCGGCAACACGGGGCTCGTCGGCGGGCAAGTGCCCGATGGCTCGGGCCATGCAATCCTTCTCTCGCTCACGCGCATGGATCGTCTGCGCGAAGTGGATCTTGCCTCCAACACGATGATTGTCGAAGCGGGCATGACGCTGGCGCGTGTGCAGGAAGAAGCGGAAAAGGCTGATCGTCTTTTCCCGCTGTCGCTCGCCTCTGAAGGCTCTTGCACGATTGGCGGCAATCTCGCGACCAATGCTGGCGGCACGGCGGTTCTGGCCTATGGCAATGCGCGCGAATTGGTGCAGGGCTTGGAAGTTGTGCTCGCTGACGGGCGCGTCTTGAGCAATCTGTCGAAACTCAAGAAAGACAATACAGGTTATGACCTGAAACATCTCTTCATGGGATCGGAAGGCACGCTCGGCATTATCACCGCGGCTGTGGTGAAACTCTATCCGCGCCCGCGCAGCACCGAGACGGCCTTTGTGGGCTTGAAAAATCCGCAGGCTGCGCTTGATCTTCTCATGCTTGCGCAAAAGCTGGCAGGACAAGATGTGAAGACGTTTGAACTGATGCCACGCATCGGCCTCGACTTTGCGTTGAAGCATGGCACGAATACGCGTGACCCACTGGACAGCCGCCATGCTTGGTATGTGATGCTCGAACTCGCTTCACCTGCGCAAGCTGGGCTGCATGAGACCATGCTGCATCTTCTGCAAGAAGGAATGGATGCGGGTTTGATTGAAAATGCCACGCTCGCGGCCTCGCTCGATCAGCGACAGGATTTTTGGCGCTTGCGAGAACTCATGTCGGATGTGCAGAAGATGGAAGGTGGCTCCATCAAACACGATGTGTCTGTGCCTGTGGCGCGTGTGCCGGAATTGATCGAGCAAGGCAGCCAAGCCATTTTAGATTGGATGCCGGGCGCACGGCCCGTGCCTTTCGGGCATTTGGGCGATGGCAATATTCACTTCAACATTTCGCAGCCGGTGGGGGCTGACAAGCAAGCCTTTCTGGCGCGCTGGGATGAAGCCAATGAGATTGTGCACGGCCTTGTGGCTGAGATGGGCGGATCTATTTCCGCAGAGCATGGCATTGGCGTTTTGAAGCGCGATCTGTTGGCGAAGGTGAAAGATCCCGTCTCACTCGACGTGATGCGCGCCATCAAACAGTCGCTCGATCCCAAGGGTATTTTGAACCCGGGCAAGGTTCTTTAATCCATCATTGCAAGGAGCCGAAGACGGCGCAGTAACCTATGGGCTGCGCGTGAGGCTCTGGGTTGCTTCGCTACGCTCGCAATGACGGTGGAGAGATTACGCCAAACAAGCGCCGTCATTGCGAGGAGCCGAAGGCGACGTGGCAACCCAGAGCGACGCGCGATACCTCCAGCTTGCCTCGCTGCGCTCGCAATGAGGGATTAAAACAGCTCGCCCTGCCCCGGATCGATTTTTGCCTTCCGCTCTTTCTTGGGCGGTGCTGCTGGCTCTGCGCGTGGAGCTGACGGATCAACCGGCTCTTGAATCCAAAGACCATCATTGGCGACTTTATTCACCGCCGGACCAACCTCGACGAGATCCAGCACATCTTCTCCAGCGGGTCGCATCATCTGTGCGGCCTCGGGTATGTCGCGCTCGTCGGGCGAGAGCCAGAGATCGAATTGCTTCTGCTCCAGCAAGACCGGCATGCGATCATGCACCGCCGACATAACGCCATTACTCGACGTGGTCAGAATGCAAGCGGTCTCGACCTCTTCCCCATCAGGTCCGATCCATGTTTCCCAAAGGCCTGCCATGCCAAGCGGCAGGCGATCTTGCCGGCGAATGAGAAAGGGGCGCAAAGCTTTGCCGCCTGCGCGTTGCCATTCATAAAAACCATCCGCCAGAAACAAACAGCGACGACGACGCAGCGCATTGCGAAAGCTCGCTTTTTCCGCCGCACTCTCCGAGCGCGCGTTGATGACGAGCGGATAATCCTTCGGATCTTTCACGAATGCGGGCAAAAAACCCCAGCGCATCAGGCGGAAGTGACGCGACACGTGCCCCTCGCCATCACGCGTTGCGAGCACAATCGGAACAGGTTGCGTTGGTGCAATATTTGCGCGTAACGGGAAGTTTGGTTGTTCGACGTAACGGAAATAATCGCGCGTCGCATCGGGCGGCAGCGTGATGGCGAAACGTCCACACATTTTCATCTTCCCGTCATCAAAAATGAAACAGAACTGTTGACACGTTAACCATCTTTATGGTTTCTGTCGCCCATTCCGAGCATATGAGATTTCTTCATGTCTTTTGCAACAGCCACCGCGCACAGCGCTTACGCGCACGTCCTTGATGATCAGCGTACTGCTACCAAGCAGATGATGCACGATTTTCTGGAACATTTCCGCGCTGCCGCCGAGCGTTTGCAGAATGCTGTGCGCGCACCGGACCAGGTTTTCGAGCTGGCCAACTGGCGACCGCTTTCCATGAACGCACATATGAATGCCTATGATGCGGCTGTGGCCGACGGCTATGAGCAATTGTCTGAGGATTTTCGTGCGCTTTTTGAAGAGGTTGCGCATGAGCTCGACACTAAGGGGACAGCCGTTCTGGTCGCGATCCGCCGCCAGAGTCGCCGCCCGACCATGGACGAGTTGAACTTTGCCGATCTCTGCACCCGCGCCGGACAGGGCATGAGCGAGTGCCTGCGCCGCGCCGAACTGGTGCTGCACCCGATGCGCGCCGTGCCGCGCAACCAGCGCCCGCAATTCGAAGTTTTTACGAATGTGCTGATGGGCTGAGCGAGACCGGCGGGAGATCATCCTCCGGCACGAAAAAATCAGGCATGAGCTTTTGCGTTGGATCGACGCGATAATGGTCGAACTCTCGCTGCCCGCGCGACCACAAGAGTGAATCATCAATCAGAAATTGTCCGGTCAACTCGCGCGCAGGCGTGACAAAGATCGCATGCGCCGCATCGGCCACAATTTCGGGCGTGCGCGAGGCGCGCATCAAAGCATCTCCGCCGAGCAGATTATTCACCGCTGCCGTTGCAATGGTCGTGCGCGGCCAGAGCGCGTTGACGGCGATGCCGGAGCGGCGCAATTCGCCAGCCAAACCCAGCACGGCGAGGCTCATGCCATATTTCGCCATGGAATAGGCCGTATGGGCGGCAAACCATTTTTCTTTGAGATCGAGTGGGGGCGCGAGCATCAGAATATGCGGATTTTCTGCGCGCGCGAGAAAAGGTACCGCAAGCTTTGACACCATGAAAGAGCCGCGCGCATTGACCTGATGCATCAGATCAAAACGCTTCATCTCTGTCTTCTGGCTGTCGGCCAAAAAAATCGCACTGGCATTATTCACGACAATATCGAGCCCACCGAAATGCGCGGCGGTTTTTTCCAGCGCCTCTTGCACCTGCGCCTCTTCGCGCACATCAACAGTCAGCGGCAAAGCGCGCCCGCCTGCAGCTTCAATCTCGACGGCGGCGGTGAAAATCGTGCCCGGCAATTTGGGATGCGGCTCTGCGGTCTTGGCCGCAATCACGATATTGGCCCCATCACGTGCGGCGCGTAGCGCAATGGCGAGACCAATGCCGCGCGAGGCGCCCGTGATGAAGAGTGTTTTGCCGCGCAAGGTCGCGCTCATTTCGTGCCCCCTTTGGCCATAAAGGATTGAAAAGCTTTTTGCGCTTCGCCCGATTGTAAAGCCGCCGCGAAGGCCACAGCCTCTTCGCGGATATGGGCAAGCAGCGGTGCACGATCACCACGCATCAAGCGCCGTGCCGCACGCAAAGCGCTGCGCGGTTTGGCCGCCAAGGCCACCGCCTCCCGCGCCGCGTGATTTTCAAGAGCCTGCACTGGCACAATGGCATTGATGAGCCCTAGATCCAGCGCACGATTGGAAGAGAATCCTTTGCCTTGCAGCAGCAATTCGGATGCGCGCGCCATGCCGATGCGTTGGGGCAAAAGCCAAGACGAACCCGCCTCTGGCACCAGCCCCAAATCCACAAAGGGCATTTTGAAATGCGCATCGGCTGTCGCAAAAGCCAAATCGCAATGGAGCAGCATGGTCGTGCCAATGCCAATGGCGGGACCTTCAATAGCCAGAACCAGCGGCACGTCGAGCCCTGCAAGTGCTTCGACAAAGCGATAGGCGGCCATGGTTTGGGGCGACGACGCATGGGCGATGAAATCGGCAATATCATTGCCAGCTGTAAACACGCCGCCTGATCCGCGCAGCAAAATGACGGCAATATCCTCATCCTGTTCGGCGCTGTGAAAGGCTTCGATCAGCGCCTCATACATGGCGCCTGTGAGCGCGTTCTTTTTCTGCGGACGCGCAAGGGTGAGGACCAAAACGGCCCCATCACGCGAGACGAGAACATCTGTCATGCCTGCCTCCCTCGGAAATGCGCTTGACCCAAGGGCTTTTCGGGCCGACAAACCCGCAAGCCAAAATGGTTCAGACCAAAACTATCCGCCTGCTGGATCCGAATGTCCACTGAACAAAAAATGAGAACGCGCTGCCTGCCAGCTGATGCCGCTACCCTTGCGGAAGCGGGGCAGATTTTGCGTGGACACGGGCTTGTCGCTTTTCCGACTGAGACTGTTTACGGCCTCGGCGCGGATGCAACCTCTGGCGAGGCGGTGGCAAAAATTTATGCGGCGAAAGAACGCCCAGAATTCAATCCGTTAATTGCGCATTGTGCTGATCAAGCGGCAGCTGAGCTGCATGGTCTGTTTGATGACAATGCACGTCTCTTGGCCAAAACTTTTTGGCCGGGCCCGCTCACCCTCGTTGTACCTGCACGCGAAAATTGTGCGGTGAGTGATTTGGCGCGTGCTGGATTGAATTCCGTGGCTCTGCGTGTGCCGGCTCATCCAGTTGCGCAAGCTCTGCTGCGCGAGGCGGGCGTCCCTGTTGCGGCGCCTTCTGCCAATCGGTCGGGGCGCGTGTCACCCACGCATGCTGGGCATGTGATGGGCGATCTCGACGGGCGCATTGATCTGGTGATTGACGGCGGCGCCTGTGATGTTGGCGTGGAATCGACCATTGTCTCTTGTGTGGATGGCAAGGTGGTGATGCTGCGTCCGGGCGGGATTACACGCGAAGAGATTGAACGCGTGATCGGCCGCAAGCTTGAGGCGCATGAGGGCGGTGCCATCCATGCGCCGGGCATGCTGGCCTCCCATTATGCGCCGAACGCGAAAATGCGCCTGGATGCGGTGACGATTGAAAAAGATGAAGCCATTCTGGATTTCGGCGGGCGCTTTGCCGATGTGCAGCAGGCAAGTTTTGATCTGTCGCCTTCGGGGGATTTGAAAGAAGCGGCGGCCAATCTGTTTGCTTTTTTACGCGCATTGGATGCCACGGGCGCAGATGTGATTGCGGTCGCGCCGATTCCGCATGAGGGATTGGGCGAAGCCATCCGCGATCGCTTGGCAAGAGCCGCAGCCCCGCGGGGCTAAGCTTTGAGGCTTTAGCCCCCATCAACCCGCCGTCATTGCGAGCGCAGCGAAGCAATCCATAGCACCCAGCTATCGGGGTTAGCGCCATGGATTGCCACGTCGCCTGCGGCTCCTCGCAATGACGGTAGAAAGGGTTCGCTAAAAATCTCGACAAAGGTCTTATTGAAAGTGATGTGCGCAAGAAGCGAATATCTGGATGCGCCATTCCATTTTAAGGCGCACAAAATTTTTATGGAGGAATTTTCCATGCGTCGATTGCTCTTCGCTCTTGCGGCTTGTTCCATACCATTTGCAATGACCTCAGCTCAGGCACAGGAAACAATCAGCTGCCAGACCAATTACCGTACGACTTCGCAAGTCTCCGAAGTCTTTCCCGGCACGCTCAGCACTGCAAAAGACACATCCTGCCGTCATTCGCGCAGCATGAGCGGCAAAGCACGCGGATCAGCACCGGGCGTCGCTGCGGGCTTTGACATTGTGCAGGCCCCGAAGAACGGAAAAGTGACAGTCGAAGATGCATCGACCTTCTTGTTCACACCTAAGAAGGGCTTTGCTGGTTCCGACACAATGGTGTTGCGGCTGAAATACCGGAACGGCGATTCTGCAACCGTCCGCTTCGCCATCACCGTGTCCTAGACTAGATTGCAGCACACACGACCCGCCGTCATTGCGAGCGCAGCGAAGCAATCCATAGCACCCGGCTTTCAAGGTTAGCGCTATGGATTGCCACGTCGGCCTACGGCCTCCTCGCAATGACGGGGGAGAGGGGGCGGCTTTTGGGCGGCCTCTGGGGCCCCTTCCCCCACCCGCCCTTGCGACTCCCTGCCCCCCTCGCCTAAAGTAGGGGCAAGGGGCGGCTAACGCCCCGCCGCGCCTTGAAGGCGCGACCGGGAGGATGATCATGCTCATGCGTTGCGCCGCTTTGGCCCTAGCTTTCACTGCCACACTCACACCCGCCAAAGCGGAAGCCGTGGCCGATTTCTACAAAGGCAAAAACATCCAGCTTGTCGTGGGTTATGGCCCCGGTGGCGGCTATGACATTTATGCCCGCCTGATCGGACGCTTCATCGGCAAACATGTGTCGGGAAGCCCCAATGTCGTGGTGCAGAATATGCCGGGCGCAGGCTCACTGCGCGCCGCCAATTATATTTATGTGCAGGCACCCCGCGATGGCACGGTGATCGGCACATTCGCGCGCAACATGCCGCTGATGGGCGTGCTGAAAGACAATCCCAACGTCCAGTTCGATCCGCGTAAATATACCTGGCTCGGCTCGCCCTCTTCGGGTGGCAATGACGCCTATCTGCTTTTTGCGCGCAAAGATTCCGCGATCAAAAATTCCAAAGACCTTTTGAACAAAGACATGCCGGCGCTCGTCCTCGGCGGCACAGCCGAAGGCGCCACCGGCAATGACATCACCATCCTTCTGAAAGATGCGCTCGGCCTGAACTTGAAAATGATTGCCGGCTATCCCGATTCCGGCGCTTTGTTCATGGCGGCTGACCGCAAGGAAATCGATGGTCGCTTTGTGGGGCTCTCGGCGGTTTCCTCATCGAAGCCCGAATGGCTGAAGCCTGATTCACAAATGCAGGTTCTCCTGCAATTTGCTCGCACGACACGGCACAAAAATTATCCCAATGTTCCCACCGCCCGCGAAATCGCGCCCAATGATCGCGCGCGTGCTTTGGTGGAACTGGCAGAAATCCCCTATTCGCTGTCGCGCCCCTTCGTTGCGCCGCCCGAACTGCCGGCCGATCGCGCGGCCGCTCTGCAAAAGGGCTTTCTCGATGCCAATGCGGATCCTGAATATCTGGTTGAAGCCGAAAAGCTCGGCGTGGATGTGAGCCCTGTCGGCGCCAAAGAAGCGCAGATCATGATCGACAAACTCGCAGCCGCACCCGCTGACCTGCTCGAATATATCAAGAAGCTGCAATGAACGACGCACCCGTCATTGCGAGGAGCAAAGCGACGAAGCAATCCAGAGGCCGCATATGTGACTTTTTGGATCGCTTCGCTGAGCTCGCAATGACGATCTGGAGAAGTGCAATGAAAAAAATTGTAACGGGCCTGTTTCTGTCTCTCTTGGCTTTGCCTGCCGCTGCACAAACACCGGCTGATTTTTACAAGGGCAAGAGCGTGAACGTGGTTGTCGGCTATGGTCCCGGCGGCGGCTATGATGTTTATGCGCGCCTGCTCGCCCGCTTCTACGGCAAACATTTGCCCGGTACGCCCAATGTCGTCGTGCAGAATATGCCCGGTGCGGGCTCCATGGTGATGGCGAATTACATGTATAATGTTGCGCCCAAAGACGGCACGTCGTTTGGCATTTTCGCGCGCAACATTCCGCTCATCTCGGTGCTGGGTGGCAATAGCGCCGTCAAATATGATGCGCGCAAATATACCTGGCTCGGCTCCATGTCGTCTTATGAAGAAGACGCCTATCTGATGTGGGTGCGCAAAGACGCCAAAGTGAAAACGCTCGCTGACATTCAGAAGAAGGGCGGCGAGCCTGTGGTGCTTGGCGGCACAGGCGAAGGCGCGACCGGCAATGATGTGCCGATCATTCTGCGCGAGACGCTTGGCCTCAATATCAAGCAGATTGTCGGCTACCCCGATTCCAATGCTTTGTTCCTCGCCATTGAGCGCGGCGAAGTGGATGGTCGCACGACCGATCTGTCTTCCGTCAAAACCAATCGTCCCGATTGGCTGAAGCCCAATTCCTACATGCATACATTGATGCAATTTGGCCGTGCCACGCGCCATCCGGAATTCCCCAATGTGCCAACCGCGCGCGAATTGGCTACCGACGACAAAGCCCGTGCGCTGATCGAATTGACCGAACTGCCCTATGTTTTGTCACGCCCCTTCGTAGCCCCGCCGAATGTACCCGCTGATCGCGCGGCGGCTTTGCAGAAAGCCTTTATGGATGCGTGCAAAGATGCCGACCTCAATGCAGAAGCGCAAAAGCTTGGCATTGGCATTACGCCCATCGATGGCAATGCCGTTCTGGCTTTGATCGACAAAATTGCAGCCACACCGCAAGCCGATCTCGATCGCGTGCGTGTGCTGCTCGACGACGGCAAGGGCGGCAAGTAAACGCCGCTGACAAAAATCAAAAAGGAGAAAAACATGCCCCATGACGCAAAAGAAGGCACGCATTGGCACGAGCCAAAGGCTGGCGAGAACGCTGGCTTCGGGAATTTTTCGCGTCCCTCTATGCCCTATGATCGCTTCATGGAAGCGGAAGGCATTCCGATGCACCGCGCCATTGGCGTGAAGCGCGTGCATGATCTGCCGATGAAGTCTTGGGCTCGTCTGGGCGGTCGCGGCACCTACATCCAGCTCTTCGGCACCGAAGGCCTTTGGGGCATGTATGTCGTCGAGATCCCGCCAGGCGGCGCGCTGAATGCTGAAAAGCATATGTATGAAAAGCAGGTCTTCGTGGTTGAAGGCCGCGGCTCGACTGAAGTGTGGAATGACGGCCAGACCAAGAAGCAGACATTTGAATGGCAGAAGGGTTCGCTGTTCGCGATCCCGCTCAATGCCAATCATCGCTTCGTCAATGCGTCGAATTCACCGGCTCTTTTGTTGTGCGGCACGACTGCGCCCAACATTATGAACCTCGTTGATAACGCGCATTATGTCTTCAACTGCCCGTATAATTTCACCGATCGCTATGCGGGCACGGAAGATTACTTCAAGCCCAAAGATGATCTTGAGCCCGATCCAGTTCGTGGTCTGGCGATGAAGCGTACCAACTTCATTCCCGACATTATCAATTGCGAAATGCCGCTCGATAATCGCCGCTCACCCGGCTACCGCCGTCTGGAGCCGCATATGGGCAATCAGCGTTTCCATTTGTGGATCGGCCAGCATGAAACGGGCCGCTATTCCAAAGCCCATTGCCATGAGAGCGCAGCCATTCTGATCTGCGTGAAAGGCAAGGGTTACACTTACACTTGGCCGGAAGGTCTCGGCATGACGCCTTGGCAAGATGGCAAGGGCGATAAGGTCATGCGGCAGGATTATGAATTCGGCGGCATGGTCTCGGCTGCACCTATGTCGGGTGACTGGTTCCACCAGCATTTTGGCGTCAGCAAAGATCCGCTGCGTTTCACCGCCTGGTTCGGCGCGAATAATCATTCAGCACTCAAGCCCGGCCGTCCCGGCGAAGCCATGGCTGATATTTGGGCCATCGACATCAAGAAGGGTGGCCGCGCCATTCCTTACAATGATGAAGACCCCTATATCCGCAAGGAGTTCAACGCAGAGCTCGCAGCCGAAGGCGTGCCTTCGCGCATGGAAGACAAGCTCTACGAAAAGGGCGATTGAGAAACTGCAAGTATTGCGCGACCCCCACCCTAGCCCCTCCCCTCAAAGGAGAGGGCTGGGGTGGGGGTCTGCGCATCTTTCCGATTCCATTTTCTAGATCACTCAATCCGAATGATCTCAACGGCCGCCTTCCCTGCTTCAACAATATCACCCGCGATGCGCGAGGTGAGTGCGCGGGCCATCGGCGAGACGTAAGAAATCGTACCCTGCGCAGGATCAGCTTCATCTTCGCCGACGATGCGGAATTGTTTCACGCGCCCATCTTCATAGCGAATGGTCACGCGCGAGCCGAAATGCACTTTGGACTGATCATCCATCTGCGGCACAAGCTCGGCAGAAGCGCGGCGCGCTTGCCAATAGCGCAAGTCACGCTGAGCACGCGCCAGCGCAGAACGATCTGCAGCCTCCTGCGCCTGCACCATCAAGGCATGATGGTGTTCGATTTCTCTCTCAATCTGCGCGAGACCTTGCGGCGTCACAAGATTGCGATGCGGGCTAATGGGCCGGTCGACGATATCGTCAAAGATATCGCCGTCAGGTTCTTTCATAAATGCGATGCTCATGGAAAAGCAACGCCGCGCGTCTGGTCGAGTTCCGCCTTAGCCGATATCGACGACGATACGCCCGCGCACTTTGCCCGCCACAATGTCGCGCGCGGCATCCATCACCTGATCAAACGGCACATGGGTGATCATCGACGCAAGCTTGGCCTTGTCGAGTTCTTTGGCGAGACGGCCCCAAGCCTCAATGCGCATTTGCTTTGAGCATTGCACGCTTTCAACGCCCAGCAACGCAACGCCGCGCAGAATGAAAGGCACGACTGTGGTCGGCAGATCCATGCCTTGTGCGAGGCCGCAGGCCGCAACGGCCCCATTGTATTTCGTCGCAGCAATCACATGCGCCAGCGTGAGCGAGCCCACAGCATCAATGCCGCAAGCCCAACGCTCTTTCATCAAGGGCTTCGGCGCGCCTTGAAACTCGGCTTTGATGTCGAGGATTTCATCCGCGCCCATGCCCTTCAGATAATCGGCTTCTTCCGGACGGCGCGTTGATGCAATGACGTGGAAGCCGGCGCGCTTCAACAAAGCAATCGCCACCGAGCCAACACCACCAGCAGAGCCCGTGACAATGGCAGGGCCCATCTCGGGCTTGATGCCATGTTTTTCAAGCGCCATGAGACAGAGCATGGCTGTATAGCCTGCTGTGCCGATGGCCATGGCTTCTTCGGGCTTCAAGCCGTCAGGCAGATGCACGAGCCAATCGGATTTCAGCCGCGCCTTTTGCGCATAGCCGCCAAAATGGCCCTCACCCACGCCCCAGCCATTGAGAATGACTTTGTCGCCAAGTTTGAACTCTGGCGAAGTAGAGCTTTCCACCACGCCGCAAAAATCAACGCCGGGGATCATCGGGAATTTGCGCACGACCGGCGATTTTCCGGTGATGGCGAGGCCGTCTTTATAATTCACGGTGGAATGGGTGACGCGCACGGTGACATCGCCATCCATCAGATCAGCCTCGTTCATCTCAACGAAGCCTGCGCGATAGCCGGCATCATCCTTGTCGATGCGGACAGCTTTGAACGTGCTCATGTCTATAACTCCCCAATCTCACCCGTCATTGCGAGCATCGCGAAGCAATCCAGAAGCCTCGCGTGGGGCCTTCTGGATTGCTTCGCCTTCGGCTCGCAATGACGGACTAAAAGTCGTGCGGACTTGCCAGAAGGTCAAGCGGTTGCGGGCTGATCCTTTCGGACCACGGGCTTTTCCACCACGGGCAGATTGATGAGGGCAGAGGCCACGCCCAGCGCAATGGAGAGGAACCAGACGATTTCATAAGAACCTGTCTGCTCGCGCAACACCCCGCCCAGCAGCACACCCATAAAGCCGCCGACCTGATGCGAGAAAAAGGCAAAGCCATAGAGCATGGCAAAATAGCGTGTGCCAAACATTTGACCGATGATGGCCGAGGTCGGCGGCACGGTGGAGAGCCACAACAGGCCCGACATTGCGCCAAACAGATAAGCGCTCATGGCCGAGGGTGGTGTGAGAATGAAGATCAACGTCACCACAGAGCGGCCGAAATAAATGGCCGAGAGAATGTAGCGGCGCGGCACGCGATTGGCGAGCCAGCCGGAGCTGAGCGAGCCCACAATATTGAACAGACCCACCAGCGCGAAAGCCCAATAGCCAACTTGCGGAGAGAGCCCAGCTTCCACGACATATTTCTGGAAATGCACCGTGATGAAGGCGAGCTGGAAGCCGCAGGTGAAGAAGCCGAGCACAACCAGCACATAAGAGCGATGCGAAAAAGCTTCGCGCAAAGCTTCACCCAGAGTTTGCTGTTGCACATTCGGATCTTTGCGGATCGGCGCACTTGCCACAAACATCGAGAGCGGCAGGATGAGCAGCATCAAAATGCCAAAGCCGATGGTCGTCTCTCTCCAGCCAACAGTTTGAATCATCGCGCCCGACAAAGGCGAGAAGAGAAACTGGCCAAAAGACCCCGCCGCCGTCACCAGACCAAAGCCCATGGAGCGCTTGGAATCAGGCAAGAGTTTCGCCAAAGCACCAACAACGAGCGACATGGCGCAGCCCGACAGGCCAAAGCCGATCATCACACCCGCAGCAATCGTAAATGTGGTTGGCGTATCCGCCACCGCCATCAAGGCGCAGCCGGCTGCATACAGAATGGCACCACCCGAGAGCACGCGCACGGAGCCGAAGCGATCAGCCAGAGCCCCCGCAAATGGCTGCCCCAGACCCCAGAGCAAATTCTGAATGGCGAGCGCGAAGGAGAATGTGTCCGACCCCCAGCCATAGGCAGAGAGAATCGGCAATTGGAAATTGCCTGAGGACGCGCGCGGGCCAAATGTCAGCATGGACATGGCACAAGCCGCCAAAATGATGATTTCCGGAGAGACCTTCCGGCCCTGGGGCTGCGCGCTCATCTGATGATCTCCCGTGGCTCTCTGGCCTTTATCGACTGAGATTGTTACCCTGAGCAAAAGATAAAAACAAACGGCAGCCGAATGACCTCCACAGACCAGCGCCTTCCCCACCGCGAGACATTGATCATTGTCTTTGGCGTGCTTTTGTCGGTTTTTCTCGGCGCGATCTCACAAAGCATCACGGCGAGCGCTCTGCCCACCATCGGCCGCGCACTCAATGCCACAGGCGATCTGTCTTGGGTGATCACCGCCTATATGCTCACGCAAACAGCAGCCACACCGCTGTTTGGGAAATTTTCTGACACTTATGGGCGCAGCAAAGCCATTCAATTGGCGCTGGTGATTTTCGTCATCGGATCAGTGGCCTGCGCTTTAGCGCCCAATATCGGAACGCTTGTGGCTGCGCGCGCTTTGCAAGGCATTGCTGCTGGTGGCCTCACCGCGATTCCCATGACGGTGCTCGGCGATCTCGCACCACCCAAACTGCGGGCGCGTTATTACACTTACTTTTCGATGACTTACATTACAGCGGGTGCGATGGGCCCGGCTCTGGGCGGCTTCTTCGCGGAATATGTGCATTGGTCGGCGATCTTCTGGTTTGGTGTGCCTGTGGGCATTCTGGCCATTTTCATCACGCGCCATGTGCTCAAACGATTGCCGCCCTATCACCGCCATCACAAACTGGATCTTGCCGGCGCTATTCTGATTGTGCTGGCAAGTTTGAGTTTCATGTTTGTCTTCACCGCTGGCGGAAAAACTTATGCTTGGACATCAGCGCAAATCCTTCTGCCGGCTCTGGCCTCGCCGCTTTTGTGGATGGCTTTCATCTGGCGCCAGCAAACAGCCGATGAGCCGCTGTTGCCGCTGGGCATTATCGCCAATCCGATTGTGCGCTGGGCGATCATCTCCAATGCTTTTGGGTGGGGCGCGGCCATTGGCTTGAATATCTATCTGCCCATCTGGCTGCAAACGATTGGCGGTATGGGGCCTGCTGAATCAGGTCTGTCGCTGATGATCTTGATGATCATGCTCAATCTTGGAGCCTTGATCAGCGCGCAGATCACCTCGCGCATCACCCATTACAAGCGCCCGCCGATGGTCGCTTTGATTGTCTGCATGGGCTCGACTTTGTGGCTGGCTTGGCATGCACAGGGCATGGGCTTTTGGGAATTGCAAATTGCGGTCGGCCTATTTGGTCTGTGCTTCGGGCCTGTCGCGCCTGTGACATCGGTCGCGATGCAAAACACAGTTGCGCAGCATCAATTGGGAACAGCGGTCGGCGCGATGCAATTTGGTCGCGGCTTGCTGACGTCCTTTGTTGTCGCGCTATTCGGCATTATCGTTTTGCATGTTTTGCCGGATGCATCAGGCGTTGGCGCCGACGCACTCAAAAATGCCACCAGTCAGGAAGATGCCGTGACGGCTTTCCGCACGTTGTTTCTGGCAGCCACAGGCTTGTTGGCGATCTCGCTCGTGACACTCATGCTGATGGAAGAGCGCCCACTGCTGACCACGCATAAGGAATCATAACCCCACGCCGTCATTGCGCGCGCATGCGAAGCAATCCATGGCGCCCATCCTGCGACATTGGCGCTATGGATTGCCGCGTCGGCCTGTCGGCCTCCTCGCAATGACGAGGCGACGAGACACCTCTCCTCCGTCATTGCGAGCGCATGCGAAGCAATCCATGGCGCTCATCCTGCGACATTGGCGCTATGGATTGCCGCGTCGGCCTTCGACCTCCTCGCAATGACGAGGTGACGAGACACTTCTCCTCCGTCATTGCGAGCGCATGCGAAGCAATCCATGGCGCTCATCCTGCGACATTGGCGCTGTGGATTGCCGCGTCGGCCTATCAGCCTCCTCGCAATGACGAGGCTAAAGGCGCGTCATTTCGCTTTGCCGCGGCGCAAGTGCTCGTCCAAGCGCGGCATGATTTCGACGAAATTGCAGGGGCGATAACGATAGTCGAGTTGTTGCGCCAAAATGCCGTCCCACGCATCTTTGCAAGCACCCGGTGATCCCGGCAGGACGAAAATATAAGTCGCACCCGCCACGCCGCCTGTCGCACGCGACTGAATGGTGGACGTGCCAATCTTGTCATAAGACAGGCGATGGAAGATGGCCGAAAAACCATCCATGGTTTTTTCAAACAAAGGCTCGATGGCTTCCGGCGTCACATCGCGTCCCGTAAAACCC
>CANGFE010000064.1 GCA_947453155.1 Beijerinckiaceae bacterium | reverse complement strand
CGTGCGCGAATATCAAGCGCAATATCGTGACTGGCGCGCTTGCGTTCACCCTTGGGTTTCAGATTGACGGCCAGATCCCCCTGCTCTGGCGAAGCGCGGAAATAATAATGCCGCACAAGACCGTTGAAATTGAAGGGCGCAGCCGTGCCTGCATGTGACTGGATTGAGACCAGCTCCGGCAGATCGCTCAAACGGGAAACCGCATCTGATAGGATACGGTCCGTTTCCTCCAGAGAAGACCCGCGTGGTAGATCAAGTACAACCTGAATTTCCGACTTGTTGTCGAACGGCAGA
The DNA here is from genome assembly GCA_947453155.1 of Beijerinckiaceae bacterium. Taxonomy (GTDB): domain Bacteria; phylum Pseudomonadota; class Alphaproteobacteria; order Rhizobiales; family Beijerinckiaceae; genus Terripilifer. Next base: position 16,521 of record CANGFE010000064.1, on the reverse strand, counting down.
AGCTTCACGCGCACACTCTTTGTCGCAAAAAGCATGAGCGAGGCCAAAGTAGCCACACCGACATAGATCAGAAACTTCTTCGATTTGTTCCGGTCTACCAATAGAGGCGTGGCCATGCGGACATAGAAGCGCCCCATAGCTCCAGCTTCATCACGATGGTGGCTACCTTCTGTGCCACCCGCTTTGGCGAAGCGACCCTGCGCCACTTTCATCAACAACCATGGCGTGATTGTCACGGCCACGAAGAAGGAGAAGAGCATGGCCATAGAGGCATTGGCCGGGATCGGACTCATATAAGGCCCCATCAATCCGCTCACGAACATCATCGGCAGCAATGCGGCAACGATGGTCAATGTTGCGACGATGGTCGGATTTCCGACTTCCGCCACTGCCTCGACCGCCGTTTCAATCAGCCCGCGATCACCCCGCCTCTCCCAGTGCCGGACGATATTTTCGACGACCACGATCGCATCATCAACCAAAATACCGATGGAAAAAATCAGAGCAAAAAGGCTCACGCGATTGATCGTGTAGCCCATCAACCAAGAAGCGAAGAGCGTGAGAAGGATCGTTGTGGGGATGATCACCAGAACGACCACACCTTCGCGCCAGCCAATGGCCAATGTGATGAGGATGACAATCGAAATTGTTGCTAAAGCCAGATGGAAGAGCAGCTCGTCTGCCTTTTCAACCGCTGTCTCGCCGTAATTGCGCGTCACAGCGACATCAAGATCTGCAGGGATCACTTTCCCCTTCAAAATCTCCACGCGATGCAAAATGTCATCGGCCACCTCAACGGCATTGGCACCTTTGCGTTTAGCGAGGGCAATGCTGACCGAGGGTAAGCGATCAAGCGCGCCCTTATCATCTGGCACCCATGTGAATGTGTAGTTTTCGATCTGATCAGCGCCGACACGCACATCAGCCACGTCTTTCACATAGACCGGCCGCCCGTCGCGGGTAGTCAGCAGAAGCAAGCCGATATCAGGCACGCCAGACAGGCTTTGGCCGACAACCACAGCTACGGAGCCCCCGGGCATACGAAACGCACCTGGCTGAAAGGTGCGATTGGCATTGGCGATCTTGTCGGCAAGCTGGTTCAGCGTCACGCCAAAGACCGAGAGACGCTCTGGATCCGGCTCAATGCGGATCTGGTCAGGCGCGCCGCCAACAATATTGATCCCGCCGATATTTTCGACCTTAGACAGGTCATGCTGGATCTCACGGGCGACCGATGCCAAGCCATTGGCTGTCCAATTCTCAGTGACATTCTTTTTTGGTGAAACCGTCAGTACAAGAATGGCGACATCATCAATGCCGCGCCCGACGATCAGAGGCTCGGGAATTCCCTTGGGAAGATTGGCAATATTGGCGCGGATCTTGTCGTGAACACGTAAAACCGCATTGTCCTGCGGGGTGCCCACAAAGAAGCGCGCAGTAACCATGACGCGGTCATCCTGCGTCTGCGAATAGACATGCTCGACACCATTGATGCCTTTGACGAGGTCTTCGAGCGGACGGGTGACGAGCTCAACCGCGTCCTCAGAGCGATAGCCATTGGCCTGTACGACAATGTCCACCATAGGCACGCTGATCTGCGGCTCTTCCTCACGCGGCAGGGCGACTAGTGCAATGGCACCAACGATCAAGGCTGCGATCAAGAGCAAAGGCGTGAGCGGCGAACGGATGAAGGTGCGCGTCAGATGACCGGAGAGACCTAGTTTCATGGTGTCACCACCACATCGCCGGCGCGGAGGCCCGACAGAATTTCGATACGGCCATCCATGCGCTCGCCCGGCTGCACAACAATTTCTGCACCCGATTTGAGGCGCACAAAAAACGCACCTGAGCGGGGGTAGACAGCTGAAGACGGCACAAGCAACGCGCTACGCTTGCCTGTCGAGACATAGACCCGCGTACGCTCTCCGACGAAATAATCACCAAGCCCATCGACGTCGACATCCGCCATGACGCGGCCACCGGTGATCTCCGGATAAACCAACCGCACTTGTCCCTTGCGGCGCTGCTCGGCGTCATTCTCTTTAGACCCGCGCGCCGCGATTTCGACGGCATCACCTGCCTTCATGATCTGGGCATGACGCTCAGGCAGCGAGAGGCGAAGGATGTAACGCTCTTCGGCCAGTGTCGCGACCGACTCGCCCGGCATGATGACCCGCCCCAGCGAGACCGGCACACTCAGCACGCGCCCATTGCCCGGCGCCAAGACTGCACCTTCGGCCGTTTGTTGGTTAAGCACATTACGGTCGGCCTGTATGGCAGACAGATTGCGCTCGGCGATGTTCAGGGCTGTACGCACCTGATCCAGTTGCGCCTGTGAACTGACACCGCGGCTCTGCAACTCCTGCACCCGATCGAAATCCACCTTTGCCTGATCACGCTGGGCTTCTTGCGAGCGGATACGTTGTTCAATTGCTTCAAGTTGGAGAGCAAGCTTCTGGTCGGCGACAACCGCTATTTGCTGCCCGGCTTGAACGACGTCACCCTCGCGCACTTTGAGGCTCGCCACGGTGCCGCCGATGCGGGCCCGGGCCACCAGTTGCCGGACTGGCTCGACGGTCGCCACAACCGCTTTACGATCGTCGATCTCCTCGGGGGTCACCACCACCTCGGCAGCCAAAACGGGCGCGGCGAATAGAAGCGCGGGGATCAGGGCTGTCAGGCGCATTTGCTCTTATCTCCAAAACCGGACTTGACTTATATATAAGAAAAAACTAAATTAGCAAATATGAATATAAAAGACATCACCAGCCGGGCCGCCGAGGCCGAGCAACTTCTGAAGGCGCTCGCCAATCGCAACCGGCTCATCATCCTATGCGAATTGCACGAAGGCGAACGCGCTGTAACAGAGCTAGCGGGAACAGTTGGCCTCAGCCAGTCGGCACTCTCTCAACACCTCGCGCGTTTACGCGAAGACGGCCTTGTCGCCACACGGCGCGAAGGCACGAGCATTTTCTACGACTTGGCTGATGAACGCGTCTCAAGCGTTATCTCTTTGTTGCATCAACTCTACTGCAATGCGGATAGCGATCAGAAACAGAAGGAAACACTCAAATGAACATTGACCGCTTCGTTATGGCTTTTGCCGGCTTCATGGTCATCGCGAGCCTAGCACTGGGCTGGTTCGTGTCGCCTTGGTTTTTCCTCGCGACGGCTTTCGTCGGACTGAACCTTCTGCAGGCCGCCTTCACCGGTTTTTGCCCGCTGGCCATGATCCTGAAAAAGGCTGGCATCAAAAGCGGCGCGAGCTTCACCTGAATAAAGAACTTGCTACGAGGGCTAACGATAGCATCGCCAGTTAGGAGACCAAAATGCGCATCGCCTTAGCTCTAACCTGCTTCCTTTTTCCAGCCGCAACTTTCGCACAAACGCACGCGCCGATTGACCATTCGGGGGCAATGCACCACGGAACCAATTCTGCCGTTGCAACTCAGATCCAGATTGTCGCACGCGAGCCAGGACAGAGCGCATTCGCAGCCATTCAAGAGATTGTCGTCATTCTGAGAGCAGACCCGAAAACAGACTGGTCCAAAGTCAATGTCGAAGCTCTCCGGCAGCACCTGATCGATATGAACAACGTGACTTTGGGGGCTGCTGTCAAAACCGAAATGGCGTCGCAATCCATCACGTTTATTGTGAGCGGTACTGGCACCGTGAGGGGATCAATCCAACGCATGGTCCTCGCGCATGCGCAGACTATGAATGGAGTGAATGGCTGGAAACTTACCGCGGACAAGACTTCCGATGGAGCCAAACTGACAATTACGGCGGCGTCACAAGACCTAGCTAAGCTAAACGCTTTGGGATTTATCGGCGTTATGACCGAGGGGATGCATCACCAAGAGCATCACTTGGCTCTGGCACGAGGCAGTGATCCTCACCATAAACACTAAGAGAGCTGTCTTCTATTGTGCAGCAGCATACGAACTAGACGGCAAATATGGACATTACCATGAACATTTTCGACCCCCTTGTCCTCGCAAGGCTGCAGTTCGCATTTACCGTCAGCTTCCACATTATTTTTCCGGCTTTTTCGATCGGACTTGCGAGCTATCTTGCAGTTTTAAATGGCTTGTATCTTCTAACGAAGAAACCAGTGTTTATGGACCTCTTCAATTACTGGAAAAAAATCTTCGCCGTCGCTTTCGGCATGGGTGTCGTTTCCGGCATCGTCATGAGCTATCAGTTCGGCACCAACTGGAGCGTCTTCTCCGACAAGGTCGGGCCCGTGCTCGGCCCGCTGATGGGCTACGAGGTTCTCTCCGCCTTCTTCCTTGAGGCGGGCTTTCTTGGCGTGATGCTGTTCGGCCGTGAACGCGTTGGGCCGAAGCTACATTTCTTCGCGACGCTGATGGTTGCCTTCGGGACCTTCTTTTCGGCCTTCTGGATTTTGTCGGTGAACAGTTGGATGCAGACGCCTGCCGGCTATGCAATCAACGCCAACGGTCAGTTCATCGCGACCGACTGGTGGGCGGTCGTATTCAACCCGTCTTTCCCGTACCGACTGGTCCACATGGTGCTCGCCGCTTATCTTACGACAGCCTTTGTCGTGGGGGCGGTGGGCGCGCTGCACCTGTTGCGCGATCGCAGCAATCAGGCTGCGCGGATCATGTTCTCGATGGCGATGTGGATGGCGGCTATTGTCGCGCCGATTCAGATCGTCGCGGGCGATTTCCACGGCCTCAACACGCTGGAGCATCAGCCGGCGAAGGTGATGGCAATGGAAGGCCACTACGATAGCCATCCCGATGGCGCGCCGCTCATCCTGTTCGGCATTCCGAACCCTGCTGAAAAGCGCATCGACTACGCGATCCAGATCCCGAAGCTGTCATCGCTCATCCTCAAGCATGACCTCAACGCGCCGCTGGCCGGGCTCGATACGATCCCCTTCGACAGGCAGCCGCCGGTCGCGATCGTATTCTGGAGCTTCCGCATCATGATCGCCATCGGGTTTGCAATGCTCGGCCTAGGAATCTGGAGCCTCTGGCTGCGCTTCAGTGGCCGCTTATACGACACCCCCTTGATGCACCGCGCGGCGATCCTTCTTGGACCTTCCGGCTTTGTCGCCGTGCTGGCTGGCTGGATCACCACAGAAGTTGGCCGTCAGCCCTATACGGTCTACGGATTGCTGACGACTGCAGAGTCCGTCTCGCCCATCGCCGCAGCGGCTGTCGGAGCCTCGCTCGTCGCCTTCCTCGTCGTCTATTTCGCGCTCTTTGGGGCCGGGACGTTCTACATCCTTCGCCTGATGAACAAGGCACCGCAGCCGCATGAACCTGGCCTTGATCCGGACGAACCGATCCGCGCCGGGGGCATCATGCCTGCGCCCGCGATGGACGCCGCCGGCGCACGGCAAGCGGCGGAATAAGGAGACAGCCATGACACTCGATCTGCCATTCATCTGGGCTGGCCTGATAGCCTTCGCCGTTCTCGCCTATGTCATCCTCGATGGGTTCGATCTTGGCGTCGGCATCCTCTTTCCTTTCGTCAAGGGGGAGCGCAACCGGGACGAGATGATGAATTCCGTAGCACCCGTCTGGGACGGAAACGAGACGTGGCTGGTGCTCGGCGGGGGCGGTCTCTTCGCAGTCTTCCCGCTCGCCTATGCGATCATCATGCCCGCACTTTACGCCCCTATCATCATAATGCTTTTGGGGCTGATCTTTCGCGGTGTCGCATTTGAATTTCGCTGGAAGACGCGTCGCGGCCAATTCTTATGGGATTGGGCTTTTGCTGGCGGCTCAATCATTGCAGCCTTCGCACAAGGCGTAGCACTAGGGGCACTTGTGCAAGGCATTCCGGTCGCCAACCGCGCATATGCTGGCGGCTGGTGGGATTGGCTTACACCATTCAGCGTGCTGACAGGTATTGCGCTCGTCATCGGCTACACTTTGCTAGGCTCAACTTGGCTCATCTGGCGAACCGAAAATCATGTCCAGCGCCGCGCTTATGATATTGCTGCTTGGGCTGCGCCTGCGACACTCATACTCATTGGAATTGTCAGCGCGTGGACACCCTTTTTGAACGTGATCTATCAGCAGCGATGGTTCGGTTGGCCGCAAATTTTGCTTGTAATCCCGGTCCCGCTCCTCGTCATGCTGACGTCCTATATTATTATTAAAGGCCTGATTGAACGCCGAGAAGCCAGCCCGTTTCTCGCATCGCTTTTCTTGTTCGTGCTTTGCTTTGTGGGCTTAGGGATCAGCTTCTACCCGCACATCGTTCCCAATAGTGTCACCATCTGGGATGCTGCAGCTCCCGACAATAGCCTGCTGTTCTTGCTCGTAGGCGCAAGCGTGTTGCTCCCGATTATCATCGCCTATACGGTATATTCGTATTGGGTTTTTAGAGGAAAAGTTGGCGCTAAGAGCGCATATCATTAGCAACATGAAAAACGACGCAATCCAAAATCTTAATAAAACCGAAGCAGGAGAACCGCGCCTTGGGGGAAGGATTGTTTGGTTTATCACATACTGGATTGCGAGCGTCGTAGCGCTTGGCTCGGTTGCTTACGTCATAAAGCTCGTATTGAAATGATTAACCTATATTGAGTCTAACCGCGGGGCACGTTGCTCTGAGCACTAGTGACCTGCCTTGATGTGAAACAAACAGCTTACTGCAACTCAAGGCCGCTCCGCCCCGATATTACGCGCGACTTTATCAATAAGGTGCATCAGAGCATCGATGTCACCGGGTTCTAGCCCTTCCATACTGCTTCGGTTGAGCGCGATGACGATCTCACGGGCGATATTGTGGCGCTCGCATCCTTGCTCTGACAAGCGAACATTCCTGAACCGCCGATCGGTCGTGTCTCCAACCGATTCCACCAGTCCCTCTTCCGCCATGCGCGTGACGAGACGACTGACGTAGGAGCGCTCGAAGGCTGTGTGCTTAGCAATATCCGCGATGCTGGAGGGCCCACCTTCGGCCAGACCATTTAGAACGCGCCACATGGGGGCCGTCAGACCATGGGGGCGAAGCGCCACCGAAATATTGGCAAGATGTCGCTCAACCACATGCGACATGCGCCGAATGGGCCAGTTAACGGAGAGAGGGCGATCTGCGACGGTCATATGAGCCCTATCTACACGAGCCCCTTGACGGATCAAGCGCCCAGCCTAAGATGTGTGCTTAAGCATGTACTAAGCATGTACTGGGAGGTAAGCGATGATCAAGAAGATGGAATCACGGCGTACATGGCGCCTTGTGTCGACCTTTGCCGCCATCCTTGTTGCTGGCGCCGCGCAGGCCCAATCTTACCCCAACAAGCCCATCCGGATCGTTGTGCCCAGCGCCCCGAGCACGCCCCCTGACATGGTGAGCCGTATCCTGGCGGCCGAATTGCAAAAAGCCGAAGGCTGGACGGTCACCATCGAAAACAAAGCGGGCGGCGTTCAGACGATCGCTGGGAGAGATGTTGCCCAATCAGCACCCGATGGCTATTCAATCTTCGCGCCCAGCATGGTGAGCGCGGCTGCGCGCGCATTGTTGCCGGCATCCCGACTCGATATGGAGCGAGATTTTGAACCGGTTATCAAAGCAACCGTTTCGTACAATGTCCTCGTGGTAACACCCAAGGTCGAGGCCAAGACCATGTCCGAGCTCGTAGCTCTGGCAAAGAAAAACCCGAGCAAACTCAATTATTCTTCCGGTGGGTTTGGTACACCCGCTCATTTGATCGGGGAATTGTTCAAGCTTGATCAGAAGGTGGAAGCAGTCCACGTGCCCTATCAGCAATTTCCGCAGGCGATTGGCGATCTGCTGAGCGGTGTAAACGACTATATGTTCGTGACCACCCTGCCTGTCACTGAATTGGTCGCATCCGGAAAATTGCGGGCTTTGGCTGTCACCTCACCCAAGCAATTGCCAGCATTTAAAGGCATTCCGACCGTGACCGAGCTCGGCTTTCCGAATCTGGCGATCGAAGATTGGGTTGGCTTTGTGATGCCTAAGAACACGCCAAAGGAGATCGTCGCGCGCATGAATGGCGCGATGAATAAAGCTCTACAAAATCCAGATATCAAAGAACAACTGGGACGCATTGGCGCCGATGTTGCCGGTGGGACACAGGCGGCATTCGCTGGTTTCCTAACAAGTGAAGTCAAAAAGTGGGATGCCGCCGTCAAAGACGCCAATATCAAACTGCCGAATTAATTTGGTGCGCATCCAAGAAAAAGAAAGCCCCTCAATGGGACAGGTTAAAAACATACTCTTCATCATGTGTGACCAGCTACGTTGGGATTATTTGTCATGCACAGGCCACAAACACCTCAAGACGCCGAATATCGACCGTCTTGCCAAGATGGGAGTGCGCTTTGACAAAGCCTATGTGCAGTCGCCTGTTTGCGGACCTTCGCGAGCTTCCTTTTACACAGGCCGCACTGTGTTCTCGCATGGTGCTACCTGGAATTTTGTGCCACTGCCCATCGGGGAGTTGACGCTTGGCGATTATTTGCGCCCGCACGGCGTGCGGGTTGCGGTCGCAGGCAAAACACATTTCCGTAGCGACACGGATGGTATGGCTCGTTTGGGCCTCACGCGCGAAACAGAAATCGGGATGCTGATTTCTGAGGGCGGGTTTGAGCCTTGGGAACACGATGACGGTGAGCATCCCGATCAGATCGTCACAGCTGATCTTCCCTATAATGCCTATCTGCGCGCGCATGGCTATGAGGGCAAAAATCCTTGGAATGAATATGCCAACGCGGCAGAGGATGCTGACGGCGGCATCGTATCTGGGTGGAACATGCGCAATGCGCGCCTACCCGCACGCGTTCAGGAATGTCATTCCGAAACAGCCTATATAACCAATCGCGCTCTAGAATTTATAGATGACGCCAAGGATCAGCCTTGGCTCATGCATCTCTCCTATATCAAGCCTCATTGGCCCTATCTGGCGCCTGCGCCCTATAACGCTATTTACACACCCAGCGATGTGGACCCACGCGCTGCGCAAGAAGATGAAAAAAGCAATCCGCATCCAGTATACAATGCCTTCATGCAAATGGACGCAGCGAAAGCTTTTTCAAAGGATGAAACACGCGAGACAGTTGTCCCGACCTATATGGGCCTCATCAAGCAGATTGATGATCACGTTGGCCGCGTCTTGGATTTGCTTGAACAGAGCGGGCGCATGCAAGACACAATGATCGTCTTCACCAGTGATCATGGCGATTATCTGGGCGATCATTGGCTTGGTGAGAAGGAATTATTCCACGAACAAAGCGTGCGTGTGCCACTGATCATTTATGATCCAAGCCCGAATGCTGATCACACACGTGGAACAATTGTCGACCACTTGGTTGAAGCGATTGATCTTGTTCCAACCTTTATCGATGCCCATGACCTGCCAGTTTCATATCATCGACTGGAAGGGCGCTCACTCCTGCCATTCCTGCGCGCGAGTGCCCCTTCGGATTGGCGCGATTTTGTATTCAGCGAACTTGATTATTCCTTTTACAAGGCCCGCCTATCTCTCAATCTCGAGCCAAACGATTGCCGCATCTACATGATCCGCGATCAACGGTGGAAATATATCCATTTCCGGGGGTTCCGGCCGCAGCTCTTCGATCTGGAAACTGATCCGCAAGAGTTTAATGATCTTGGAGAAGATCCTGCCCTTGAGGAGATCCGTCAGCGCATGGAAAAAATGCTGCTGCAACGCCTCATATCTCGGCGTAATCGCGTGACAGTTGCAGATGATGTCGTGAAAGCCCGCACGGATCGCGTTCGCGAAAAGGGCATAATCATTGGCGAATGGTGATCAGATGCATATATTGAGGTCTTGCTTAGCAGGCGCCACTGCGCTTCTTCTTTCGATTGTCGGCTGGGGGGCGCTTGCACAAGATAAATTGAGCGAACCACAGATTTCAGTTCACCTGCTAGGAACCGGTGCGCCAATCCCGCGCATGGATCGTTTCGGGCCATCAACGCTCGTCACCATTGCTGGTAAAAAGCTTTTATTTGATGCCGGGCGTGGTGTTTCGCAGCGCCTCTGGCAACTCGGAATTCCACTGGGCTCTATTGATGCTGTATTCCTGACGCATCTGCATTCAGATCATCTTGTCGGCTTACCAGATCTATGGCTGACAGGCTGGCTGCAGCCTGAATATGGGCGCCGTCAATCTTCGTTGCGCTTGATTGGCCCCAAAGGGACCGAGCCTTTTGCTGAGTCCATGAAGGGCGGCTTTGGGCCTGACATTATTTTCCGCTCGGAAAAGGAAGGCCTTCCACTTTCAGGCATTTCCATCAATACCCAAGAAATAGCTGGCGAGCAGATCGTTTATCAAGAGCAAGGCATTATTGTCCGTGCGTTTGAAGTTGATCATGGCGCCGTCAAACCTGCTTACGGCTTTCGAATTGAATTTGGTGGCAAGTCCATCGTGATCTCGGGTGATACGAGATTTAATGAAAATCTCATCCGCAACGCAGAGGGTGCGGACGTCTTGATCCACGAAGTTGTGGCGGCGGCGGCACTTTTGCGTGAAACACCCTTCGTCCAACGACAATTTGGATATCACACGTCGCCTGAAGACCTCGCTCGTGTCTTTTCAGCTTCAAAACCAAAAATGGCTGTCCTGACGCATTTTGTTCTTCTCGGAAATCCAACGTACCCGGCACCAACAGCCGACGATGTGATGAAAGAATTACGTGACAAGGGATATGCGGGGCCAGCGGTAGCTGGTGTCGATTTGATGCGGATTGATGTTGGCGCATCCGTCATTGTCAGCCAACCTGCACAAAAGAACTAACGTTTGCGGCTGAAGGTCACGCCTCCTTCAGCTAAAAAGATCGCGTTTCAAATATATTAATCGAGACCGATATTTGCGTTTTAAAACATTTGAGTCCGGAAGCCTTAACGAGTAGCCATCATCTATGGAACATATTCTTTCAGCGGAAACCGCCATTTTAGTCCTCAGCCTGGCCACCGCCGGAGCCATAACCGGCATATTAGCTGGACTTTTTGGAATTGGTGGAGGTTCGCTTATTGTTCCGGTTCTCTATGAACTCTTCAGATATTTAGGCGTTCCTGATGAGATACGCATGCAACTTTGTGTTGGAACATCACTCGCAATTATAGCACCGACGTCTATCCGCTCCTTTCAATCCCATCTCGCCAAGGGTGCAATTGATCTCGATCTTCTTAAGCTATGGGCCGCTCCGTGCATCTCTGGCGTGTTCTTTGGAGCGTTTATTGCCCGCTATGCAGAACCGATAATTCTAAAGATTGTTTTTATTGCAATAGGATTTATTGTCGCATTACGAATGTTCTGGAAGATGTCATGGCACATGAAAAATGATCTACCGAAAGGACTTTGGGGCCGCTTGATCGGTTTAGTAATGGGAGTTTTGTCAGCGCTTATGGGTATTGGCGGCGGACAAATCTCTACACTGATGATGAATATTTACAACCGCCCCATCCACCAATGCATCGCGACATCATCCGGCGTTGGTGTCCTCGTATCTATCCCCGGCGTCATTGGATACATTTTTGCAGGATGGGGCCAATCGGGTCTGCCTCCATTTTCGTTTGGTTACGTTTCATTTCTAGGCGTCGCCTTATTTGCGCCATCCAGCGTTTTAATGGCACCCTTAGGCGCAAAAATTGCGCATCAGCTTAAAAGACGAACTCTTGAGGTTGCTTTTGGGGCGTTCTTGACCGTGGCTTGCATTAGATTTCTCATCAGCTTGCTTTAAGAACTTCAAATCTTTTCAATTTTCTAGATAGAGGCTATCTCTCACCTATGGATCGATCCGGTTTACATCTAATTTGATGATCGGGTTTATGGCCAGCTCTAGTATAGCCAGCAAAACTGACTGGGGTGGCGCGGATGATCGCAGTAGAACCTCAAGCGCCAAGCGCGGCGATGATCACCGCTTCCTTTCACGGGTTGAAAGATTAAACAACGATATAATAACGGAGCTTTCTACTCTCGAATGTTTTATTTATAGTAGCGATTATTGCATTCAGCCGATCAATAAAGCACGTCGATGTCCAAAAAAAATGAGCCCGAACTTCGGGAATCGCTTTGGAAGCACATCCAAGCGGCGAACCCACGCGTCGTCAAAAAAACATCGGACAGATTCTTTAATGAATTAGGAGAAGCGATTGAAAGCTACCATAAGGAAATTATTGAAGAGGGGCCGTATCGAGATGCATATGAAGCTCTGAGAGATATGTTCAAGTTGATTGAGAAGGCCCCCGAAAAAACTGCAAAAATACGAAGAAAATTTATAGCCCTTCCAACATTTGCGCGCGAAGCGGTCATGCGGCGCGCCAGCTGGCGCAAGGAAGAGTTTTTTCGAAACAATGATCCTACATGGGAAAATCTAGCCTACTGGGCTGAGAATTGTAGCGATGACGAATTGATAGAAAAACTTCCAATCCTCATCGCAAATGGCCGCGCGTGGTCGTTTGGGCAGGTGAGAGAAAATGGCGAACGGTCAGCTCCGCACATAGAGCCAATGGTAATGGGGCGTGTTGGACGACTACACCGTCCAGATGTGGAGTGGTACGAGCCACCTTCATCCGAATCCAAGGGGGGCCGCCCACCAAAAGAGGCGATTGATCATTTACTGCGGACTTTTGGTCTCCTTTGGCTGGAGACGACAGGACAGGCTCCGGATAAGCGAAGAGGCACGAAGACGCCATTTGTGAGAGCGGCAGAGGCCCTTCTGATCCATGTTGGCATTACAAACCCAGAGAAAACGATGAAACGCTTCTGGGCTTCGATTGAGTTTCATAAAAACCGGGATAGCCAAGTCCCGTGGGATTTAGACGACGATATTAATCCCGGGCCTTGATGGCTGTTACCGGGTTTTCGGCCAAACTGGGATTTTAGCTGCCCCATCTTCAGGGCATGCGTACTTGCCGCCCACAGCCCGGTCCTTCGGACCCTATCAAGACCCCGGCCCAGCCGGGCGGCGGCGCTGCGCGTCCTGATATTGAAGGCGAACACGCGGCAACCGGCTCCGTGCCGCCTCATGCGCCTAAACCTCACCCCTCATTGACCGCGATGGCCCAGCTTCTGGGCCGCCAAGTCGCACGTGAAGCCTCTGACACAGGAGGCTCAAATGGCTAAGGCCTGTCGTTCGATAAAGAATATATTCCTGATCTGGACTGCGGCTTTTTGGCCTCGTTTGTGAGTGTAAAATACTAATTTTATTGTCAGTAATGAAATATACCTGCAACTTCAATACTGACAACGACCTTGATTGCCGGTATAGATTCCTATAAGGTAAAGCCATGGCACGCCCCGTTTCGAACCCTTTTGCCACTCATCTAACCCCTGACATCCGCCAACTGCTGGATCAGGCACCAACCCGCTATGTCCGCGCCCAGGTGCTGGGATTTGCCGGCTTTTTGTGCCGGGAAGGACGCCCCTTATCGAGCGCAACTCAAGCCGACCTGCTGGCTTATGGGTCTGAGATCTCAAGTCTGGGCCTCACTCGCCCGAAACAGGCGCTGCGCGACACCGCCCACGCTTGGAACCAAATGGCAGGCTCTGTAACGGGCTGGCCCGACATCCGCCTGATACCCCCAACGTCCACCCGCACCATGATGCGCTACGAGGACTTACCACCAGAGTTCAAAGCCGACTGCGATTGCTATCTGGCCTCCCGCACGGAAGCGGGCGAAGAAGACCTGTTTTCGTCCAACAACAAAAAGCCCTGGGCGCCCGCCACCCTAAAAGACCGTCGTGGCAAGCTCTGCCAGCTGGCCGTTCTCTATGTGGAGGCGGGAGGCAAACTGGCCGATCTCCACAGCCTCAGCGATCTCACTGCCAAGAAGACTGCAGAGAAGATTCTGCTCTACATGGACAAGAAGCGTAGCGGACGCACGAATGGCCATTTCGCCAATCTGGCGCACCTGCTTCGCATCATCGCCAAATACTATTGCGACACGCCAGCCGATGTTTTGGCTCGCATCAGCAATGCGCAGAACAAGTTCCGCCCTGCGAAGAGTGGCATGACCGCCAAGAACCGTGCGCGCCTGCGCACTATTCTGGAAGACAAGGCTCTGCCGCGCCTTCTCAAGCTACCATCTACGTTCGTCGACACGCTTGATACGTCTAACCCAACTCTGGCAGACGCCGTCCGCCTGCAGTCGTCACTAGCCATCCAGATTGAACTCGTCGCTCCGATGCGCGCGAAGAACCTGTCTGCGCTCGATATCGAAACACATTTCGATTTCGTGAGCGACACACAGTGCCACATCATCATTGAAGGTGATGAGGTCAAGAATGATCAAACGCTGAACTACGTTCTGGGCGAAAGCTTCATCCGCCTCTACCGTATCTATGTCGACATCTACCGCCCTCTTCTATTGAAGGCGCATACATCTACGGCGCTCTTCATTTCGCGGACGGGTCGCACAAAAACTCCGGCAGAGCTTGCCACGCAAGTACAGCGCTTCATTAAAGACCAAACCGGTCTTCACATGAACATTCACTTGTTTCGCCACCTGACCGGATACATCTACCTGCTTCATTATCCGGGTCAGTACGAGCCAGTGCGTCAGCTACTGGGTCACAAGGATATTCGCACGACCGTCAATTTCTACGTCGGACTTGAGGAAGATGCCGCATTCAAGCGCTACGGCCAAATCCTTGAGCGCCTGATCTATGAAGACGACGGAGATCACGATGACTGATACTACTGTCTTCAAGATCCGCTACGTGCCTGTCGAGGAATGGCCGATTGGCTGCCAGCAGCAATGGCATGCAGCTTTTGACGCGGCAGATCTATTTTCAAAAACCAAACCTGCCACGCAATGGCGCAAAGCAACAATCCGTAAGGTTTGCTGCGGGATTGGTAGCCTCATGAGCTGGATAGCTTATCAAGGCCATTTAGATCATGACTGTGAGATCGCCGACGTCATTACGCGCGACAACATCTCGGGCTTCGTCGCAGATATGCGTGAAGCAGGATACGCCCCAAATACGATTTATAGCTATATTCAAGGAGCCTATCAGGGCGCAAAGGTTATGGAGCCCGCTGCAGACTGGAGCTGGCTACTCAATGCGGTCAAAAAAATCCGTGCCAAAGCCAAACCAGCTCGCAACAAACTAAAACGACTCCAGCCTGCGCAAAAACTCGACAGGCTCGGCCGCAAACTGATGGACGAGGCCCAGAGCAATACCAAGCTCACGCCCTACAAGCGCGCATTGATGTTTCGTGACGGGTTGATGATCGCAGTGCTCATTCATCGCCCACTGCGCTTGGGCAACTTCGCATCTATCGATATCGGAGGACGCCTCACGTTTTTCAGCAAAAGCGCGATGCTGTCTTTTGCCGCTGATGAGATGAAAGGCAAGCGCCCCTTCGAGGCACACTTTCCACCCAAATACTTTCAGGCACTGAAAACCTATATCGATATTTACCGACCCTACCTTCTCTCGCTCAAACACGAAGATGCGCCCGACCACACCAATGGCCTCTGGATTTCGAACGAAGGGCGCCAACTAGCAGATCAATCGCTGCGCAATGCCATTAAAAAGCGCACTGCAAAAGAGTTCGGACAGGATCTGACGCCCCACCTATTCAGGGATTCAAGCGTCACGACTTTGGTGCGCGATGCACCCGAATCTGCACGTCTCACCCGACCGATTCTGGGACACACCACAATCGAAACCACAAATAAGCATTATAATCAGGCCAAGATGATCGACGCTTCGCGCCGCCACACCAGCCTGATGGAAAGCCTCTTCAACAAACCCAAACAGGATGAAGGCCAATGCGCGCCGTAATCTACGCCCGCTATTCCTCTGACCTGCAGAGCGAAGCCTCGATCGAGGATCAGGTACGTGTTTGCGACGGATTTTTAGCTAGCCGCGGCTGGGTAAAAGCCCAAGTCTATGCAGATCGCGCACGCAGCGGGTCAAACAAGCTGCGCCCCGCCTATCAGCAATTACTGATCGATGCGCGTTCTGGTCAGTTCGATGTTGTGGTTGCAGAAGCGCTGGATCGCCTGTCCCGCGACCAGGAGGATGTAGCTGCTCTTTTCAAGGCACTGCGCTTTGCAGGGATCGCACTCTTTACACTTGCGGAGGGCGAGATCTCAGAACTGCACGTTGGCCTCAAAGGCACAATGAACGCGCTCTTCCTGAAGGACCTCGCAGCCAAGACGCACCGGGGACTGCGTGGACGGATCGAAGACAAGCGCTCGGCAGGCGGGATTAGCTATGGCTACCGCGTCGTGCGCGAACATGACGCGAAGGGAGAACCGGTTCGCGGCAAGCGTCTGATTGAACCTGGTGAGGCTAAAAACATCTGTCGCATCTTTGATGAGTTCACAAAGGGCGCTTCCCCACGTGCGATTGCGAAGCGCCTCAATCAGGACGGTATCCCTGGTCCGAATGGCAATCCGTGGCAGGACACAACGATCCGTGGCCACGCAAAGCGTGGCACGGGTATTTTGCGTAACGAGATCTACGTTGGACGCCTCGTCTGGAACCGTCAGCGCTTTCTGCGCGACCCTGAGACCGGCAAACGTATTGCTCG
>CANGFE010000063.1 GCA_947453155.1 Beijerinckiaceae bacterium | reverse complement strand
GCATTGGTCAGGCCATGACAGAAATGACCGTTTACGATGACGAAGGTCAGCTCGTGACGGGGTCTTTCATGGATTACGGCATGCCGCGCGCGGAACATCTTTCGATGATCGACGCGCTCTTTAATGAAGTGCCGTGCAAGACCAATGATCTGGGCGTGAAGGGTGCTGGCGAAGCCGGTGCCTGCGGTGCGCCGGGCGCTTTCGTCTCGGCCGTCTGCGACGCGCTGAAAGATTTTGGCATCCGCCACATCGACATGCCGATGACGCCTGATCGCGTCTGGGCAACCATTCAAAAGGCCAAGGCTGGAAAAGCGGCCTGATCCCGATCTTTGAAAACGAGGTTTTATCGTGCTCATCAATGTGAACATGACCATCAACGGGAAGGCCGTTTCGGGACAAGTCGAAGCGCGCACTTTGCTGGTTGAATTTATCCGTGACCATCAGCGCCTCACCGGCACACATGTCGGCTGTGACACCACGCAATGTGGTTGCTGCACGGTGCATGTCGACGGCAAGGCAGTGAAAAGCTGCACCATGCTGGCTGTGCAGGCGACGGGCAAAAGCGTCATCACCATCGAAGGTCTGGCGCAGCCTGACGGCACGCTGCATCCGGTGCAGGAAGCTTTCCGCGAACATCATGGCCTGCAATGCGGCTTCTGCACGCCGGGCATGGTGATGATGGGCGTCGATATTTGCCGCCGTCATCCCAATGCCGATGAACACACAGTGCGCCATGAGCTTGAAGGCAATATTTGCCGCTGCACAGGCTATCAGGGCATTGTCGAAGCCATCATGGATGCCAGCGCGAAAATGGCGGGAGGGAAGGCCTAATGGAAAATTTTGCCTATCACACGCCGGCTTCTGTGGCTGATGCAGCAAAACTTCTCGATGCGAATGAAGATGCCAAGCTGATGTCAGGCGGCATGACGCTTCTGCCGACCTTGAAGCAGCGTTTGGCCGCGCCGTCCGATCTCATCGATCTCGCAAAAATCCCAGACATCAAGGGCGTCTGCCGCGATGGCGATGAACTCGTTATTGGCGCGATGACCACGCATGCCGAAGTGCATGAAAATGCGTTGGTGCGTGAATTGATCCCCGGCCTCGCGTCGCTCGCTGGTCAGATTGGTGATCCGGCTGTGCGCCACCGCGGCACGATTGGCGGCTCTTGCGCCAATGCCGATCCGGCTGCCGATTATCCCGCTGGCACTCTTGGCCACGGCGCAACCTTCGTCACCAACAAGCGCAAGATCGCGGCCGATGATTTCTTCCTCGGCCTGTTCGAGACCGCGCTTGAGCCGGGCGAAATCATTGTCGGCGTGCGCTTCCCGATCCCAGTCTGGTCGCATTATCAGAAGCTGCGCCATCCGGCGTCCGGCTATGCGGTTGTCGGCGTGCTGGTTGCGCAGACAAAGTCTGGCGTGCGTGTGGCAGTGACGGGCGCTGGTCCCTCTGCCTTCCGTGCGACCGCGATGGAAGAAGCGCTGACCAAGGACTTTTCAGTCAAGGCGATCGAAAGCATCAAGATTGATACGGCCGATCTCAACAATGACATTCACGCCAGCGCTCACTATCGCGCCCATGTCGTGACCGTCTTGGCCAAGCGCGCAGTAGCTGCGCGCTAAAGCAAATTGTCGCTTCGCTCTTCCCGTCATTGCGAGGAGCGAAGCGACGAAGCAATCCATGCCCCATGCGCGGCCGTCTGGTTTGCTTCGCTTCGCTCGCAATGACGGCGGGAGGCGTTATGCAGCGTTGGTTTGTTGCGCTCCTCATTTTCTTCTCCGCTCTTCTCGCACGGCCTGTCGAGACACGCGCCGAAGAGGTCGATCTCGCGCTGGTGCTCGCAGTTGATGCGTCTGGCAGCGTCAATCAACAACGCTTTGAAATGCAAAAGCGCGGCTATGTGGAAGCGTTCCGCAATCCGCGCATCTGGCGCGCCATTCAATCTGGCATGCGCGGGGCCATTGCCGTGCAAATGTTCCAATGGACAGGCCCTTTCTTGCAGCGCGAGGCGGTGGGCTGGACGATTATCCGCGATCAGGCCGGTGCGGAAGCTTTTGCGCGCGCCATTGAACAGGGCGAGCGCCAGCTCTTTGGTGGCGGCACCTCGATCAGTGGCGCGATTGATCATGGCGTGCGCGTGCTCGAAGACATGCCTCATCAGGCCGCGCGCAAAGTGATTGATGTCTCGGGCGATGGCGAAAATTCGAGCGGACGGCCTGCACGCGTGGCTCGTGATGCGGCCGTGGCGCAGGGGATTGTCATCAACGGCCTGCCGATTCTGGCCTTCGAGCCCTTTCTTGACCAGCATTATGAGCGGGAGGTCATCGGCGGCGAGGGCTCCTTCATGATTGTGGCCAAGAATTTCGAGACATTTGGGGATGCCGTGCTGCGTAAACTCATTGCGGAGATTGCGGATCTGCGCTGACTGGCCTTAAACTAACCAAATCGCGATTGAGCGCCCGTCAGAGGTGCCATCAAGAAAAAGAAGAAAAGGGAGGGGCCTGATATGTCGGGTGATGAGTTCCGTTCTGCCGAACATACATTGCGTGCGCGCTCCATTGCTTTCGTCGGCGCGTCCGAGCGCGGGCGCTGGCCCAGCCAAATTCTGGGCGCCATGCGCGACCAAGGCTATACGGGCAAAATCTTTCTCATCAATCCGCGTCAGTCGGAAGTGTTCGGGCAAAAAGCCTATCCGTCTTTGCGTGATCTCCCAGAACCTGTTGAACATGGCATTGTCATTGTACCCGCTGCCGCTGTGCCGGATGTGGTGGCCGATGCCGCAGATGTCGGCCTGCGCTCGCTGACCATTTATGCGGGTGGCGTGGGCGATGGGGCTGATGAAGCCTCACAAGCCCGCGGGCGCGATGTGCGCGCCGTTCTCGCGCGCTCGAACCTGCGTCTGGCAGGCCCAAATTGCATGGGCGCTTTTTCCTATCGCGAAAAGCTCTTTGCTTATCCCAATCCTGATCTTGCGAAACTGGAGCCGGGCTCGACGGGCTGCGTGTTCCAATCGGGTGGCACATTGCAGTTTTTCATGAAGACGGGTGCCACGCGCGGGCTTCGTTATTCTTACGGCATTTCGTCCGGCAATGAGCTTGATCTCGATCTAGCCGATTACATCAACTTCCTCGTTGATGATGAACATACCAAACAGATCGTCTGCTTTGTCGAAGGCATTCGTCGTCCGAAAGCTTTCATGAAAGCGGCGGCGCGTGCGCTTGAAGCGGGAAAACCGATCCTGACGCTCAAAACAGGTCAGACGCAGAATTCCCGTGAGGCTGCGCAATCACACACAGGCGCCATTGCGGGCGATTATGCTGCCTATCTCGCCATGTGCGAGCGCCACGGCATTATCCGCTGCGAAAATCTGGATGATATGGTGGAAGCGACACTCGCTTTCCAATCGCCACGTCGACCAAAAGGCCCGCGCATCGGCTTTGTCACCACATCGGGTGGCACGGTTGATATGCTCTATGATTATGTCGAGAGCGAAGGCGCAACGCTGGCGCAATTTTCGCCTGAGACCGATCAGGCTTTGCGTCCCTATATGCAAGACGAGATCAAGCCGCGGAATCCGTTGGACGTGGGTATTCCGTCCAACTTGAAAGCGGCGGCTGATCTGTGCGCCATTGTTGCGGCGGACAAGAATGTCGACATTCTTGCTTGGGCCGCGCAATTGCCGGGCAAGCGCACAAAAGTCTGGGAAGAGAGCCATTTGCTGCGCGCCATGTATGAGGCGACCGACAAGCCAGTGATCGGCTTTGCGCGCATGTCCTATCTCATGACGCAAGAAGCGCAGGGCATGCAGGAGGAAGCGGGTTTCCCCTTCTTGCAGGAATTGCAGCCGTCATTGCGCGCGATCAATGCTTTGTGGTTCCATGCGCAGCGCACGGGCAAAACGCCGGTTCTTCCCGGACCCGCGCCACAATCTGATCTGACACCAGAAAACCTGAACGAAAAATTGGCGGCCTTTGGCATTCACGCGCCCCAAGTGGCGCTTGCCAAAACGCCCAAGGACGCCGCTGCGCTTGCGGCACAAATCGGTTTCCCGGTTGTCTTGAAAATCCGCTCGCCGGATATTCTGCACAAGACGGAAGCAGGCGGCGTCGCGCTTGATCTGCGCGATGGCGCGGCGGTTGAGGCAGCAGCGCAAAAAATCCTCGACAGTGCAAAAGCCTATAAGGCCGATGCGCGGATTGAGGGTGTCGAAGTGCATGAAATGGTCAGCGGTGGCGTTGAGGCCATTGTTGGTGCGCGCGAAGATGCGCTTTATGGCCCGATGCTGCTCGTTGGCTCTGGCGGCGTGTTGGTCGAGCTTCTGGAAGATGTGTCGCTCGGCATGTTGCCGCTCGATGCCAAAGAGATTGCCACGCGCATCTCTGGCTTGAAGCTCGCCAAATTGCTCGAGGGCTATCGTGGTCGTCCGGCGGCAGATGCCGAGGCGCTTGCGCAAGCAGCTGAAGGTCTCGGCCGCTTCTTCCTCGCTCATCGGGAAAAAATTGCTGATATCGAGATCAATCCGCTGGTCGCGCGTGAAGCGGGACGCGGCGTGGTGGCTCTCGACATTCGCGTGCTCTGGCGCTAGAGCCCGAAGATAAGAAACGGCGAGGACAGGTCAAATGGCAGATGGCGATCCGAAAGGCGGGCGGGCGGTTTTCCGTCACCATGATTTCTGCGCCTTTGTCATTTGCCGCTTTCTCTGGACGCTCGGTCTGCAAGTGCAGAATGTGGCGATTGCCTGGCTCGTTTATCTCGTCACCAATGATACATTGGCGCTGGGGTTGATTGGCCTCTGCGCTTTCATCCCGACCGTGCCTTTGTCGCTGGTCACAGGTCCTGCAGCAGATCGCTATGATCGGCGCCGGATCATTGTGATTTCTTGCATCGTCATGGTGCTTTGCGGCGTGACCATGTTGAGCCTCGTGATGGGCGGTTCGCTCGCACCGGGGCGCATGTTGCCCATCTATCTCACGGTCGTTGTCTTGGGCTCGGCGCGCGCTTTTGCCAATCCAGCGGGCCAGGCCTTGATGACCAATCTTGTGCCGGATGAGGAATATCAAAGCGCAGTCGCGTGGAATAATACCACCAATCAAATCGCTAGCGTCACTGGCCCCGCCTTGGGTGGCTTGCTGGTCGCTTTCGATACGGCTGTGCCTTTTGCTTTTGCCTCGGGCTGTTTCGTGCTCGCTGTGATCGGCGCTTGGGTCATTCGTGCGCGCCCGCCGCGCGCTGAAAAAATCCGCGCGACATGGTCAGTGATTGTCGCTGGCTATAAATTCATCTGGACGCAGCCCGTCATTCTGGGCGCGATCACGCTTGATCTTGTTGCCGTCTTGCTCGGTGGTGCAACGGCCCTTTTGCCCGTCTATGCGAAAGATATTTTTGAAACGGATGCCTGGGGGCTGGGCCTGTTGCGCTCCATGTCATCTGTGGGTTCGATCTGCGCTGCGCTGGTCCTTGCGCATTATCCTTTGCGCACACATGCGGGCCGCACCATGTTCATCTGCGTGATGATTTATGGCGCTTGCACGGTGGGCTTTGGTCTCTCCACCCATATTGTGCCAGCCGCTCTCTTCCTGCTGACATTGGGTGCGGCTGATATGGTGAGTGTCGTCATTCGCCAATCGCTGATCCAGAGCGAGACGCCCAATGAAATGCGCGGTCGCGTCATCGCCGTTCATACGATTTTGACCGGCACATCCAACCAGCTCGGTGAATTTGAATCCGGTGCACTCGCCATGTTCATTGGCGCTGTGCCCACCGTCATTTTCGGCGGCGTCAGCGCCATTGTGGCGGCACTTGTCTGGATGCGCCTTTTCCCCGATCTGCGGGATCGTCAGAAAATCTAAGCGGTCGGGCTCATATAATTTCCGCTCGTCGGCTCAACCCAGATCATATCGTCCGTCACGCCGGTCACGCCCGGCTGATTTTCGGCGCAGACACGGATCGCATCGCGTTCGCGCTCATCGAAAATCGTGCCCGCCAGCGTGACATGCCCATCCGCCACTTTCACATGAATGGAGCCTGCGGGGGCCCAGCCTTCCTGCTCAATCGTGTCGTAGATCTTTTGCTTGATCTCCTCATCGCTGTTGGCAACGACCTGTGCCGCACTTGTTTTGATCAAAGCGCGCAGCAAGTCTGAGCGTGTGACAATGCCCGATACGCCACCGTCGCGCACAACAGGCACGCGTTTGATGCGCCGTTTTTCCATCAACTTCACAACTTCTTCGAGCGGCGTCGTTTCCTGCACGGTGACAATATCGGTTGTCATCACATCTGCGACGCGGCGCGAATGGGAATGGACATAGTCACTCGCACTGCGGCCAGGGCCGAGCAGAAAGTCGAGCCATTTGGAGCGGTGTTTTTCCGTGCCCAGTTCAGAGCGATGCAAAAGGTCGCCTTCGCTGATGATGCCAACAAGCTGGCCGATTTCATCCACCACAGGCAAGCCGCTCACCCGCCTCTCGAGCATCATCTCGATTGCTTGGCGCACGGAGGCGCCCGGTGAAATGGTGAGGATAGGCGATGTCATGACCTGACGGGCTTCCATGGGAGCCTCCCTGATTTGCCGCTTCAGGATTAGCTTGCGCTTTTGGGGCGCGGGCCGCCTTGATAAATATCAAGAACGACCTCCCGGTTTCAGGCCTCGTTTTTTGTCCTAGGCAGGCGGGTCAGCATGTCGATCAGCGCCCGGTCATGCAGCACGACCATGCGCTCTTTCGGCTTAAGCCAGCTGATCGCTTCATCCAGCGTCTGCGCATCATTCAGCTTGGCCTCGGCCAGAGCGCGATCCGTATCAATATGGCCGCGCAGGCGGGGCGGGGCAAGCGGCAGGAAGAGATCGTGGCTATCGCGCAAAAGCGCATCATCATGCAGCGCGCGGATGCCGTCAGATTCATCGCCACCCTCGGCGGCAAACTGGCTTGTCAGCGCATTGGCCCGCGTTGCAATAGCGGGCGGGGTAGCTTCTTCAGGCGTCAGCAATAGGCCCATGCGCTTCAAGGCAAGGCCAATGCCGAGCTGTCCGCTCGCCCATGAAATCGGAATGGCAAGAATGAGGCCTGCAATGGTGGGCGACATCCACGCCACCAGCGAGGGCGAGATCAGCATACCAGCGATCAAAGTCACGACACCCAAACCGACATGTGAACGGTGGCGGCGAATAATGTCGCGCAAAGGAATGGAGCCGTCATCGCGCCGCTGCGGGTTCCAGCCCGTGTCGCGTCCGAAAATAATCTGCATGACGGAGCCCGTCTGAATCACCATCATGATAGGCGCAAGCAAAGCTGACATCAGCACTTCAAGCAAAGTCGAGACGATGAGACGCAAGGCCCCGCCGCAGGCTTTGCGGGTCTCGCTTTCCCAAAGCGCGATGATGAGACCGAACAGTTTGGGAGCGAGCAGCACGGCCATGGTCACGCCGAAGAGGGCGAGCGCGCGTTCCGCGTCAAAGCGTGGCCAAGCGGGGAAGAGGCGGAATTCATCCGTAAAATATTCGGGACGAATATAGGTCGATTGCAGCACCAGCACGATACCGACGATCAACTGCGCCATCCAGAAGGGCGAGGCGAGATAGCCCATAATGCCGGTCGCAAAATGCTGGCGCGTGGGCAGCACAAAACCCTTGGCCATCATAATGCGTGAATGTTGCAGATTGCCTTGGCACCAACGCCGGTCGCGCGTTGCCAAATCAATCAGCGAGGGCGGGCTTTCTTCATAAGAGCCACCGAGCACGGGAAGCATATAGACGGCATAGCCCGCACGGCGAATGAGGGCTGCTTCGACAAAGTCATGGCTCAGCACATGGCCGCCAAAGGGCGGGCGTCCGCGCAGATCGGGCAGGCCGCAATGATCGGCAAAAGCCTTGGTACGAATGATCGCATTATGGCCCCAATAATTGCCATCGCGTCCCGACCAGACGGCCAAGCCTGAGGCAATCACAGGCCCATAAATGCGGGCGGCAAATTGTTGGACGCGCGCAAACATGGTGTTGCGATTGATGATGAGCGGCAAGGTTTGGATGATGCCGGAATCGGGATCGGCTTCCATCGCGGCAGCAAGCGACACAATGGAATGTCCCGTCATCAGACTGTCAGCATCGAGTACGACCATATGCGCATAAGCGCCGCCCCAGCGGGAGACGAAGTCGCCAATATTGCCAGCCTTACGCGCCGTGTTTTTCGGGCGGTGGCGATAGAAGACACGCGCGCGATCACCAAGCCGCGCACGCATCGCCAGAAAGGCGCGCTCTTCGGCAATCCACACATCAGGATTGGTCGTGTCAGACAGGAAGAACCAGTCGAAATGAGTAGCGAGGCCCGTGCGCTCGACATCTTCAATCATCGCCTGCACGGCGCCAAACACGCGGCTGGGCGCTTCATTATAGATCGGCATGACGACAGCCGTGCGCTCACGCAAATGCGTTGGCAGAGCGGGGACTTTCGGTGCGGCAAACAGAAGCCAGAAAAAGCCGAGCACACCGCTCGTAAAGGCAATGGCGATCCATGAGAAATTCGCTACGAAGAGAACGAGCAGCGCCCATTTCAATGTGGTGATCGTGCCGACATTCACGACCGCATACATTTCCATCGCGCCGTAAACGGTCAGTAACAAGCCGCCGCCAAAGACGAGCAGGCGCGAAAGCCATGGTGTGGTGGCGAGTTTTGGTGCACTCCAGCTGCGTCTTTCGCTTGCAGAAAAACGCCGGAAGCTTTGCACCGGCATCGACAGCGGTGCTTCAATTGGCATGCAGGCGCGCGGATCAGCCTGTGCGGCCTCATCATCGCGCAGCGACGCGTCGGTCGTTACGGTGTCCATCGATAAAGCCAAGTCTCGCTGATCGGCTTGCCTTGCGATTCCAGAACAAGTCGCAATTCACTCCACGCATCCGCACCAGCATCCATGTCAAAAATGACACGCATGCTTTTGCGATCACGATCAAGGAAAGAGCGCACGGAGGAAATCGTACCGGGAGAGGCCGTCAAATTTGGGGTGATCTCTTGGGTGCGTTGCGGGTCGCTAAAAATATCGCCTGCAAAATCGACCAAAAAACGGCGACGCTTGCCACCGGGCTGTCCACCTGTGGAGCGACCCGAGCGCGAAACCGCCACTTGCGCGAGCGCCGGGCGGCTGGGCGCCTGCCAGCACCAGAATTGGCGATAGGCGAAAGAAGCTTCCGCGCCCGCCGTCAGCGGTGCTTTCGGGCGCCAATAGGCGACCATATTATCATTCACTTCGGACTCGGAGGGGATTTCAACGAGCGTCACTTCGCCCGCGCCCCATTCGCCAATCGGCTCGATCCAAAGTGACGGACGCCATTCCCAATGGGCGACATCATCCTGATAAGCGCCAAAATTGCGCTCGCGTTGCAGGAAGCCAAAACCCTTCGGATTGGTGTCGACAAAGGCCGAAGCCTGCAGCGTTTCACGGTTCGAAACCGGACGCCAAATCCATTCGTCATTGCCGTTGAGAATTTGCAAGCCGCCAATCTCATGCACGGAAGGGCGAATGTCATCGCGGCGGCGATCCAGCGGGCCGTACACAAATGTGCTGGCCATAGTGGCAAGGCCATAATGATCGACATTGACGCGCGCAAACAGCGTGCATTCTGTATCGATGATCGTGGCATCACCGGGGCGCATGGTGAAACGATAAGCGCCCGTCACGCTCTCGGAATCGAGCAGCGCATGAATGACAATCGCATTGGTGGCAAGATTAGGCTTTTCAATCCAGACCTGACGGAAGGCGGGCGTTTCTTCGCCGCGCGGATCAGCGGTGCGGATCGACAGGCCTCGCGCCACCGTGCCGAAAAGCTGGAAGCTGGCACGTGCCCGGAAAAAGCTGGCGCCTTGAAAAACGGCAACTTCGCGCAATTCGCCTTCAAAGGGCACCGAAAGGCGAATGCCGGAAAAGCCAATGTCGCCGACATTCGCCGGCGGGGTGATTTTGCCGAAATCGAACAGGTCTGGCGAATAGGCGAGGCGGCGCTCGAAACCGTTTTCGATGATGCTCACGCCCATCTGGGCGGCAAAGACCGAGCCGCGATGCAGCGGCTCCAGAACGAAACCCGTGTTCTCGGTCGCCCAGATTTTGTTTTCGGGCTTGGCGCGGATGCCCGCATAGGCGTCCTGGCTCAAATTGGCAAAGCCCTCGGGCAGGGCGGAATTGGGGGCCTTATAGGGCTTTTTCGAAAGGGCGCGGGCCAGATCGACCACACTGGCGGGGTCAAATTGGGCGGGGGTTGGCTCGATTGCCGGGGCAGCAGCGCCTTGGGCGAGCGCAAAGGGCGCGTCCAGCGTGGCGGCCGCCGCGAATGAGCCAGCGGCGTATTTCAGCAGATCCCTACGCTTCAGCATTTTGACTGTTTTGGCTCCGATACGCAGGAGCGCCCAAATGCTTTGGAAACGCGCCTTGCCTATCTAATCGTAAAAATGCCATTTCGCGAGCCGGATTTTATATCGGCGGCGATTCACGATGTGTTTAGGTTAACCAGCCAACGTGCCGGCGGGGAACATAGATGTCCCGCAGCCTCTGAACGGAGCTTTTAGGGATGAGCCCGACCCGTACCTGTCTTGCCATTGTTCTCGCCGCCGGCGAGGGCACACGCATGAAATCGGCGCGCCCGAAAGTGCTGCATGAGATTGGCGGACAATCCATGCTTGCCCATGTGCTTGGTGCGGTTGCGAAAGCCGGTGCGCAGGCGACCGCTGTGGTGATCGGCCCCGACCGTGCTGACGTGGCGGCGGCCGCCCAGAAGGCAGCACCCCAGGCGCAGATTTTTACGCAGACCGAGCGGCTGGGCACAGCCCATGCGGTCCTCGCCGCCAAAGCGGCTTTGGCGCAGCCCTATGATGATGTGCTCGTGCTCTTTGCGGATACGCCGCTCGTCACCTCCGAAACTTTGTCGCGTCTGCGCGATGCTTTGGCTGATGGCGCGGTACTGGCCGCTCTTGGTTTCGAGCCGGATGATCCCACCGGCTATGGTCGCTTGCTGGTGGCCAATGGCGAATTGGTGGCGATCCGCGAACATAAGGATGCCAGCGAAGCCGAGCGCCAAGTGGGGCTTTGCAATGCGGGTCTCATGGCTTTGTCAGGCAAGCACGCTTTGTCGCTGCTGGAAGCGATCGGCAACAACAATGTGCAGAAAGAATTTTATCTGACCGATGCTGTGGAAGTGGCGCGCAAGGCGAAATTGAAAGCCGTGCATGTGGTGGCAGCGGCGCAGGAAGTTATGGGCGTCAATGATCGCGTGCAATTGGCTGCTGCTGATGCTGTCTTCCAAAATCGCATGCGCGAAAATTCTATGCGCGAAGGCGCGACTTTGACGGCGCCTGAAACCGTCTTCTTTTCGCATGACACGAAGCTCGGTCGTGACGTGTTGGTCGAGCCCAATGTTGTGTTCGGCCCCGGCTGCGTCGTCGAAGATGGCGCGATCATTCATGCCTTCTCGCATCTCGAAGGCGCCACAGTGCGTGGTGGCGCAACGGTGGGTCCCTTTGCTCGGCTGCGCCCTGGTGCTGATCTTGGCAAAGGCGCCAAGGTTGGCAATTTTGTCGAGATCAAATCCGCGCTGGTGGGTGCTGGCGCGAAGATCAGCCATCTCACCTATATTGGCGATGCCAGCATTGGCGCTGAGGCCAATATCGGGGCCGGCACCATCACCTGTAATTATGACGGGTATAATAAATTCAAGACCGAGATCGGGGCAGGCGCCTTCATCGGTTCGAATTCCTCGCTTGTTGCTCCGGTGAAAATTGGCGACGGCGCTTATGTTGGGTCAGGGTCTGTTATCACCAAGGATGTTCCGGCTGATTCCTTGGCGTTGGCACGCGGCGGACAAGTCGAAAAGGCCGGATGGGCCGCTCGTTTTCGCGCGGATATGGCCAGCCGCCCGAAAAAACGCCCGTAAAATTATGTAACGCAAAGTGTCTTGAGCCTCGGCTTTGTGCGGTCTAGCACAAGCGCCTCAAGCGGAGACGGAACGAATATGTGCGGAATTGTTGGCATTGTTGGCGCGGCCCCGGTGGCGGGCGAGATTGTGGAATCGCTCCGCCGTCTCGAATATCGCGGCTATGATTCCGCAGGCGTTGCCACACTCGAACAAGGCCATCTCACCCGCGTGCGGGCCGAAGGCAAGCTGAAAAATCTGGCCGCCAAACTGGCTGCCTCTCCGTTGCAAGGCACGGTCGGCATTGGCCATACGCGCTGGGCAACGCATGGCCGCCCGACCGAAAACAATGCCCATCCGCATGCGACAGATAAAGTCGCGGTGGTGCATAATGGCATTATCGAAAATTTCCGCGAATTGCGCGAAGAGCTGACTGCCAAGGGCCATGTCTTCGTCACCGAGACCGATACGGAAACTGTCGCCCATCTCGTCACCGATGAAATGCGCAATGGCCACGGCCCGCGCGAGGCAGTAGCTGCAGCTTTGCCGAAATTGCGCGGCGCTTTTGCGCTCGCCTTTATTTTTGAAGGCGCGAATGATCTTTTGATCGGTGCGCGCCAAGGTGCACCGCTTGCCGTTGGTTATGGCGATGGCGAAATGTATCTGGGCTCCGATGCGCTGGCGCTCGCACCCTTCACTGACACAATCACTTATTTGGATGATGGCGATTGGGTCGTGCTGACCCCCAAGAGCGCCGAATTCCATGATGCACAAGGCCGCCCCGTCAAGCGCGCCAAGGTAAAGACGCAAGCCTCCGCCTTCTTGGTGGACAAAGGCAATCATCGTCATTTCATGGCGAAGGAAATTCACGAGCAGCCGGAAGTTGTGGGCCGCACGCTGGCTCATTATCTCGACATGTCGGGCGGCGCAGTGCGTCTGCCTTTTGACTTACCGTTTGATCTAACCAAACTCTCGCGCATCACCATTTCAGCTTGCGGCACGGCCTATTATGCAGGGCTCATCGCCAAATATTGGTTCGAGCGCTATGCGCGCTTGCCGGTTGAAATCGATGTGGCAAGCGAATTCCGCTATCGCGATGCACCGATGAGCGAGAATGGCCTGATGATCGTCGTCTCGCAATCGGGCGAAACGGCCGACACTTTGGCCTCCCTGCGTTATGCGAAAGAGCAGGGCCAGCACATTCTGTCTGTCGTCAATGTGCCGACCTCCACCATTGCGCGCGAAAGCGATGTGGTGGCGCCCACTTTGGCCGGGCCCGAAATCGGTGTGGCCTCGACCAAAGCTTTCACCTGCCAGCTTGCTGTGCTCGCGTGTCTGGCCGTTGCCTTTGGGCGCGCGCGTGGCGCGCTGGATGCCAAGCGCGAACAGGCGCTCGTCTCAGAACTCATGGCGACGCCGGGCCTGATGGCCGAAGCTTTCAAGCGCGAGCCGCAGATTGAGTCTTTGGCGCGCGATCTCGCCAAGGCTTCAGACGTGCTCTATCTCGGCCGTGGCACCAATTACCCGCTGGCGATGGAAGGCGCGCTCAAGCTCAAGGAAATTTCCTACATCCACGCCGAAGGTTATGCGGCGGGTGAGCTGAAGCATGGCCCCATTGCGCTGATCGACGAGAAAATGCCGGTCATCGTTCTGGCGCCCTTCGATTCCGTTTTCGAGAAGACCGTCTCGAACATGCAGGAAGTGGCCGCGCGCGGGGGTAAAATCATCTTGATTGGCGACCAGCGCGCCGAGCATGAATCGGCCGTGCGCTTCTTCAAGGCCATTACCATGCCGGATATGGCTCCGGATTTTGCCGCCATTCCCTATTCTGTGCCCGTCCAAATGCTCGCTTATCACACAGCTGTGGTCATGGGTAAGGACGTTGACCAGCCGAGAAACCTCGCCAAGAGCGTCACGGTAGAATAGATTAGCCCCTGCGCGCCGCTCTCCTTCTCGCGCGCTTTCACGGGCAGAACATGAATCAGATCGAATTTCCGAATAGCGAAATCGTGAGCCGGCCAAGTTTCGGGGCACGTGTGCGCGCTTGGTTTTTCACGGGCCTGATCATTACCGGGCCACTCACCGTCACCATTTGGTTGGTCTGGTGGTTTGTCGACACGGTTGACAATTGGGTGAAGCCTCTGATGCCGCCCTTCCTGTCGCCTGATCCCTATCTGCCATTCCACGTGCCAGGCGTTGGCGTGCTGGTGGCGTTTTTGGGTCTGACGATCTTGGGATTCTTCGCGGCCAATTTTGCTGGCCGCGCTTTGATCCGCATCGGCGAGGCGATGCTCGACCGCATGCCCGTGGTGCGCGGTCTCTATAAAAGTGTGAAGCAGATTTTCGAGACGATTTTCTCGCAATCAGGAACGAGTTTCCGCAAAGTTGGGCTGGTGCAATTTCCGGCCCCCGGCATGTGGACGATCGTCTTCATCTCTGCGCCGCCCTCTGCCACCGTGACGGCAGCTCTGCCGCAGGGTGAGCATGTCTCGGTCTTCTTGCCATGCACGCCCAACCCGACCACGGGCTTTTATTTCTTTCTGCCAGTGAGTGACGTGATCGAAATTCCGATGACGCCCGATGATGCCGCCAAGCTCATCATGTCGGCGGGTTTGATCCAGCCAGAAACCCAAGCCGCTCTGGGCGCGCTGGCCGAACAGGCCAAGGTGAAACGGGAATTGGAAAAGGCGGGGTGATTTGTGGGCGAGCAGTCGCCGCGTGAAAGATTACCTGGGTTGCCACGTCGCCTTCGGTTCCTCGCACAGACGAGGTAAAGACGACACCTTTCCACCGTCATTGCGAGTGCAGCAAAGCAACCCAGAAGGCCGAAAACAGGATTATCACCCGGCCCGCAGCAGTTTCACCGCTTCATCGCGACCAAACAGATAGAGCAGCGTGCGCACAGCCTGTCCGCGCGGGCTCGAGAGGTCCGGGTCTTTTTCGACAATCATCCGCGCATCGTCACGTGCGACCGGCAATAGCGCGCCGTGCACGTCAAGGCTCGCTAGGCGAAAGCCCGGCGTGCCCGATTGGCGCGTACCCAGAACTTCGCCTTCGCCGCGTAATTTCAAATCTTCCTCCGCAATACGGAAGCCGTCTTCCGTCTCGCGCATAATGCTGATGCGCGCTTCTGACACTTCGCCCAAAGGCGCTTTGTAAAGCAGCAAACAGGTCGAGCGGTCTTTGCCGCGTCCCACGCGGCCGCGCAATTGGTGCAATTGCGCGAGGCCAAAGCGCTCGGCATGTTCGATCACCATAATCGTGGCCTCTGGAACATCCACACCCACTTCAATCACTGTGGTGGCCACCAGAATTTTCGTTTCGCCGCGCTGGAAAGCCTCCATTGCGGCATCTTTTTCTTTGCCCTTCATCTGGCCATGCACAAGGCCGACCTGATCGGCAAAGAATTGACGCAAAACTTCGGCGCGCTCTGTGGCAGCTGCCAGATCCAGCTCTTCGTTTTCATCGACCAGCGGGCAGACCCAATAAGCCCGCGCTCCTGATTGAATGGCGCGACCGATGCCGGCAACCACTTCGTCGAGCCGTTCGATTGGCAGGGCGCGCGTATCAATGGGCTGACGACCCGCCGGCTTTTCGCGCAGCATGGAAACATCCATATCGCCAAAGTAAGTGAGCACCAGCGTGCGCGGAATGGGCGTGGCGGTCATCACCAGCACATCGACGGCATCACCCTTCGAGCCCAAGGCCAAACGCTGATGCACGCCAAAGCGATGCTGTTCATCAACGACAGCCAGTCCCAGATCCTTGAAAGCCACGGCCTCTTGGAACAGCGCATGCGTGCCCACCACAATGTCGATATCGCCCGACTCCAATGCGGCAAGCGTCTTTTTGCGCTCAGCCGCTTTGTCGCGCCCTGTGAGGAGAGCCAGTTTCACACGCGCCGCCTCGCATAAAGGCAGCATGCGCTCATAATGCTGGCGCGCCAGAATTTCCGTGGGCGCCATCATGGCCGCTTGGCGGCCTGCTTCCACCATGGTTGCCATAGCAAGCAGCGCGACGAGTGTCTTGCCCGAGCCCACATCACCTTGCACGAGACGCAACATGCGCTCGCCGGACGCCAGATCGGCGCGGATTTCGGTCAATGCCTCGACCTGTGCGCCGGTCAGCGAGAAGGGTAGTTCGCCTAGAATCTTGTCAGAGATTTTTCCGGTGCCAACACTGGCGCGCCCGCCCAGTTTTTTCATCCGCGCGCGCACAAGGCCGAGCGCCACTTGGCTGGCCAGCAATTCATCATAGGCCAACCGCAAGCGTGCCGGATGTTGCGGATCGAAAATCTTCGGCTCTTCGGGCCGATGCACAAGTTCCAAGGCGGCCTTGAACGACGGCCAGCGCTTTTGCGCGAAGAGCGGCCCATCAATCCATTCCGGCAACTCCGGCAGTTTGGAGAGCGCCGCATCCGAGGCTTTTTGCACGGCGCGTTGGGTGAGGCCTTCGGTCAAACCATAGACGGGCTCAACGGGCGGCAATTTGGCAAGCGCGGTTTCATCCAGAATTTTGTCGGGATGGACCATTTGCAATCGGCCCTCCCACAATTCGATCTTGCCTGAGATCCAGCGTTTCGCGCCCAACGGCAGCGAGCGTTCGATCCATTGATGGTTGGCGGCAAAGAAAATGAGCGTGAGTTCGCCTGTCTCATCCTCCACCACCACGCGAAAGGGCGCCTTGCCGCGCGCATTTTGTGGCGGACGATGTTCGGTGACGGTGACTTCCAGAAGCACGATCTGCTCGCGCGAGGCTTCGGCTATTTTGGGCCGTGCGCGCCGATCAATCCCCGAATGGGGCAGGTGGAAGAGTAAGTCCGCCACACGTGGCTCGCCGCCATGGGCTGTCGCCAGCGCCCGCTCAAAGAGTGTGCACGTCTTGGGGCCGACGCCCGGCAGCGTGGCGACAGAGGCAAAAAGCGGGTTGAGGATATCGGGGCGCATTTCGCCCCTAGCTTTAGCCGACCCCCTGACAGGCGCAAGCGCCTGCCCTATATAGGGGGCAACGCAGGGCGGTTTTCCCGTCCGGCGATGCATTGCTTTGCAGGAGTTGCCCCGTGACCGAATCCACGATCTCCAGCGCCGGTCTCGATGACCG
>CANGFE010000062.1 GCA_947453155.1 Beijerinckiaceae bacterium | reverse complement strand
GCGTGCACGGCGCGCAAGACCCGCG
The DNA here is from genome assembly GCA_947453155.1 of Beijerinckiaceae bacterium. GTDB lineage: Bacteria > Pseudomonadota > Alphaproteobacteria > Rhizobiales > Beijerinckiaceae > Terripilifer. The sequence continues at coordinate 17,311 of CANGFE010000062.1, read as the reverse complement.
CGCGACAGGCCGACAATCTCGCGACCAATCTCTTGCAAGCTGCGACCGGCAATTTTTGCAGCCAAGCCTTGCACCGGCACCGCGTCGCGCAAAGCCTGACGCTCGGCAGTACTCCAGCCCTTCACCACATCCCAAGCCGCATCCAAAGTGGCTGAATCATAAAGCAAGCCGACAAAGAATGCCGACATGGCCGTCATATGATCGACCGAGCCCGCATCCGCGCCGCGCATTTCGAGGAAACGCTTCAAGCGCACTTCCGGGAAAATGGTCGAGAGGTGATTGGCCCAATCGGACAAAGTGGCGCGCTCACCCGGCAATTGCGGCAGCTTGCCATCAAGCAAAGCGCGGAAGTCGGCTCCTGCCACATCATGATAGGTGTCGCCGCGCTTCACAAAATACATCGGCACTTGCAGCGCATAATCGACATAGCGCTCAAAACCCATGCCGTCCTCAAACGCGAAGGGCAGCATTCCCGCTCGATTGTTATCCGTATCGCGCCAGATTTCTGAACGCTCGGAGAGACGGCCGTTGAGCTTGCCTTCGGTGAAAGGTGAATTGGCAAAGAGCGCGGTGGCGAGCGGTTGCAGCGCGAGTGAGACGCGCAGCTTTTTCACCATATCGGCTTCGGATGCAAAATCGAGATTCACCTGCACCGTGCAGGTGCGATACATCATGTCGAGACCGCGCGTGCCAACCTTGGGCATATAGGCGGTCATGATTTTATAGCGGCTCTTGGGCATGACGGGTGTCTGCGCCAAGGTCCAAGCCGGGCTCATGCCGAGCGACAAAAAGCCAATGCCATTTTGCACGGCCGCCGCATTGGCGATTTTGAGATGCGTGTCGAATTCTTCGCGCGTCTCGTGAATATTTTCGAGCGGCGCGCCAGAGAGCTCAAACTGCCCGCCGGGTTCCAGCGAAATGGCCCCGCCGACTTTCTCGTCAAACAGACCGATCAGTGCCTCGCCATCCATAATGGGTGACCAGCCGGTCGTCTCGCGCATGGCGTCCAGCAAAGCGCGGATGCCACCTTGCGGTCGGCGACCCTCATAGGGGACGGGTGCAAAATCGGAGAGATAGAAGGGGATTTTTTCGTGTTCGGTGCCAATACGGAATTGGCTCTCTGGCTTACACCCGGCCTCGAACCACGCGACAAGCTCGTCGCGTGACGCAATCGGCGTCAGATCGGTGACATCGCGGGCCATTTTGCTCCGAACCTTCTTATCCCCAGACACAGGCCCGCTTCACCGGCCTGTCGCCTACATAGGCCCCCTTGGTCACCCTGACAATGGCACCGCCCCAGGGCTGGCGCCGCCGCTCATGGGCGGCTAATGCTGGGGCGCAGCCCATGCTTCGAGGAAGCCGCTTGTCTCTTTACGATTTTTCCGCCCCCCGCCTCTATCTCGACGCTGCCCTTGGCGCCGGATGCGAGATTGCGCCCGATAAAGACCAATCGAATTATCTGCTCAATGTGCTGCGGCTGGGCGATGGCGACGCCGTGCTGGCCTTTAATGGCCGCGATGGCGAATGGCGCATGGCGATCAAGGCGCTGTCACGCAAACAAGTGCTGCTCGTCGGCCAAGAGTGCACCCGCGCGCAGACGATCAATTGCGACCTGCATTATCTCTTCGCGCCGCTCAAACATGCGCGGCTCGATTATATGGTGCAGAAGGCGGTCGAAATGGGCGCCAGCCGTTTGCAGCCCGTCATGACACGGCGCACGCAATCAGGCCGCATCAATCTGGAGCGCATGCGCGCCAATGCGATTGAGGCGGCCGAGCAATGCGGCATTCTTTCTGTGCCTGACGTCGAAGACGCTGTGAAGCTCGAAAAGATTCTGGGCCAATGGCCGGATGATCGCCGCCTGATTTTTTGCGATGAAGACGCACCTGTCGCGGACCCGATCGCGGCTTTACGCGATCTGCCGAAAGGCCCACTCGCTGTGATCATCGGACCGGAAGGTGGCTTTGACCCGCAAGAACGCGAATGGCTCCTGCGGGTCAAGAATGTCACGCGACTGTCTCTCGGCCCGCGCATTTTGCGTGGTGACACAGCTGGCGTTGCTGCGCTTGCCGTGGTGCAAGCCGCGCTCGGTGATTGGGCTTAGAAGCCCACTGCCAGTTTCACGCGGAAATTGGCGCGCTCGAAATTATCAATATCGAGCAGACCTGTGACAGAGCGCGCCTTGCCTGCAATCTGCGGCAGGAAGACAGCATTGAGCATCACACTTTCGCTGGCCTTATAGGCAATGGTCGGGCCGACAAACAAAGCCTGACCGTCGAGCTTGCCGAAAAAGCCCTTGCTCCACGCCTGGTTCCAGCGCGCTTCGCCACCCATGAAGAGCTTGTCATCGACCACGGCATAAGTGAGCGCAGAGGAGACGACGCTTTCTGAAGAATTCGACCATGTGCCATCAGCCGCATCACGGCCACGGCTCGTGGCGAAATTCGCATTCACCGCCCAGAAGATTTTGTCGCTCAAAGCGCGATCAGCCTGCAATTTGAATTCCGCGCCATAGCTGGCGGCATTCACGCCAGAAACCGTATCCACACGGCCCCAACGCGGCTCAATGGCGAAAGTGAAAGCGAAAGGATTGGTCGCGCTGCGCTCGATGAAACGATGGCGCACTTCCATCGACAGGCCATCAAAATTGTAACCCGTGCGATTTGCAACATCGCCTGTGCTGTTCTTGACGCTCGACCAAGCGCCGAAGAGCGAGGCGGCATAAGACCAGTTCGGCGCAAAGGTGCGCGACAATTCGAGCTTTTGCGTCAGAACGCGCGAGCGCATGTCGCGGCGGCCATAAGAGCCGTCATTTTCCAGCGCGAGGCCCTTGTCACCGACATTGCCGACATCGGTCGCGCTGGTGAAACCGAAAATATCACCGCCTGGCACTTCACCCGCCGCTTCCGGTGCCGCGGGGGCTGGCGCTTTTCCACCCTTGAGGTCAGCGGCCTGAGCGGCGCCTGCAAAAAGCACGGCAGAGAGGAGAGAGGAGATCAATTTCATTTCAAATTTTCCTTCGAAACTTTCGCAGCAATGCAGCGCATGAGAATCAATGTTCCAGATTCTAAGCGCCAGCCTTGCCTTTGTCATGATCACGTTGCGGAAAGACGAGCACGTCCCGCGCATCCACCGCCAGACGCACGATTTGTCCGGGGCGGAAAGCGCGCGCATCGCGCAGGCGCGCATGTACATCTTGTTCAATGCCTGGCACTTTCACGCGCAGGCGATCCACGCGACCCAGAAAGCGCCGCGCTGTAATGGTGGATTCAATGCCACCACGATCCGTATCGAAAAGCAAAGCCTGCGGGCGAATGCAAACAACACAAGGACCGTCTGGAATATGTGGCGCTGCAAATGTGCCCAGCGGCGTGATGACTTCACCACCTTGGGCTTGCGCCTCCAATTCATTCAGGTCGCAGAAGAAGCGAGCGGCAAAGAGAGATTCCGGACAGAAGTAAAGATCTTCAGCCGTACCTGTCTGCACAATCTCGCCCTTGCGCATCAGCGCAATGCGATCGGCAATATGCATGGCCTCTTCCGGATCATGCGTCACGACCACGGCTGAAATGCCTTCCTCGCGCAACAGTGTCATGGTTTCTTCGCGAATACTTTCGCGCAGGCGCTGGTCGAGATTAGAGAAAGGCTCATCCATCAAAATGACGCTCGGGCGCGGCGCGAGTGCGCGCGCCAAAGCAACGCGTTGCTGCTCACCACCCGAGAGCAATTGCGGATAGCTATCAGCATAATGATCGAGCGCCACGCGCGCCAAGCCGCGCATCGCCAATTCGCGCGCTTGCGCCTGTGGCAGATGGCGAAGGCCGAACATGACGTTTTCCAAAACGGTCATATGCGGGAAGAGCGCGTAATCTTGAAAGACGAGGCCAACGCCACGCTTTTCCGGCGGCACAAAATTGGTGGGACCTGCGACTTCCACACCATCGAGCAAAATGCGACCACCGCTTGGCGCCTCCACACCGGCAGCCAAGCGCAGCAAAGTGGTTTTGCCACAGCCCGATGCGCCGAGCAGGCAGAGAATCTCGCCCGGCGCGACAGCCAGCGACACATCCCGCAAGGCTTCGACACCGTCATAGGTCTGGCGCACATTCTCGATGACGAGAAAGCCTGCGCAACGCGCGCGCGGAAGCGCGGCTTGGAACGGCCCTCTAACCATGAGCAACGCCCTCGCGCTGAGGCATATGGAGTCCTGCTTTCTTTGGCGCGCGGCTGGTGCGCGCGAGCAGGATCATAGGCAGAAGACCGAAGAGCACAATGGCCAAGGCCGCGATGGACCCATCTTCATAAGTGCCACGCGCCGCCTCGCCATAAAGATGGGTCGCCAAAGTCTCGAAATTGAGCGGGCGCAGAAGAAGGGTCGCGGGCAGCTCCTTCATGCAATCGACAAAGACGAGCAAAGCGGCAGAGGCGAGTGCAGGCGAAATCAAAGGCAGATGGATGCGGCGTGACACGCCGCCTGCGCTCTCTCCAAGGGTGCGCGCCGCATGATCGAGCGACAGCGACAGGCGCGACAGGCCACTTTCCACATTGCCCGTCGAAATGGTGAGGAAGCGCGCGACATAGGCATAGATCAACGCTACCCCGCTTGCCGACATAACAAGACCCGTCGTGCGCCCGGTGAGCAATTCTGAGACAGAAGCAATGGCATCATCCATCAAGGCGAGCGGTCCGAGCAGGCCGATGGCCAGCACCGTACCGGGCAGAGCATAACCAAGGCTTGCGACGCGCAAGATCACATCGGTCACAGCATTGCGCATCATGCGCGCGGTGAAGGCCAGAACGAGACCCAAGGCCAGCGACACGATAGTGGCGAGCGCAGAAATGAGCACCGTATTGCCAATCTGCGTCAACAAAGATGAGGAGAGACCTGCAAAGCGCAAACGCGCCAGCGCCTCAACGAAGAGATAAAGCGCAGGCGCGACAAAGCCGATGAAAATCGGCAAGGCGCAGGCCAACCACGCCCCAAGCGCTTTCACGCCACGCAGGCGCTCGGGCACAAGACGGCGCGCGCGCTGTGTGGAGCCCGCATAGGATTGGCGGCGGCGCGCAAAACGCTCGATCAGAATGAGCGCGATCACCAGCGCCAGCATGATGAGTGCAATTTGTGCAGCACCCGGGAGATTGGAGCGGTTCACCCATGTCGAATAAATCGACACGGTCATGGTGCGCACGCCCAAAAATTCGGAGGCGCCAATATCATTCAGCGCATCCATCAGCGCGAGCGATGTGCCCACCGCAATGGCGGGACGCGCCAACGGCAAAGCCACGCGCAGGAAAATCCCCAGACTGCCCGCACCCAGCGTGCGGCCGACTTCAACGAGATTGGCCATTTGCATGACAAACATGGCGCGCGTCGAAAAATACACATAGGGGTAGAGCACAAAGCCAAAGAGCAGAATGCAGCCACCCATAGAGCGGATATCAGGCAAGATCAGATCGCGCGGCGAAGATAATCCCAAGGCTGCGCGCAAAGCCGTCTGCACAGGCCCGATGGGATGCAGCAGATCAAGATAGGCGTAAGCGATAATATAAGTGGGCATAGCGAGCGGCAGCAGCAGCGCCCATTGGAAGAAGTGACGACCGGGAAATTCATAAGCCGTGACGAGCCATGCGGCGCTGGTGCCAATGACAATCACCAGCACGCCAGTGCCCACAAGCAAGAGCAAAGTATCACTGATCGCTTGCGGCAAAACATAGGCCGCCAGATGGGGCCATAAATCGCCAGACCCTTTCGCCGCCAATATGGCGAGCGAAATCACGGGCGCCGCCACAAGAGCCGCCACGAGCAAAGAGACGGCAGGAAGACCTGCCGTCCCGTTTGCAAAACGTGCGCTTATGGTGCGAAGCGAGATCAATTGTCGAAGCCAACCCGATCCATGATCAAGCTCGCTGCTTTGCGGTGCTTGGCAATTTCAGAAAGCGCCAAAGCATCAGGCTTCAAATCACCAATGGCTTTGATGATCGGATGCATCTGCGCACCCGCTTTGACCGGATATTCAAAATTTTCTTCCGTGTAGATTTTCTGGCCCTCATCCGAGACGAGGAATTCCATAAACTTCACGGCATTGTCACGATTGGGCGCATTTTTGGCGACCGCCGCACCCGAGGCATTCACATGCGTGCTGCCGTTCTTGAATGTCGGCAGAAGCACATTGATCGCAGCGCCCCACTTTTCCTGATCCGGCCCGCCTGCACCTGAGCGCATCAGACCGACATAATAGGAATTGCCCACGCCAATGTCGCAGAGATTGCCCAAAATATCGCGCGCCACTTCGCGGTCACCACCTGTGGCCTTACGTGCGAGATTGGCTTTCACGCCCTTGGCCCAAGCCTCACCTGCCGCTTCGCCGTGATGGGCGATGTAAGCGGAGAGAAGCGCGATATTGTAGGAGTGCTGGCCCGAGCGGATGCAAATCTTGCCCTTCCATTTCGGATCGGCAAGATCTTCGTAATTCATAGCCGTGTCTTTCACACGATCCTTCGACACATAGATGAGACGCGCACGCAGCGACAAGGCAAACCAGCGCTTGTCAGCATCGCGCAATTGCGCCGGCACGGCGGCTTCGAGCACGGGTGAGGAAACCGGCTGAGCGATCCCCTTCTCGGCAATCTCAACAAGCTTGGCGATATCGACAGTCATCAGCACGTCGGCGGGAGAGCGTGCGCCTTCGGCTTCGACACGTTCTGCGAGACCATCATTCATGAAAACTGTATTGACCTTGATGCCGGTCTTTTTGGTGAAAGCTTCAGCCAGTGGCTTCACAAGGCCAGGCTCGCGAACAGTATAGAGATTGACCTCTTGCGCGTGCGCCATTCTGGACACAGCAAGGCCGCATAAAAGAGCAGAGGCAAAAATTTTTGAGATGGATGACATAAGCAAACCCCACGTTCGGCCGCGGTTCAAGGCCGCGGCGAAAAGCTGCCTGTTTTCCAAGCAGCAAACTGTCGTAACAGCAGCCTCAAAATAGGGTCAACACATATGATTTTTGATTAGTCCAATTCTAAACTAGAGCCGCGACAAGCCGCGGACTTGCCCCTGCCCTTTTGCGGCCTTAGAGCTTGAGAGTCTTTCCTGCCCACGCTGGACCGCCACACGTGATTTTGCAGCCTGATCCCGCCCGTTTGCTCCCCGCCATGGTGGCGGCGGCGCATCGCGCTGGCGACAAGGCTCTGGGCTGGTTTCACCCCGGCGAGCGCACCAGCGCAGGCGTCGAGACCAAGGAAGGCGGCTCCCCCGTCACTGAGGCCGATCACGCCGCCGATGCGCTCCTTAAACAGGAATTGCGGGCTCTGGACCCAGCCGCTGGCTGGCTGTCGGAAGAAACCGCGGACACGCCCGAGCGGCTCTCCCGCCAGCGCCTGTTCATTGTGGATCCGATTGATGGCACCCGCGCTTTTATGGCGGGAGACCCAAGATGGGCTGTGTCGGTCGCTTTGGTGGTCGACGGCCTGCCCCTGATCGGCGTCCTGCATCTGCCAGCACTGGGCCAGACCTTTACCGCCCTGGCTGGCGGGGGCGCGCAGCGCGATGGGGCCCCGATCCGTGTCTCTGAGGCCCTGAGCCTTGCAGGCGCCCGTTTCGCCGGCCCTCAGCCCCTTCTGGACCGTTTTGCCCGCACGGGCGCGGCCATCTCCCCGCAGGGCAAAGTGCCCTCGCTCGCCTATCGGATTGCTCTCGTTGCGGAAGGGCAAATCGAGGCCGGACTTGCCTCGACCAATGCCCATGATTGGGATATAGCGGCGGCCGACCTGATTGTTCATGAGGCGGGCGGATTCCTGGGCGATAGCGAGGGCGACAGACCTCTCTACAACCAACCTTCCCCCAAACACGGCATATTGGCAGCAGCCCCGGCGCGGTTTCGCGCGGAGATGATCTCCAGGCTGCAGGCGATGGCCTGACGAAACAATACGAAGGGCGCGCCAGAACGCCCCGCATCAACATAATGGATCTGACATGACCGAGAACGCACGCGAATCGAAACAGCTTTTGCATATTGTCTTCGGCGGGGAGCTGGTGGGCCTCGACAGCACGGAATTCAAAGATCCGTCCAAGATCGATGTCGTCGGCATTTATCCCAATTACGCGCAGGCCCATGCAGCCTGGAAGTCAAAGGCGCAGTCCACCGTCGACAATGCTCAGATGCGCTATTTCGTCGTGCATCTGCATCGCTTCCTCGATCCGGCCTGATCGGCTTTTGGCGCAGCCCCTGCTCACGCTCTACAGCGGCCTGACACGGCTGCTGACGCCGCTTGGGCCTGCACTTCTCAATTGGCGCAAGAAACGCGGCAAAGAAGATGCGCGCCGCATGGGCGAGCGTTTGGGCCGCGCCGGCATTGCAAGGCCCAAAGGCACGCTCGCCTGGCTGCATGGCGCGAGCGTGGGCGAGGCCTTGGCGCTCCTGCCCCTCGTCGATGCTCTGCGCGCCAAGGGTTTTAACGTGCTGATCACCACGGGCACCGTGTCGTCGGCGCAAATTCTGGCGCAGCGCCTGCCGCCTGGCGCCATTCACCAATATATCCCGCTTGATCTGCCCAGCTGCGTGACGCGCTTTCTGGATCATTGGCGCCCTGACCTCGCGATGATTGCCGAAAGCGAAATCTGGCCCAACCTCATTATGGCAACGACTGCGCGTGCCATTCCGCTCGTCATGGTCAATGCGCGCGTGTCTGAACGCTCGTTCCAGCGCTGGCAGAAAATGCCGGGCTTTATTTCAAGCCTTTTGAAGCGTGTTGATCTTTGCCTCGCGCAAACGCGTGATGATGCTGCGCGTTTGATGATGCTGGGTGCCCCGCGCGTGCGAGTGGCAGGCAATCTGAAATTTGACGCGTCAGCACCGCCCGCTGACAGCACGAAACTCGCAGAAATAACTGCCATGATCGGCCCGCGCCCTGTCTGGGTGGCGGCTTCCACTCATAGCGGGGAAGAAGAAATCATTCTCGCGGTGCATCGCCATTTGGTGAAACGCTTTCCCGATCTCTTGACGATCATCGTGCCGCGCCATGCCAATCGCGGCGCGCAAATTGCTGAACTGGCAAGCGCGAATGAGATTGATGCAGGCCTACGCTCACGCGGTGATCATCCGGTGGCGGGACGTGGCGTCTATATTGCCGACACAATGGGCGAGCTTGGGCTTTTCTATCGTGTGGCGAGCTTGATCTATGTCGGCAAATCGCTGGGCGCAGAAGGCGGGCAAAACCCAATTGAACCCGCCAAACTTGGCGGGGCTATTTTGCACGGGCCCCATGTGGCCAATTTTGCTGAAGTTTATGAAATGCTTGATCGCGCGGGTGCTGCCATCATGGTGGCGGATGCCGATACGCTGGCACGCACGCTCGCGCTTCTGCTGTCAGATACGGCAGCGCTTCGGCGCATGGCGCGCGCGGCTGCAGAAGCAGTTGAAAATCTCGGCGGAGCAGCATCAAATGTGATGCAGGCGCTCGAGCCTTGGATTGTGCAATTGCGGATGGAACGGCGCTAATGCGCGCACTTTTCGGATGGTGGTTGGATGACGCGGATATGCTCTGCCGCGCCCTCAAACCTATCGGCAGACTTTACGGTGCGATCACAGCGGCGCGGATGAAGCGCAAAGGCACGCGCGTCGACATTCCTGTCATTTGCATCGGCAATTTTGTGGCGGGTGGCGCGGGCAAAACACCGACCGCCCTTGCCATTGGCAAAATGCTGCAAGCCCAAGGCGAGCACATCGCCTTTTTGTCACGCGGCTATGGCGGCGCACTTGCTAGCACAACGCCTTTGCAAGTCGACCCCGCGCGCCATCTCGCGGCAGAGGTGGGCGATGAACCGATATTGCTCGCGCGTCTCGCGCCGACCTTCATCTGCACCGATCGTGTGGCGGGCGCGCGTGCGGCAGCACAAAAGGGCGCGTCTATCGTTATTCTCGATGACGGATTGCAAAATCCCTATCTGACGAAAGATGTGAGCCTCGCCGTGGTCGATGGCGAAGCGGGCATTGGCAATGGCATGTGCGTGCCGGCCGGACCCTTGCGTGCACCGCTCGACGCGCAATGGCCTTTTGTGGATGGCCTTGTCATCATTGGCGAAGGCAAGCGGGGCGACGCTCTGGCGGAACAAGCCCGCGCACTCGGCAAGCTTGTTTTACGCGGCACACTCGTGCCCGACAATGCGCATGAGATCAAAGACAAAAGGCTCTATGCCTTTGCTGGCATTGGGCGGCCCGAAAAATTCTTCCGCTACCTGCGTGATCTGGGCGGGCGCGTGTCGGTGATGCATGCTTTTGCCGATCACCATCCCTACACAGTCGAAGAGCTAGAAAAAATCCGTCTTCTTTCTTGCGGTAATACGCCAGAACCAGAGACGATTGTCACAACGGAAAAAGACGCCATCCGCATTCCGGAAGGCGCTTTGCCTGGTCTTGTTGTGCTGCGTGTGGCTTTAACATTCGACGAGCCGCAAAAACTCGCCGAGTTGATTGCGCGAAAAATCAGCCGCGGATAATGCCGAGCTGTTTCAGCTTGGCTTCTGGCGAAGCATAGGCTTCTTGGCGGTCCACATCCCAATAGCGCAAATCATCCACGGGAATGGGCTCGCCCGTCACCGCGCAGCGTACGAAACTACCCGGCGAAAGCACGCGAAAATCCCCGTCGAGAAACTCGACGCGGGCTTCGCCAACCGGCATGGGAGTGCGCTCAAATCTGTTCATGCCACGTGATTAGCGCGAAACGGCGCCAAAATCTAGGGCGTTCCGGCCTGCTCCAGAGCCTCGAGCTCTTCGGAAATCTCATTGGCGGCAGCCGGCAGGCGCACCACGGTCACGGTGCAGGGGGCTTCCGCCACAACCTTGGTGGAGGTCGAGCCCAGATAGCGACGCAAATTGGAATTGCCGCGCGCGCAAATCAAAATCTGGTCGACATTATTCGACTTGGCGAATTCGATCAGTGACGCACCGGGATCGGGCGATTCCAGAACGTGAAATGTCACATCACCCACGCCCAGCCCCAGAGGCCGCGCCCATTCTTTCAATTCGACCAAGCGGGTGACGTGAATATTGCGGCCCTGTTCATCGCGCGAATAATTGAGCCCGATGCGATTGAGCTTCAACACATTCACGCAAGCCAAACGCGCGCCCGGCACGAAATGCAGCACACGCGCCGCCTCGCGCCGCAAGGCCGCGGCCAGCGCTTCCATGCCTTCGCTCAAGTCCACCGCGGCCAAAACAATAGGGGCCGTGGTAACAGGCCGCTCGCTGATCTGCTGGACCTGTTCCGTATCCAGCGCCGCAGAGCGGAAGCGGCGTTTCATGGTCGTCCAGAAGCCGGATTGTTCAAGACGTGTCGCGCGTTCCGTCAGGCGCACTTCGTCTGGATGTTGCAAATCAAACAGCAATTGCGCCGCTGTTGGATAGCGATTGAGCGCTTGCGGTTCCAGACAGCGCAGAATGACTTCCTGCAACCACGGCGGAATAGCCGGATTGATTTTGCGCGGCGGCACAGGATCGCGCCACAGACGCGCGCGCAAACCACGATTGAATTTCGGGATCCCCCAGGGCCGCACTTTGGTCGCAAAATGATAGAGCAGGACACCAAGCGAAAAAATATCCGAGCGCGGATCAGTGCGATTGTGCAGCACTTGCTCGGGTGAAATGTAAGGGCCCGTGCCCATCGGCACATGAAATTCTTCTTCGAGCAGATCAGGCAAAAGCATATGTCGCGACAGGCCGAAATCAATCAGCGCCGCTTCGCCGGAATCGCGCAGCATGATGTTGGAGGGCTTGATATCGAGATGCAGTACATTTTGCCGATGCAGATCGACAAGAGCTGCCGCAATCTTGGCACCAATCTGCGCCACATGTTCGGGCTCAAGCGGGGCTTCATCAAGAAGCTTCAGCAAATTCGTGCCCTGCACATATTCCATCACCACATAGGGCTGCTGGGCGATGGACTTGACCGCGACGGTTTTGGGCACATGCACGCCTGACAGGCGAGGCAAAATCATCGCTTCCATTTCAAAGCCGACGATGATGGTCGCATCCTCGCCATCGAGAATGGTCGGCACTTTCATGACAATGGGCATATCAATGCCGGGCTTGGTGACACGCCATAGCGAGGCCATGCCGCCGGCGTGAATTTTTTCACCAATGGTGAAACCGTCGAGAACGGATCCCGTCTGAAGTTGCTGACGCGCCGGCATGTCTTACCGTCCGATATAGAGCCGCGCCGCCAGAATCTGCGGCAGATGCGCCGCATGAATTTTTCCGGCAGCCGTTTCTATATCGTAGGAGACACGAAGATAGGTGAATTCGTTTTGATCCGTATCAAAAACGCCCCAGCTTGCAGCCGGATTTTCATCGCGCGGCTGGCCGACAGCGCCTTGCACCGCGAGCCATTTACGATTGCCCACCAGCGGAATGGGCGTGCCCGCCTGCGGTTTGAAAGCCACCGCGGGCTTGAGCGGCGCCATATGATAAAGCTGCGGGCGATGCACATGACCGCAAAAAGTCAGCCGCTTCAGCGTGGCGCGCAAAGAGCGCTCGGCACCAGCGGCATCGGTAATATAGCGCCATTGATCGGGCGCGGTCGCATCGGAATGGACGTAGAGCCGATCCTCTTCTTCATAGGAAGAGCGCAGGCTTTTCAGAAATTCGATCTGCTGTTTTTCCAGCTCATCATGCGTCCAGAGGATCGCCTCACGCGCATATTGGTTCATGTTTTCAATTTTGCCAGAAATAGCCGCTGCATCATGATTGCCCAGCAGCACAATGGCATCGCGCGTGGCCTGCAATTCCATGATCTTGTCGACGACATAGACGGGATCCGCGCCATAGCCGACGAGATCACCCAGAATAACAAAGCGATCGACACGCTGGCGCTCGGCCTGCGCCAGACAGGCATCCAGTGCCTCGCGGTTGCTATGAATGTCCGACAAAAACCCGATACGCATGAAAATCCGGCTCCTCTCCGGCAGCCATCTTCTTATCGCCTTGGCCCAGCCGCTACGATCTGGAACAAAGACTCATGCCTCAAAATCGTCATTGCGAGCGGAGCGAAGCAACCGAGGGGCCTCACGCGCGGCCTCTGGATTGCCGCGTCGGCCTTCCGCCTCCTCGCAATGACGGTGCTAAAACAAATCGCCCTGCCCGCCGGGTAGGCCCTTGCGGGCGGGCTTTTTGGCGGGGCTGTCTGCACCACCATCGGCCACAGCATTGACGCGGCCATCGGCCAATTCCACCTGGAACCGCGCGCCTGCGGCAAGGGCGCCAGCCGAGCGCACGGGCTGGCCCTTGTCATCGCGCACCAGAGCAAAGCCGCGCGCCAAGACATTGTGATAGCCTAGCGCGTCAAGAAGCTTGGTGGTCCCCGCCAAAACATCTGCCCGACGCTTCACGATCTGCGGACCAAGCCGGATGAAATCACGCTGCGCAGAATCCAGCGCGCCTTGGCGGCGGGCAAGTTCGGCTTGCGGCGAATGGCGAGCAAGTCTCTGCGAGAGTTTGCCAAGCCTCAAGCCATGATCGCGCAAACGCGCACGCAGGCGATCTTGCAAACGATCTGCCGCACGGTCGAGCCGCTGGCGCGGCACAGCCAGCGCATCTTCCGCGCCGCGCAACACGCGCGCAAGACCGCGCAACTCCGCACTCTGGCGGTCGAGTGAGCGGCGCAAAGCCCCACGCTGGCGCGCGCCAAGCCCCGTGACTGTAGCGATCAAATCCGCCTGCACAGGCACAGCCATTTCTGCTGCGGCGGTGGGTGTGGGTGCGCGCACATCAGCGGCAAAATCGATCAGCGTTGTATCGGTCTCATGGCCTACCGCGGAAATCAGCGGAATGTCGCTCTCGGCTGCGGCACGCACGACGATCTCTTCATTAAAACCCCAGAGATCTTCGAGCGAACCACCCCCGCGCGCGACGATGATCACATCAGGGCGCGGGATCGGCCCGCCTGCTTCCAGCGCATTGAACCCTTCAATGGCGCGCGCGACTTCGGCCGCACTGGTTTCGCCCTGCACACGCACAGGCCAGACCAGCACGTGACGGGGAAAACGATCAGCAAGACGATGCAAAATGTCGCGAATGACAGCGCCCGTTGGCGAGGTCACCACGCCGATCACTTGCGGCAAGAAAGGCAGCAATTGTTTGCGCGCAGGATCAAACAGACCCTCTGCTGTGAGTTTGCGCCGCCGCTCTTCGAGCAGAGCCATGAGCGCGCCAACGCCTGCTGGCTCCAAAGTCTCGATGACGATCTGATAATTGGATTTGCCCGGAAAGGTCGTGATTTTTCCTGTGGCAATCACTTCCATGCCTTCTTCGGGGCGGATGCGCAGTCGCGCGAATTGCCCCTTCCACATCACCGCATCAATGCGGGCATTGGCATCTTTGAGCGAAAAATAGACATGGCCCGAGGAGTGAGGCCCGCGATAACCTGACACTTCCCCGCGCAGCCGCACATGGCCGAACCGATCCTCAATCGTGCGCTTCAGCGCGCCCGAGAGTTCGGAAACGGTCAATTCGGTGTCATTGGGCAGAGAATCTTTTGCCATGGGCAATTTATGCCCCATCCGCACCGTCATTGCGAGCGCAGCGAAGCAATCTAGGGGCAGCACGTGAGGCCTCTGGATTGCTGCGCCTTTGGCTTGCAATGACGGATCCGGAATTGCGCCTTTGCCCTCCAAGCCTTATGAGGGGGCGACCTCACCGACCCGCCCCAAAGGCTCTTGCAATGAACGTCCTCCTCATCGGCTCCGGCGGCCGCGAACATGCTCTGGCTCTGGCGCTCTCCAAGAGTCCACAGCTCGACAAACTCTTCTCGGCGCCCGGCAATCCCGGCATCGCCAAGCTCGCCGAATGTGTGAGTGTCGATGTTGCCAACCATGCCGCGGTGATCGACTTCTGCCGCCTGATGAAGATTGAATTTGTGGTGGTCGGCCCCGAAGCGCCGCTGGTTGCCGGGCTAGTGGATGATCTGGCAGCCGCGGGCATCCCTGCCTTCGGCCCGACAAAAGCCGCTGCACAGCTCGAAGGCTCGAAAGGTTTTACCAAAGATCTGGCGCGCGACTTCAACATTCCAACCGCTGCCTATGGCCGCTTCGATACCAAAGCCGCCGCGCTCGCCTATCTGGACAAGCATCCCGCCCCCATCGTGGTGAAGGCGGACGGACTGGCCGCTGGTAAAGGCGTGATTGTCGCGATGAGCGACAAGGAAGCGCGCGATGCGGTGGAGATGATTTTCGGCGGTGCTTTTGGTGAAGCGGGCGCCGAACTCGTCATTGAAGAATTTATGGAAGGCGAAGAAGCCTCTTTCTTCGCTTTATGTGATGGCGAACGCGCGCTCGCCTTTGCTTCCGCCCAAGACCACAAGCGCGTGGGCGAAGGCGACACGGGCCCCAACACAGGCGGCATGGGCGCTTATTCACCCGCACCGATCATGACGACTGAGATGAGCGCGCGCGTCATGCGCGAGATTATCGAGCCGACGCTGGTTGGCATGAAGGCGCGCGGCGCGCCCTATAAGGGCGTGCTCTTTGCGGGCCTCATGCTCACCAAAGACGGCCCGAAGCTGATCGAATTCAACGCGCGTTTCGGTGATCCGGAAACGCAAGTCATGCTGCCGCGCCTGCAAGAAGATCTTCTGCCGCTACTCATGCAATGCGCGACAGGGAAACTGCGCAGCGAGCCTGTGAAGCTCGCAGAAAGCACTGCCATGACGGTCGTCTATGCAGCCAAGGGCTATCCGGAAAATCCGCAAAAAGGCAGCACCATTCGCCATGTCGAACAGGCAGAAGCAATGGACCATGTCCTCGTCTTCCACGCCGGCACCAAGCGCGAGGGTGACAAACTCATCGCCAATGGCGGGCGCGTGCTCAACATCACAGGGATTGGCACCAGTGTGCGCGAAGCACGCGACCGCGCCTATGCGGGGCTTGATGTGATCGAATGGCCGGAAGGCTTTTGCCGCCGCGATATCGGCTGGCGGGCACTATAATCGACGGCCTCAAAGGCCGTCATTGCGAGCCGCAGGCGAAGCAACCCAGAAGCACCACGTGAGGCCCCTGGGTTGCTTCGCTTCGCTCGCAATGACGGGGCTTAGTTTTTCGCCGGATCTTTCACGGCGGAAACTGAATCAAACTCGACGTTCCAAAGCTCGCCATTCACCCGCTTCACTTCGCGGATATAGACATTTTGCACAATGTCGCGTGTGGTCGGATCAATCGCAATCGGCCCGCGCGGGCTCACCCAGCCCTTGCCCTTCATCGCTTCGACCAAAGCAGCGCCACGCGCCTTGCCATCGCTCGCTTTCAAAGCTTCAGCAATCAGCTTCATGCCATCATAGCCGCCAATCGCCATAAGATTGGGACGCACGCCATAGGCTTTCATGAAAGCCGCGCGATAGGCTTCATTTTCCGCACTCGCATGCGCCGCTGAATAATGATGCGAGGTGATCATGCCCAAGACCACATCGCCCATGTCATTGAGCGACACATCATCGACCACATCGCCGGTCGCAATGACCTTGATGCCCGCTTCTTGGAAGCCGCGCTCGGCCACCGCTTTCATGAGATCAGCGCCCTGCCCATTGGGCACGAAGAGAAACAAAGCATCAGGCTTCAAATCTTTTGCGCGTTGCAGGAAAGGCCCGAAAGCGGGGCTTGCCAGCGGGGCGCGCAAACTATCAGCCACCGCACCACCACTTTCAGAAAAAGCTTTCACAAAAGCCTTTTCTGCATCCTGGCCCGGACCGTAATCAGACACGAGCGTCACGACTTTCTTCATGCCCTGACGCGCCGCCCATTGGGCGAGCGGCACCGTATTCTGCGCCATGGTGAAAGAGGTGCGCAGCACAAAACCATTCTGTTCGGTGATGGAAGACGTCGCTGCGGCCATGACAATCATCGGCACTTGCGCGCGCGCCGCCACGGGGGCTGCGGCAAAGGCGAGAGGCGTCAGGCCAAAGCCTGCCAGCACGTCGACGCGATCATTGGTGACGAGTTCTTGCGCGAGTCGGCGCGTGACATCGGCATTGCCGCCATCATCTTTCACGACAAGTTCGATGCGCTGGCCCGCAACTTCCGCGCCATAAGTCTGCAACCAGAGCCGCGCGCCATTTTCAACCTGACGACCAATCGACCCCGCAAACGGCCCGCTCAACGGCAGAATAAGCCCGACACGAAAGGGCTCTGCAGCGAGTGCAGCTGTGGCAAAGAAGACGGCCGAGAGGGCCAAAACAAGGCGTTTCATTTTCACTCCTATCAGCGCCGTCATTGCGAGCCAAAGGCGAAGCAATCCAGAAGCCTCACGTGTCGCCTCTGGATTGCTTCGCT
>CANGFE010000061.1 GCA_947453155.1 Beijerinckiaceae bacterium | reverse complement strand
GAATTCGAGCGGCCGCCCAATGCGTGGCCCCCTATGGAGACCACAATGGCAGTTCCGAAGCGAAAGACCTCCCCGATGAAGCGCGGCTTCCGCCGCTCGGCCGATGCTCTGGCTCAGCCGACCTATGTCGAAGACAAGGATTCGGGCGAACTGCGTCGTCCCCACCACGTTGATCTCAAGACCGGCATGTATCGCGGTCGTCAGATCCTCAAGGTGAAGTCGAAAGACTAAGCTCTGCTTCCAAGCAGTTTTGAAAAGCCCGGCCTTGTGCCGGGCTTTTTCATTTGGGCTTGGGGATGTCAGGGATCACAAATTTTTTGCGTTTGCTGCGTTGCTCTTTGCGAATGATGGTCAAGCTCAACGACACGCTGGAAGATTTACGCACCACGACAGGCTTGGCCCGGCGCATGACGATACGGCCTTTCGCCTCTTCGATCAGCGAGACGTGCGGCATGTGCATCTGATTTGGAAAAGCCGCAGCGGGGGTTGCAAGCGCGCTGACAAAACACAAAAGAAAAACATGCCGCCACATGTCGGCCTCGAAATCATTTTCAGACATATGAAGTGAGTGAAGCCCGATTGCGCATGCGGCGCAATGCGACTTTCATCCCTTCGCGCGGGACGCAATAAAAGCGCCACCAACAATCATCACGCAGGCCAGACCAAGCGCGAGACTGGGCTCGGCAAAGCCAGCCAGCACAAGCCAGAGGGTCGCCAGAACGGGTGCCGCATAAGCCAGCGTGCCGAGCAGGCGAATGTCGCCATGCTTCACGCCTTGATCCCATAAGAAAAAAGCCGCGCCGACAGGCCCTAATCCCAAAGCCAGCAGCGCGCTCCATTCTGGCATCTGTTGCGGCCAGACCGTCACTTCGCTGGCCAGATGCACCAAGGTTGCCAGAGCGGATGTTGCCAAACAAAAGCCTGCGACAGAGCCACTTGGCACATGTGTGAGCCGGCGTGACAAAAGCGAATAAGCCGCCCAAGTGAAAGCTGCAGCAAGCGCCAATCCATGCCCGCTTTGCAAAGCCGACAAAGACAAATCCTTGCCGGAGAACAGAGCAACCAAACCACCGAAGGAGACAAGCGCACCGAGCATATGGCGCAAAGCCAAATGCTCGCCTGGAAGAAATGCGGAGAAGACGACAATCAGCAAAGGCCAGAGATGATTGATGAGACTTGCTTCGGCAGGCGGGGCTGAACGCAAAGCCGCAAAATAAAACACGTGGTAGAGAAACAGCCCGCCCGCACCAACCGCCCAAGCCTGCCAGCCTTGGCGCAATTGCGCGAGCTCACCTCGCAGGCCCAAAACCATCAGACCGCATAAGCCGCCAATGGCGAAAGTAACCGCAGTCATTTGAAAAGGCGGCAAAGTGGAACTTGCTGCCGTCAGCAAAGGCAAAGCCGACCACAACAAGATCGCGCCAAAGCCCAAAGCCGTTGCAGAAGATTGGCGTGTCACGTGGGCGCGCAATCCCGACACCGGCCTGTGATCTCAATCACCTGACCATGGGCCGCAAAACCGCTCTGTGCGGCGAGCGCACCCAATTGCGCATCGACTTGCGGCGAGGTGACTTCGCTGACCTTGCCGCAGGCCTCGCAAATGAGGAACGCCACCCGCGCGGCGCGATCATGGCGATGGCCGCAAGCGAGATAGGCATTGCGGGTCGCCAGCCGATGGACGAGGCCGTTCTCTTGCAAGAAGTCGAGCGCCCGATAAATGGCCACAGGGGCTGGCCGCTTGCCGGTGGCTTCCGCCACCAGATCGATCATCTCATAGGCCCCCACGGGGCGGCCAGCGGCGCAGAGCTTGTCCAGAACCAGCTGGCGGGCCGGAGTGAGGCTCAGGCCCGCTGGCGCATGGGCGCAATGGCTATGATCATGATGGTCGTGCATGGGGCCAATATAGGCTTTTCCCGCGGATCAGACCAAGTGCCGAGAGGCTGGACGCACAGGCCTCTCGCCAAGATTGCTGCGGCGCACTAACCTCACGCCCAATCTTGCCATCTCGCGCCTCGGGAGCCCGTCCATGAGCCTCAAAACCCGCAATGCCCTTGTGACCGGATCAACCAGCGGCATTGGCCTCGCCATTGCCCGCGCTTTGGCCGCTGAAGGCGCCAATGTCACGCTGAATGGTTTTGGCGATATGGGTGAGATCGAGGCGACGCGGCAGGCAATCGAAAAAGATTTCGGCGTGAAGGCGCGCTACAGCGCCGCTGATATGTCAAAGCCCGATCAAATCGCGACCATGGTGGCAGAAGCTGAAAGCGCTTTCGGCACGCTCGATATTCTCGTCAACAATGCAGGCATCCAGCATGTCTCGCCGATTGAAAGTTTTCCGCTCGAAAAATGGGATCAGATCATCGCGATCAATCTCTCCTCCGTTTTTCATGCGAGCCGCGCGGCCATTCCCGGTATGAAGGCACGCAAATGGGGCCGCATCATCAATACAGCATCCGCTCATTCGCTCGTCGCCTCGCCTTTCAAGGCGGCCTATGTCTCAGCCAAACATGGTGTCGCAGGTTTTACGAAAACGGCGGGCCTCGAACTCGCGACTTTCGGCATTACGGTCAATTGCATTTCGCCGGGCTATGTCTGGACACCACTGGTGGAGAAACAAATTCCCGACACGATGAAAGCGCGCAATCTCACCAAAGAGCAGGTCATCAATGATGTGCTCCTGACCGCGCAGCCGACCAAACAATTTGTCACGGTTGATCAGGTTGCCGCTTTCGCGATCTTCCTGTGTTCGGATGCCGCCTCACAAATGACCGGCTCCAATTATTCGATGGATGGCGGCTGGACAGCGGCTTAGCGAAACTGCCACACGCTCGTTTGTTTGATCTCTGAATCTTCGAGCGCGCGTGTGACAGGCACACGATAGGTTTCCAAAGCTTCGAGCCGATCTTTGGCGAGATAGGATCGGCCCGGATCGCCAATCAGCACAGACGCACCACGCTGGCGCAAAGCGTCGAGCCAATGGGTGACGCGCTCAGCCATATCACGTTCGTAGGAAACATCGCCCGCGAGCACGACATCCCAACCCTTATCGCGCCCGATCAGATCACCGCAGAAAACCTCTACGCGCACAGCATTTTCTTGCGCATTCACGGCCATGGCTTCCGCCGCAAATTCATCAATGTCGCAAGCCTCAACGCGCGCCGCACCCGCCTTTGCGGCGGCAATGGCGACAAGACCCGAGCCTGACGCAAAATCGAGCACGGATTTTCCGGCGACGATTTCGGGATGGTCGAGAATATAACGCGCGAGCGCCTGACCGCCTGCCCAAGCAAAAGCCCAGAAGGGTGGCGGCAGGCCAATCTCGCCCAATTCATCTTCCGTCTTCTGCCACAATTCCGTGGCTTCATCGGCGAGATAAAGCGAGATCTCCGGCGCATGCGGCACGGGCAGGAAACGTGTATGGGTGCGGATGAAAGCTGCGCGATCGAGAATGGTCACGGTGCGAGTTTCTCAATCCAACCAAGCCCAGCAATGGTGGACGTGCGCGGACGATATTCGCAACCAATCCAACCTGGCCAGCCACGTGACGCAATCTCTTTCAAAATCACGGCATAATTGATCTCGCCCTCATCAGGCTCGTGACGACGCGGGACTGACGCCAATTGGAAATGCCCGATCAGCGGCCAGTGGCGGCCGATGCGCCGCAGAAGATCGCCTTCGAGAATCTGCACATGATAAAGATCAAACATGATCTTCAATTCAGGCCGGTTGATATGACCGATCAGATCAGCCGCCATATCGGAGCCGGTGAGAAAATAATCGGGTCGATCATAAGGATTGAGCGGCTCGATCAGCAAAGTGACATTGGCGCGCTCGGCCTCTTCACAGGCAAAAGCCATATTGTCGAGAAAGCAGGCGCGCGCATCAGCCAGCGGCACGCCGTTCAACACACCCGACAAGCAATGAACATTTTTCGCACCCAGCTCATGCGCATAATCGAGCGCCTTGGCGAGCGACTCACGAAAAGCCGCGCGCTTTTTAGGCAAAGCCGCAAAGCCGAATTCACCCGCGCCACCGGGCGGCGCATTGAGTCCCGTCATGATGAGGCCCGTCTCATCAAGCCGCTTACGCAAGTCACGCGCTGCCACTTCATAAGGAAACTGACATTCCACGGCCGAAAAACCCGCTTTCGCCGCCGCTGCAATCCGGTCGGCAAAGGGGACTTCGGTGAACAACATGGAAATATTGGCGCAGAAGCGCAGAGAATTTTGCATGGACCGCAGAATAGAGGCCTTAGGCCTTCCCGACAATAAGCTCAGAAACTCTCTGTCGAGGCCCCGAACTCTGCGAGCCGCTCGCTCAATTCCTTGATCCTTTGGCGCAGCAGGCGATTTTCATATTCAAGCATAGCCACACGTTCAGCCATGGTCGCTTGCGCGCGCTCGGCGCCCTTCTCAGGCAGCTTGAACTGCACGCCGATCATATCATGCAAACGCCAGCGCGCTTCGCACTCATAAATGCGGTCACGCGCAGGAATCTCGAGACGGAAATGATCGGGCAAATCCATCACGCCATGCCCGCGCAGACACGCGCCGGTAAGCGAAATATTGCGGACCTGACAATCAAGCGACGATTGACCGCTGCGGAAATAAACGCGGCCAGTAATCAGCGTGCGGTGGCGTTCCGCACCCCGCCTGTTTTTGGGGTCGTCTTGCTCAAGCGACATGAAAAGAACCAAATCAAAAAAGTATGAAAAAAGATTAGCTGATTTTGAAGGCGGTTGAAACGTTCCCCTTACGTCTTGTCTTGCGGCCAAGCCTGGCGGAACCAAATCGCCGCAAGCACAAGCGAAACAGCAATGATTGCAAAGACTCCGCCCGCACCTGCAAAGGCGGCGAAGAAACTGGCAGCAGAGGGAAAAGCGACCTGACCAATACGATTTCCGGTCAGGCGCACAGACAAAGCGGTTGCCCGCACATTGGAAGGCGCGAGCTGAACAATCCCTGAGAACGCCAAGGTGGATGAGATTCCAAGCCCATAACCTGAGGCTACCGCACCGACATAGAGAAGCCAGAGAGGCAAAGGCAAAGCGAGCATCAAAAGACCTGCTGCCGCGAGCAGCAGGCTCATCAAGGTCAAAGGCACGCGGCCGAAGATGCGAAACAGCGAGACATAAGCGACGCGCGACACCATCGCGCCGGCTGCGCGCACGGTGAGCAACCAACCCACGTGACTGGCTTCAATATGGCGCTCTGTGCCCAGCAGCGGCATGTAAATGATGAGCACATCAAAAGTGGTGACAGTGATGACAGATGCAAAAATCGTCGCTGACAGGCCTTTCAGCCGCAAGATTTCAGTAATGCTGAGGCGCTGCTCATCAGCTGGACGCGGCGGCTTGGGCGGCGCGCGGCGGATCATGAAACCGACGACAATATTGATCGCTGCCACAATGACGCCAAGCATGAAGAGAAGATCTGTCGGCGCCACACGCGCATCACCCGCGGCAAAAGCCATGATGATTGGCCCGACCGCTTGGCCGACAGCAAGGCCCAGCATGTAAAGGCTCAAAACGGTTTCGCGGCTTTTGGGGCCAGCCGAGCGCACGGAAATGATTTGATGCGCAGCCATGGCCAAGAGATGGCCCACGCCCAGCAAAACATTGGCGGCAAGAAGATGCCAACGCGTCTCTGGCGCGAGCCAGAGCATGAGCGCGCCACCACACATGAAAATCGCGCCCAATTGGGCCGCGCGCGCATCATGCCCGCGATCCATGATCTTGCCGAAGGGAATGGCGAGAACAATCGGCAAGAGCGAAAAACTCGCGCCGATGAAACCGATCCAGACAACGGAAAGATCAAGCTCGACACCGCGATAGGTGGTGCCGCCGCGTACCAGCGGCAACATGGCCTGCAACAAGAGGCAATGGAGGAAGAGCGGGACAATCAGGCCGAAATCAATATCGTGATCCTGCTTTCGACCAAACAAAGCTCTGCCCTCTTTTTCTCTGTCTTGTGGCTTGTGTCTTTATCGTCAAAGGGTGGCGCCTGTCACCAAGCGCCACCGCCTTTGTTAGGGCGCACTCATGCCCTTGCGCAGGAAGGCGATCAGTTCCGGTGGTGCGGCATAGAGCTTGTCCATCAGCTTTTGCACGTCGTCGCCTGTTTGCGGCCCGATATCGAGCGAGGCCTTATTGGCTTCCGCCACGAGTTCGGGATCAGCCAGCACATCCATAAAGGCTTTGCGCAAAGTGCTCACGCGATCGGACGGCACGCCCGGCGGCACGAAGAAGGGGCGACTGATGGAGCCTTGCTGCAAAAAGACTTCCATCGCTTGCTTCTGCTGATCGGTCTTGGCGAAATCTATCGAAAGCGGCACGCCTGCAGCTTTCAAGGCAGGCAGGCTCTTCGTGTCCTGCTGCACGAGAATTTTGACCGCACTCTCAGGCTTCAGCATGTCAGGATATTGCTGCTTCGCGCTCGACCAGAGCAGGCCACAAATGCCCTGCACTTCATTGCGCTGAATGGCGAGGCTCACTTCATTCGAGCCCTTATAGCCAGCAATCAGCTTCACCTTCACGCCCAGAATATGTTTCTCCATGACCGGATAATCAACGAGCGCGGAACCTGGACCCGTGCCGCCGACGACCAATTCCTTATCGAACAGCTCGGCATAATTTTGAACTGGCGCATCTTTGCGCGTGATGCAGACGGATGTGTCGGCATTGGCATTGCCGAGAAAGATGAATTTGCGCGGATCGTAAGAGGCGAGATCTTGCCCCGCCATCAAAGGATCAAACAAAGCGGTCGAGAGCACGACAGCCATGGCCGTGCCATCTTTGGGCGCCAGCGAATAGAGATGGCGCGCGGCTGCCAGCGATCCCGCACCCGGCATATTCTGCACAACGATGGTCGGGGCGCCGGGAATGGTTTTATGGAAATGACGGCCCAGCAATCGCGCATAAATATCCACGCCACCGCCAGAAGCAGAACCCGCGATAATGGTGACCGTCTTGCCCTTGTAGAATGAAGCCGCGTCTTGGGCCTGAGCTGCCCCGGTCATGGTGAGCGCGGCCATACAGGCCAGCGCCGGCGCGAATAAGCGCATCACAAATCCTCCCTTGAATCTGGCCGTTGCCCGGCTCTGATGGGAGGCATTTTGCAGCAATGGCAGGCCGCGTCTAGCCCTTCACCTCAGGCTCCGGGCGGTCATGGCCCGAAACCGTCTCCGTGTGCCACTCGCCCTCTTCATCCTCATAGAGAATATCCGTGTCCTCGCCGGGAATGACCTGCTCGCGCGCGGCTTCCTCGGCAGCGGCGCGCGCGGCATCATGGGTGGCAAAAGTCTGCGACCACGCGCCATTGAGCCGATAGGCCCAGCCGCCATCATGTTCAGCCACTTCATAGACGGGTCGGGGCATGGCAGACCTCCGTGACAGCCCCCTCTTCTGCAACAGAAAGACGCAAGCCTGGGTTCCGCCTCGCCTGATGGCGCGAGACGGGCTAGATTGCGCCCATGTCCTTTGCTTTCGACAATAGCTATGCCCGCCTTCCTGAGTCCTTTCACGCGCGCGTCTTGCCCACGCCTGTGGCGGCGCCACGCTTGCTGGCGCTCAATGAAAAGCTCGCCGCCGAATTGGGGCTGGATGCCAAGGCGCTGGCCAGCGCTGATGGCATCGCCATGCTGGCGGGCAACCGCATCCCGCCGCGCGCCGAACCCATTGCCATGGCCTATTCGGGCCATCAATTTGGGCATTTCAACGCGCAGCTCGGCGATGGCCGCGCCATTCTCTTGGGCGAAATCATCACGCCCTCGGGTGAGCGCCGCGATCTTCATCTGAAAGGTGCCGGCCCCACGCCCTTCTCGCGCCGCGGCGACGGACGCGCCGCGCTCGGCCCCGTCATCCGCGAATATATTGTCAGCGAAGCCATGCAAGCTCTGGGCGTGCCAACAACGCGTGCACTTGCGGCTGTTACGACCGGCGAGTCCGTCTATCGCGAAGAGGTGCTGCCCGGTGCTGTGCTGACACGTGTGGCCTCCAGCCACATCCGCGTCGGAACATTTGAATTTTTTGGATCACGCGGCGACAGAGACGGCCTGCAAAAGCTCGCAGATTATGTGATCGCGCGCCACTATCCCGATCTCGCACAGGAAGCTGACAAATATGAAAAGCTTCTCGAAGCCATTGTGACGCGCCAAGCCCGCCTCGTCGCGCAATGGATGCATATTGGTTTTATTCACGGCGTGATGAACACGGATAATATGACCGTCTCCGG
This sequence comes from Beijerinckiaceae bacterium, assembly GCA_947453155.1. Taxonomy (GTDB): domain Bacteria; phylum Pseudomonadota; class Alphaproteobacteria; order Rhizobiales; family Beijerinckiaceae; genus Terripilifer. Next base: position 9,217 of record CANGFE010000061.1, on the reverse strand, counting down.
CGAGACGATTGACTACGGCCCCTGCGCTTTTATGGAAGCCTATCATCCAAGCACGGTTTTTTCTTTCATCGATCGGCAAGGCCGCTATGCCTATGCTAACCAGCCATCCATCGCGCAATGGAATCTCGCACGCTTGGCTGAATGTTTGATGATGCTTTTCGCCCATGAGGCCGAGGCACCCGAGCGCGCCAATGCTGCGCTCTCAAGCTTCAAAACACACTTTCAGAAAGCCTATCTCGATGGTCTTCGCCGCAAGATCGGCTTGAGAGCGGCACAAGATGACGACGCATCTCTGCTCGCTGATCTCTTCAATCGCATGGCCGAGAATGAAGCCGACTTTACGCTGACCTTTCGCCGCCTATGCGCGTCTGTTGCTGACCCCACAGCCGATGCTGGTGTCGCCACTTTGTTCAAAGACCCATCGAGCTTTGCGGGCTTTGCTGAAAAATGGCGCGCGCGTCTGGCACAAGAGGGCGGCGATCTCCCAGAACGCGCGCAGCAGATGCGCCGTGTCAATCCGGCTTTCATTCCACGAAATCATCGCGTGGAAGAAGCCATTGCAGCCGCCTTGAAGAATGATCTTGCACCTTTCCATCAGCTCAATCGCGTGCTGGAAAAGCCGTTCGAAGATCAACCGGAATTTGTCGAATATATGCTGCCCGCGCGGCCCGAAGAACGCGTCACACAGACATTTTGTGGAACTTAAATCTCATACCCCAAAGCTGCAGCAGCCTCTTTGCGCAAATGTTCGATCTCGGCGCTGGTGATGGGGCATGGATGGCATGTTTCCCACGCACGGCTTGCAGCGAGCGATGAGCGCGCGAGCCAGTCGTCGGGGATTTTCAATTTTTCAAGCTCGGCCAAAACCTGATGGCGAAAAGCCTGAAATTCTGTGGCCCATTTTGCGTAAGCCGACGGGCCATTTTCGAGGACATGGGCAAAAAGTGTGCGCTCTTGATCGATGGACGTTTGATAGGCGCTCATCAAGTCCTCCCAAATTTTTCTCAAATTAGGATTGTAACGTCTGGCCTGCTTTGATCAGGATCAGGCCGCAGGTGTCGTGGCGCTCGTTGCATCGGCATTTAATTTCTCGCCGCCGACATAACCCCCCACCTCAATACCGCTAATAACTTCGTCTACCGTGACTTTGGCGTCGCCATTGGCATCCCAGAACGACATGATCTGGTGCGCGCGATCAGCCACATTATCCACGGTGGCTGGATCAAGAGCGGCTTCCAGATCGGCCTGATCGAAATAGCCTTTTCCGCTCAAATCATATTGCTGGACGATTGCTTGTGCTTGCTGAACCTGCGCAATGCCTGTCTGCAATTCTTCGAGCGTCAATTCGCCATCAGCTTGCGTATCCCAGGCAGCAAAGGTTGCGGCGGGATCAGCGATCTGCGCATGCGTTTTGAATTCATCGAGCGAAATGCCGCCACTGCGATCACCGTCATATTGCGCGAGCAAAGTGGCTGCGAGCAAAGCCGGATCGGAATCGGTTGGGATCGTGGGTGGTGCAGGCGGCGTGACGGGTTGCGCATCAGCCGTCTCAATTCCCGCGATTAATTCCTGACGCGTGAGCTTGCCGTCTTTGTCCAAATCCCAATCAGCAAATTTCGCACGTGCATCAGCGAATTCACCCGGTGCAAGCGAAGCAGCGGCGGCGAGATCAATCGCGCCTGTCTGTTGCAGATCAAAGTTTGTCAGCAATTGATCGGCGCGATCCATTGCCTCATAGCCAGCCTTCAATTCATCGCGCGTCACATGGCCGTCGATGTTTTGATCAAAGGCATCAATGGCGGCTTGTGCTTTGCTCACATCTCCCAAGGACGGGTCAGCAGTCCAAGCGGAACGAATATCGGCGAGATCAATATAGCCCTTGTTGGCTGTGTCATATTTCGCCAGCAAATCATCTGCGCGCTGCGCGGCTGTGGGCGGCGTCCAGGTGCCGTCCAGTTCGTCGACGCTGACAGAGCCATCACCAGAGCGATCAAGCTCAGTCAAGGCTTCCTGCGCGAGATAGGCAGCAATGGCGTGATTGCGTGAGAAAGACGGATAGAGCGTTTCGGCAAAAATCGTCTTGTGTACGGAGCCGACGGCACCCGTGACTTCGGGCATGCGGGTCGGGTCCACCAACAGCGTGGCAAAGACATGCTGGAACTCGGCCCCGTCAATGGATTGGTCACCATTGCGGTCCATGCCGGAGGCGAGTTGGCGCGCATAAGCACCCCGCTGAGAGCCGGCGGCATTAAGAAGCGAGATGAGACGCTGCGCATAGTCCATAGGCGCGGAGCAGCAAATGTTATGCCGCCAGAAATATTTTTAAAAACAGTTATTTAGACAAAGAAAAGGCGCCGGGGCTTAAAGCCACCGGCGCCTGATTTGTCAGACCTAAAGGTCCGTGAAGATTACTTCACGTCCTTCGAGGTGAGAGCGAAGGAGAGCGTGCCGACCACTGCATTGCCGCAATAGCTGGACTGAGTGCCGCTCGCGCCATTCGTCGGGCCGGTGATATCCGAGCACTTCGTCTTGTTCAGGCTGGTGCTGTGATAACGCAGGTCGACCGTGGCGATCTTGTAGGTATAGCCAGCGCCAACGTTCCAATAGGTGTAGTCGGCATAGTTGGTCGAACCATGGGTCACATCGGCCTTGCCGAGGAACTGACGGCCGAGTTCACCGGAGACGGCGAAGTCACCAAACTTATAGGCAACTGTACCAGCGACATACTGCGCCTTGGCGCCCGTGTGAATGTACGAAGGCGTTGCGAAACCATTGACGCCAACCGTCAAGGCATCCGTCACAGCATAAGTTGTCTTGATATAGCCTTCCCACCAAGTCGTGGAGGTCGGGAGCAGTGTGGACTTCGTAAAGCTCGGGTAGATGTAGCCAGCAGCGCCGACGTCAATGCCGAAAGCGCCGTAGGTGGCGCGCAGGCCGCCCATCGCGTCCCACTCAAGCGAGGGGCTTTCAACGAAGCGAGCAATCTTCACAGACGAACCAGCCGTGCCGAGATAGCCGACGTAAGTGTCGTTGAAGTTGTAACGGAGTTCAGCGTTCGCATTGACGCTCGGCTTGCCATCCGACTGGCTGATGCCGCGGAAGAGGTAATTCGTGGTCAGACCGCCACCAACAGTCCATTCCCAGGGGGAAACGACGGGAGCCGGAGGAGCCTTCTTGCCCTTGCCGAGGTCGGCAGCGGAAGCGGAGGTCACAGCGGCCAGAGCGGCAACGGCGGAGAGGAGGATCTTGGAGCTCATATTCAGTTTCACCTTGTTCACTAAGAAAGGTGACACGAAATTGTTAGGTTCAGGCTCGAAAGACAAGGCCGAAAGCTTGGCAATTTGCCTGATTACTGGGCAATACAGGCCTATATGCATCGAGTGTTTCGCTGCGTTGCAAAAATGACACGGGCTTTTTTGTGAAATTGTCCCGAAATGACACAGACATGGCCTTTTAGAGGCGTATCTCACCCCTGCCCCAAGGGCGCTTCAAGCAGCTCAAAATTGAAGAGGACGAGTGGCGGAGAGGGAGGGATTCGAACCCCCGATAGGCTTGCACCTATGCCGCATTTCGAGTGCGGTGCTTTCAACCACTCAGCCACCTCTCCGGGTCGCAGGTAGGGGCTTTGGGCCGCCCGCCTTTTGTGGTTGGCCGGGGCAATAACATGGGGGCTGCCCCGCGACAAGCCGGGAAAGGCCAAAGGCTTGAGGGTTTGAGGGCCGTTTTGGCGCTTTTAGCCGAGCCACGCTTGCGCCCTGTGCGTTTATTCCGTAAATCAGCCCGGCGTTGCCCCTATGGCGGAACTGGTAGACGCGTCCGACTCAAAATCGGATTCCGCAAGGAGTGCTGGTTCGATTCCGGCTAGGGGCACCATTTCTTTCTTCCTTCAAGTTTTGGTCACGAAGTCCCTCTAGCCTCTGGCAGATGGATGATTCGCTGAACCGCCTCTACCAATCGATCCTCGCCGCCCGCGCGCAGGATCCCGAAAGCTCGAAAACCTCAAAACTGTTTCACGCAGGCATTGAGAAAATGGCGAAGAAACTCGCCGAAGAGGCTGTCGAAGTCGGCCTCGACGCCGTGCACATGCGCCGCGATCGTGTGATCTTAGAAAGCGCCGATCTTCTTTATAATCTCGCTGTGCTCTGGGCCGAATGCGGCATCAAGCCAGACGATGTGTCGGGCGAACTCGCGCGACGTGAAGAGCTCTATGGCATTGCTGAAAAATTGCCGAAGGCCAACAAGCGCCCGAAAACCGCGCGCCTGCGCCCTTTGCGCCTTGTGCCGCGCGGCTAGATTTTATTTGTCCGCAAAGCGTGCAAATTCCTGCACGACACGTTCATAGACGGGTCGCTTGAAGGGAATGATCATCGCTGGCAAATCAGCCATCGGCACCCATTTCCACGCATCAAATTCTGGCTTGTGACCGCCGGCCGGCGACAGAATATTGATCTCGCTGTCATCACCCGTGAAGCGCAGAGCAAACCATTTTTGTGTTTGACCCGCATAGCGACCCTTCCAGGCTTCTTGCGCAATGTCGTTTGGCAAATCGTAAGTGAACCAATCGCTGGCTTCCGCCAGCAGCGTTGCGCTGGTGACATTGGTTTCTTCGGCCAATTCGCGCAAAGCGGCGGGATAAGGATCTTCGCCTGCATCAATGCCACCTTGTGGCATTTGCCATTCATGGCCTTGGGCCACATGTTCGCGCAAAGCTTTATTGGCGCGGCTTCCGACAAAAACCAGACCTTGCGCATTGATCAGCATAATGCCCACGCAAGGGCGATATTTCTTTTCCGACATGAGATGCTTTTACCGTGCGACCGTGCGCGCCGGTGCAGGAAACAGCACCGACAACGGCACGAGGGCGATTCCGCGTGCCTCGAGACCCTGTGCGAAACGCGCGATCCGGTCAACATGGGCGGGCACGGCTGGCGCCACACCAATGGCTGTGCCCTTTTCGCGCGCCAGAGCCTCAAGCCGCCGCAAAGCGACGTCCACCGCATCTGGCGTCGTCGCCTCAATCGCAAGATCGGCGCGCAGCGATGGCGCACCTGTGGCCAGCGCCAAAGCGGATGTGAGCGATTGGCGGGCCGTGCCATCGTCAAAGAAAACAAGCCCGCGCTCTACGACATTTTGTAAAAGCGGCATCAAAGCCGATGTGCTCGCCATAAAGCGGCCGCCCAAATAATTGGTGAGACCGACATAGCCTTGAAAGCGGCTCATGTGCCAATCAAGCGCATCACGATTGCGCTCGCGCGAAGCGGTGGCCATCAAGCCGCGCGCGCCCAATTCCTGGCTGGGCGCAAATCCCTCCATCGGCACTTGCAGCAGCAATTCATGCCCCGCGAGACGGGCTTGCTCAGCCTGATCTTCAATACGCGGCGCATAGGGCGAATAGGCCAGCGTAATGGCTGGCGGCAGGCTCCTCACCGCTTGTGCGCTGGCTTGTGGATTGATCCCCATTCCGTTGACGACCAGCGCGAGGCGCGGCGCACCGGGCGGCAAACGAGCATCCAAGCCTGCGGGGCGCGCATAAACATCAGCAGGGCGTGCACCATCGCGCGCAATGCGCGGCAAGGGACCATAGGGGCCTGATGCCAGAAGCCGCGCATCAGGTGCTGGCGAGAGCGCGGCTTGCGCGCGCAATTCTTGCGGCACACGAATGACAATCGCGTCTGATCCATCCACCCCATTGCGGCGAATGATTTTCACTTGCGAGTCTTGATCGGGCGCAGATGAGAGAATGCGCACACCAGGCGAGACGGAGACGACCGTATCGTCTTCATTAGAAGAAGAAGCGACAGAGGGAAGCTCTGGCACGGAGATGCGCCTTGGGGGCGCATAATCAACATTGGCGGCGAGTGCGGGCGCTGGCGGCGTCACCACGCGTTCTGTGACATAGGTGAAGGCCACGAGACTGGCGGCAAGCACGCCCATGCCACACAGAGCCAATGCGCCCCAGGACACATCGCGCAGGCGCGCAGGCTGCGCTTCTTTTTGCGCAGGGGGCGCATAGCCGAGCGGCTTGTTGAGATCGTCCGCACTCATGCACATCTCGATCGGCTTGAAAAACCGGCTCACGCCGGACGCCTCTTTTTCAAAAATGAATCAAAGGGCCCGACTGCCGATCATCATGCCGGTCGCCGGGCCCATTACAAAGCTATCTTATTCTCAGCGCACAGGAATTTCCTGCGCTCCGAGCAAATTACTTGACGGTACGTTCGGCTGCTTTCGCAGGCTCGCTGGCTTGCGCCTTCACATAAGTGCCGCGCAACATTTCCATCGCCGCCTTCAATTGCTTGTCGTTTTTGGGATCTGGCGGCACGTAAGCTTGCGAACCGCTCTTCTCTTCTTCGCCATTCTTCAAATGGCCCTTGAGAGAGGCTTCGCCCTTCGTGTCATCCTTGCCCTTCAATTCATCCGGCACGTCCTGCAGAATCTGAATGTCAGGATCAATGCCCTTGGCCTGAATCGAACGACCCGACGGCGTGTAGTAACGCGCCGTTGTCAGACGCAACGCGCCATTGGCCTGGCCGAGCGGAATGATCGTCTGCACCGAGCCCTTGCCGAAAGAACGTGTGCCAACAATCGTTGCGCGCTTATGATCTTGCAAAGCGCCCGCAACAATTTCAGAGGCCGAGGCCGAACCGCCATTGATCAAAACGATCACCGGCTTGCCCTTCGAGAGATCGCCGGGGCGCGCATTGTAACGCTGCGTTTCTTCCGCATTGCGGCCGCGCGTTGACACAATCTCACCATGGCTCAAGAAAGCATTCGACACAGCAATCGACTGATCGAGCAGGCCACCGGGATTGTTGCGTAGATCAAGAACATAGCCCTTGAACTTGTCGCCCGGCATATCGGCGGTGAATTTGCTGATGGCCGTCTTCACACCATCATAAGTTTGCTCATTGAACTGCGTGATGCGGATATAACCAATATCTTCGCCTTCCTGACGGAAGCGCACCGAGCGGATCTGAATCACCGCGCGCGTAATCGAAATCTCTTGGGAATCGCGTGCCGAGCCGCGCAGAATGGTGAGCTTAACCGGCGTATTCACCGCACCACGCATTTTATCGACGGCTTGATTGAGCGTCATCCCCTGCACGCTCTCGCCATCAATGGCGGAAATAATATCGCCTGACAGAATGCCTGCACGCGCAGCCGGTGTGTCATCGATCGGTGTGACAACTTTCACCATGCCGTCTTCTTGCGTGACTTCGATCCCGAGACCACCGAATTCACCACGCGTCTGCACCTGCATGTCGCGGAAGCTTTTGGCATCCATATAGCTGGAATGGGGATCAAGCGAAGTCAGCATGCCCGAGACAGCCGCTTCAATCAGCTTTTGCTCATTGGGCTTCTCAACATAATCCGAGCGGATTTTCTCGAAGACATCGCCAAAGAGATTAAGGTTCTTATACGTGTCAGAGACGGCCGCATTGGCCGCACCTGAGAAGAACACATGCGTTTGCGTGCCGACCAAAACAGTCGAGGCACCCAGAGCCGCACCCAGCATGACAAGCGAAATCTTGCGCATTATCCGCGAACCTTTTCCAGCTCGGCCTTTGCCCACCATGGGCCCGGATCGATGGCCGTTCCGTCTTTTCTGAATTCAACATAGAGAATGGGCTGCGAAGCGCCAAGAGCAGATGCTGTCGCAAGTGCTGTTCTGGCCGATCCATCGCCCATGGTCGCCACCGGCTCGCCAGCCAACACAAATTGGCCGACTTCGACGTTGATCCGCTCCATGCCAGCCAGCACGACATAGTAGCCACCGCCTGCATTGATGATCAAGAGTTGGCCATAGGTGCGGTAAGGCCCCGAAAAGGCGACCCAGCCATCAGAGGGCGAAGCCACCGGCGCACCCGGACGGGTGGCCAGTGAGAGACCTTTCTCGGTCCCGCCAATCCCGTCAGAGGCGCCATAAGACTTGATGATCTTTCCCGAAACCGGGATCGGCAACAGACCCTTGGCATCAACAAAGGCAATCTTGGGGGCCAAACGCGCTGGATCACCAAAGGGCAAGGAAGCCGCACGCGGATTGCGCGCTTGCGCTGCATCCGCTGCCTTGGCGTCCTGCGCGGCGCGACCTGCGGCGGCTATTTCCGCTTCGGAACGTGAAATCAGTTCTTTGAAATCTGAGGATTGTTTGGCGAGTTCCAACAGGCGCTGACGCTGCTCTGCCAGTTTCTGTTCGGTGTCTTTGAGGGCGCTTTGGCGGGCCGCCACCAGAGCCGCGAGTTTTTCATTATCGCGCACAAAGGCCTGCGCCTCGGCCGCCATGCGTTCTTTTTCTTGCGCGATGTTTTTGCGCAGCTCAACCAGATCATTGAGGTCGCTCGCCAGAGATTGTGCCTCCGAGCGCAATTCGGGAAGCACGGCACCCAGCATCATGGCAGTCCGCACAGACTGCAACGCATCCTCGGGTGAGGCCAGAACCGCCGGCGGCATGCCGCGCCGCATACGCTGCAAGACAGCCAAAACTTCTGCCAGAACAGCACGACGGCTTTCTAAAGATTTGCGAATAGCTTCTTGGCTGCCGGTGGCAACATCCAAGCGCTTTTCAATCTCGGCCATGCGCGCTTGCGTCTGGCGCATTTTCGAATTGGTTTCGATCAGCGCCGCATTGAGCCGCGTGCGATCCATGCGAATGGCTTCAGCCTCGGTCTCCAAAGCGCGGCGGCGCTCATCAGCCGCGCGCAATTCGGTCTCAACCGCTTTGGGATCGCGCGGGGGCGTCTGCGCAAGCGCTGGCAGGGCTGCGGCCAGAAGCCACAATCCCGCACCTGAAAAAGCCAGAACTGCGCGGTTTCGAATCATGGGGTCCAGCATAGGCACGACAAAGGCGGCCGCAACGAGGCGAAATTACACGCGATGATAGGGATGGCCCGAAAGAATGGTGATGGCCCGGTAGATTTGCTCAGCCGCCATAATCCGCACCAGCTGATGGGGCCAGGTCATGGCGCCAAAGGCCAGAACCAGCGAGGCTTTGGCACGCAGTTCCGGGTCAATCCCGTCAGCCCCGCCAATCAGCAAAGCATAGGCGGGCGTCCCAGCATCACGCGCAGCGCCCATATCGGCGGCAAAGGCTTCGCTGCCCATGGTCTTGCCGCGCTCGTCCAGCACAATGAGGCGGGCGCCGGCCGGAATATTGGCGGTGAGAAGCCGCGCTTCTTCGGCCTTGCGGTCTTCTGGGCGGCGCGCGCGCGATTCATCG
>CANGFE010000060.1 GCA_947453155.1 Beijerinckiaceae bacterium | reverse complement strand
GGCGGGTTGGAGATGACGAGATCAGCCACCCCATCTTCCAGACCGGCCGCGCGGCGGCTTTTGGCCTCCAGCAGATCGCAGGTCATCACCCGCCCTTTGAGGCCATTGCGGACCAAATTGGACTCGGCCAGCGCTGCCAGCTCCGGCTCGCGCTCAATCATCAAGAGATCGAGACCCGGCCGCACAAGCCCCGCGACAAGGCCGGCCGTGCCCACGCCCGCACCCGCATCGGCCAGTAAGCCCCCCACATCGGGGGGCACGGCGGCGGCCAGCAGAATCGCATCCGTCCCCGCGCGATGGCCGCGACGCGGCTGTTCGAGCTTGAGCCGCCCGCCGAGCAAAAGGTCGGTCGCCGTCTCAACCATGGGAAAAATCGCAGTCGAATCCGGCCCCGCGGATCAGATCACGGGCACGCGCCGCCTGATGGGCCTCCACCATGAAGCGGCGGGGCAAAAAGCCCAGCGACCCTTCCATGGCGCTCATATGCTGGTCGGCCACAGAGAAAGACACCCCGGCCGAGGCCAAAAAAGCCTCGATGGCTGAGATCAGGACGAGGTCATTGGTGCGGAACAATTCGACCATGCGACCACGGTTGAGGGAGCAAGATGCGGGAAAGATAAGCGCCTCCAAGGCTCTTAGGCTTTTGGGCTCTTGCCGAGCCCCAGCGATCTCCCTAGTTTGCCGCGTCTGAAGAGTAAACAGAAGGGCCTCCCCGTGGGCGTCGTCATTCCGCTTGAAGAAAAGTCGCCGGACGCGGGCATTGCCCGCCTGCTCGGCCTGGTGAAGGCCGATATGGATCGCGTCAATGCGATGATCCTGTCGCGCACCGGCTCGGATGTGACGATGATCCCCGAAGTCGCCAACCACCTGATTTCATCAGGCGGCAAGCGTTTGCGCCCGATGCTCACCATCGCGACCGCCGCGCTGAATAATTACAAGGGCGATGGCCAGATCAAGCTCGCGGCTTCCGTCGAATTCATGCACACGGCCACGCTTCTGCATGATGATGTCGTTGACCAAAGCGATATGCGCCGCGGCAAGCTGGCCGCCCGCATGCTCTGGGGCAATGAAGCGAGCGTGCTGGTGGGCGACTTCCTGCTCGGTCAGGCTTTCAAAATGATGGTGGAAGTGGGCTCGCTCACCTGCCTCGATATTCTTTCCACCGCCGCGGCTGTGATTGCCGAAGGCGAAGTGATGCAGCTCTCGGCTGCCAAAGATACGGCGACGACGGAAGATGCCTATCTCGCGGTCATTCGCTCCAAGACCGCGGCTTTGTTTGCGGCTGCTTGTGAAGTCGGCCCGGTGCTCGCCGGACAATCGCGCGAACATGTGGAAGCTTGCCGCAGCTATGGCATGAATCTCGGTGTCGCTTTCCAGCTCATTGATGATGCGCTGGATTACGGCGGCACGTCAGCGAAGCTTGGCAAAAATGTCGGTGACGATTTCCGCGAAGGCAAGATTACTTTGCCGGTTGTGCTCTCTTTCCGTCGTGGCTCCGAAGAAGAGCGCAATTTCTGGCGTCGCACGCTGGAAAAGGGTGACATTCAAGACGGCGATCTGGAAACAGCGCTCGCCACGATGCGCAAACATCGCGCCTTGGATGACACGGTGGAACGCGCCAAACATTATGGCGCTATGGCACGTGATGCGCTGGAAATTTTCCCGGCCTCCGATTGGAAACAGGCGATGCTCGACGTCGTCGATTTCTGCATCGCCCGCGCACATTAACGCACACGCCGTCATTGCGAGGAGGCCTTTAGGCCGACGCGGCAATCCAAAGCGCAAGTCCTGCGACGTTGGTGCTATGGATTGCTTCGTCGCTTCACTCCTCGCAATGACGGACGCAAGGGTGACGACTCTCAGACCGTCATTGCGAGCGTCAGCGAAGCAAACCAGAGGCCCCACGTGCAACTCTGAGCTGTCACGTCACCCACGCCCCTCTCCTCGTCATTGCGAGGAGGCCTTTAGGCCGACGCGGCAATCCATAGCGCAAGTCCTGAGACGTTGGTGCTATGGATTGCTTCGTCGCTTCACTCTTCGCAACGACGCGGACGGTTGCACAAAAAATCAGCATAGATCCTTCGCAGGGGTGGCCTGATTTGACTTGCATGCACTGCAACATGGGCGTAAACCGCGCGCCGCCCGGCCGTGGTATCGCGGTCCTTACGTGGTGTGCTCCTATGAGCGAACAGCATACAGACGCCCTTCAGCCGTCACTTCCCGCTGAAGACAAGACCTCCACCAAAACACAAACGCAACATAGCAAAAGCAGCTTCTGGCTGATGTTCATCGGCTGTATTGGCGTCGTCTATGGCGACATTGGCACGAGCCCGCTCTATGCCTTTCGTGAAGCCATGATGGCCGCCGGCGCGGCCCATAGTGGCGTACAACGCGACGATGTGATCGGCATTCTCTCGCTGATCTTGTGGTCGCTCACCATCATCGTCACACTGAAATATGTGATCATCTTGCTGCGCGCCGACAATGATGGCGAAGGCGGCACGCTGTCTTTGATGGCGCTTGCGCAGCGTGCCATGGGCCGCCATTCAACACCTGTCTTTTTGCTCGGCGTCATTGGTGCCTCGCTGTTTTTCGGCGACAGCATGATCACGCCCGCTATTTCCGTGCTCTCGGCGGTGGAAGGTTTGAAACTGGTCACACCGACTTTCACGCCTTATGTGCTCGCCATCACCATTGGCATCATCATCGGTCTGTTTCTGGTGCAAAAGCACGGCACTGCAGCGGTGGCGACGTTCTTCGGACCCATCACCCTTGTTTGGTTTGTGATGTTGGCGCTTGGCGGCTTGCGCCATATTGCCGATGATCTTGCCATTCTGAATGCGATCAACCCGATCTATGCCGTGCGCTTTCTCGCGCAAAACGGCACGCTGGGCGTGATTGCTCTGGGCTCCGTCTTCCTGGCTGTGACAGGTGCGGAAGCACTTTATGCGGATATGGGGCATTTCGGGCGCAAGCCCATCCAGCTTGCCTGGATCGTGCTTGTCTTTCCGGCACTCGCGCTAAACTATCTGGGGCAAGGCGCGCTTGTTCTCGCCGATAAGGATGCGCTCGAAAATCCGTTCTTCTTGCTCTATCCGGAATGGGCTTTGCTAACGATGGTCATTCTCGCCACAGTGGCGACGATCATTGCCAGCCAAGCTGTCATCACGGGCGCTTATTCTTTGTCACGACAAGCCATTCAGCTCGGCCTTTTGCCGCGACTGGAAATCCGCCACACATCGGCTGAACAGGAAGGCCAGATCTATCTGCCGCAGATCAATATGATGCTGCTGATCGGTGTGCTTTTCCTGGTCGTGCTGTTCGGCTCCTCCGACAAACTCGCCACCGCCTATGGCATTGCGGTCACGGGCACGATGGTGGTGACGGCATGTCTGGCCTTCATCGTCGTCTGGCGCTGGTGGAAATGGCCCGTCTGGGCTGCGGGGGCCCTCATGCTGCCCTTCCTTGTGATTGACGCGATTTTTCTAGGCGCCAATCTCGTGAAGATTTTTGAAGGGGGCTATGTGCCGCTCGGCATCGGCATTTTCTTCATGATCTGCATGTGGACGTGGATGCGCGGCACGCGAATCCTGCGTGAGAAAACCAACAAGGATGACATTGCGCTCACCGAGCTCATCACCATTCTGTCGAAAAAGCCGCCACAAACTGTCAAAGGCACAGCGGTGTTTCTGACCGGCGACCCCGAGACGGCGCCGCCCGCGCTCATGCATTCCCTAAAACACTACAAAGTGCTGCATGAGAAAAATGTCATGTTGACGGTGATCAATTCCGACGCCCCGCGTGTGGCCGACGAACACCGCATCCGCATGGAAGAAATCAATGATCAATTCATGCGCGTGTTCATGACCTTCGGCTATATGGAAGAACCCAATGTGCCAAAGGCTTTGGCGCAATGTCGCAAAATGGGATGGCGGTTCGACATTATGTCGACCTCCTTCTTCGTCTCACGCCGCACGCTCAGAGTAGCCCGCAATCACGCCATGCCGCTCTGGCAGGACCAGCTCTTCATCCGCCTTGCCCATAATGCAGCGGATGCAAGTTCCTACTTCCAGATTCCGACCGGTCGTGTGGTGGAGATCGGCGCGCAAGTGTCGGTGTAATCGTCTTTGCGAGGAGCAACGCGACGAAGCAGTCCAGAGGTCCCACGTGAGGCCTCTGGATTGCTTCGCTGCGCTCGCAATGACGGGAATGGTCTAGCGCAACAGCGCGGACTTCACCCACCATTCGGGATGATCGCGGCGGATGACGCAGGCGGCGGCTTTGGCTGCGCGGCAATCATCGAACAGCGCAAAACATGTTGCGCCCGAGCCTGACATGCGCGCGAGTTTGGCGCCCCGCGCCGCTGACAATACCGCCAGACAATGACCGACAACAGGTGCGAGCACGCTCGCCGCATCTTCCATATCATTGCGCGCTTTTTTCATTGCGGCGATCAGCGCATCAAACGACGGTTCAGCACTGATCCCCGGATGCGGGCCATAGCCGCTCGACTGCCCCGCCTTCAAACCAATGCGCGTGAAAACAGCTTTTGTCTCCAGCGGCACGCCGGGATTGACCAACACAGCAAAGAGGCGCGGCAGCGACACAAGCGGACCCAGCCGCTCACCACGACCCAACATCATGCGCGCTTGCGCGGCGACACAGACCGGCACATCGGAACCAATCTCGGCGGCTGCTTCATACAAGCGCGGATCATCAGCCGAGAGATCATTGGCGCGCGCGAGCAGGCGCAAAGCGGCAGCCGCATCTGACGAGCCCCCACCAATACCAGCTGCCACAGGCAGACGTTTGGTCAGATGAAAGCAGCCGCTTTTGAGGCTTGGCACACGCGCGGCCAAAGCGCGCGCGGCGCGCAAAACGAGATTATCTTCTAACGCGCCAGCGTTGGGCGCAGTCGGACCATCAACGACAAGTGAGAGAGGCGTGTTGAGATCAAGCGAAAGCGAGTCACCGCTGGCCGTAAAAGCGACGAGACTTTCGAGATCGTGAAAGCCATCGTCGCGGCGCCCGACAATATGCAGGCTCAGATTGATTTTCGCCGGTGCATGTTCGACGAGAGACGACGACACCATCAAGTTCAGCCGCCGTCTTTCGATGCATCATTGCTGGCCGCGGCAGGCTTGGGCTCATCTTCCAGCCCGTTCTCGATCTTCTTCAAAATCTTTTCGAGATCTTCGGGCTCGGGATTCAAATCGCGCGCATGGTTCCATTGGAACTTGGCTTCCAGCTTGCGCCCGACGCGCCAATAGGCATCGCCCAGATGATCATTGATCACCGGGTCAGAGGCTTTCAGCTCAATAGCTTTTTCCAACTCGCGCACGGCTTCGGGATATTGGCCCAAGCGATAATAGGCCCAGCCCAGAGAATCGATGATGTAACCATCGGTCGGGCGCAGCTCCACCGCACGGCGCAGCATTTTAAAAGCTTCCGGCACATTCAAACCCTGATCAACCCAGGAATAGCCCAGATAATTGAGCACCAAAGGCTGATCGGGGAAAAGCTCGAGTGCTTTTTTGAAATCGGCTTCGGCTTTCGGCCATTGCTTCGCACGCTCATAAGAAATGCCGCGCGCATAATAGGTCGACCAGTCACTGCGCCCACCGGATGCGAGCGCCAGACCGCGCGTATAGGTGTCTGCCGCTTCCGCAAATTGCTTGCGCGAGCGCTGCAGATTGGCGAGCGCCAAAACAGTTTCAATATCTTTCGGGCGCTGTTCGACGAGACGCGTCAAATGTTTCAGCGCATCATCCGAGCGGCCCGCTGCTTCCAGCAAGAGACCGATCTGCACTTCCGCATTGTCATAAATCGGCGACGATGGCGGCACCATTTCATAAATGCGGATCGCCTGTTCGTTCTGCTTCATGCGCTCATAGACATCGGCCAGAGTCGCCAGGGCGAGTCCGTGCTGTGGGTCCAGCGCCAAAGCCAAACGCAAATAAATCATGGACGCGAGATCATCACTCTGGCGGCCACCCACCGAGCCCAGACCATAGAGGACCTCGGCAGCCCCCTGCGCGGCATCTGTAACGAAGGGCGCCAAAGGCTTGCCCTCTTTCACCGCATCGGCGCCTGCGCGCATGACCGGATGACGCGGCAGAAGACGCTCAAAAGCTTCATAAGCCGCCAGCGCGTCTTCACTCTTGCCATTGCGCGCGGAAATACGCGCATAAGCATCGACAATGCGAATGGTGGATTTGTCTTCGCCATAAACAATCGCAATGCGTCGATGTGCTTCCGCGCGTTTGCCAGCAGCATCGAGCATCAAAGCCGCATGATAATCGCGGAAGAGACCAAAGCGCTCGTCTTTGAGTTTTTCGACCGATTCAATCGCATGCTTCACGTCGCCTGCGCCCACATAGGTCCAAGCGGCCAGAAGCGTGGCCGTGATATCGCGTTGGCGCCCGCCCCCGCCTTGGGCGAAAGAGCCGCGCGCTTGCGCAAATTTTTTCTGCTGCATGGCTTTGATGCCAAGCACCAGATGGGCCAAGCCATTGCGCGGATCACGCTTGATCAAACGATCCGCGAGCGTGAACGCATCATTCATATTGCCATTGGCGAGCGCGGCGACAAAAGCGCGCTCCATCAATTCGCCATTGCGCGGATCGTAACGCAGAGCCTCGCGGAAATAGGCAGCGGCGGCGGCTGTATCGCGCTGCGCGCCTGCAGACAGGGCCGAGAGATAATTCGCGGCAGGGCTTGTGGTGATTTCAAAAGTCGCCGGCGGCGCCAGAGTTTCCCGCGCCCCTGCGGCCTGCGCCCACACAAGCGCGCCTATGGCGCAAGCTGTGGCGAGCGGGGCAAGGAAGCGGGCACGGCGAGTGGTCTGCAACACGGTGTTCATTTCTTTCTCAGCGCGGACAGAATCAGGGGGCCGGCGCGAGGCGTCCCTGACACGTCTTTTCACGCTCGAACATGGCCGTTTTGCGCCCGCTCGGCAAGGGCGCAAAAAGGCTTGGGCTAACCCCTTTTCTAGAGGCCAGAGGCGATGAGCCGCGCCTCGCGCAGCGTGAGGCGCGAGCGGCGCGCCTGATCGGGATCGGATGCCGGAAAATCATCACGGAAATGCCCGCCCCGGCTCTCTTGGCGTGCCAGCGCCGCCGCCGTGATCATCAGCGCCGTGGTGCACATGTTGCGCAGATTGGGATTGCGCGCTTCCTGCTCAATCGCACCGATGACGCTGAGAGCATGGCGCAAGCCCTTCTCATTGCGGATCACCCCGCAATAGGTGCTCATCGTCTCGCGCAATTTCTCTTCCAGATGCGGCTGCACGAGAATGGCGGTCTGCGGCACGCGCGATTTCAAAAAGCCTTCGACAAGGCTGACATCGAAGTCATGCGGATCACGGTTCTTGATGTCTTCGGCAATGCGCGCCGCAAAGACCACTGCTTCGAGCAGCGAATTGGAGGCGAGACGATTGGCGCCATGCACGCCGGTCGAGGCCACTTCGCCCACAGCCCAGAGATTGCCCAGCGACGAGCGCCCGCGCGCATCCGTCCACACGCCGCCCATGTGATAATGCTGCGCGGGGCACACAGGGATGAGATCAATCTCCGGATCAATGCCCGCCGACATGCAGATTTCAGCCACGCCCGGAAAATCCTGCATGAAGCGGGGACCGGGATGTTTGCGTCCATCGAGAAATGCGCCGCGCCCGGCAACCATTTCCGCAAAGACACCGCGCGCCACAATATCGCGCGGCCCAAGCTCGGCATCGGGATGCAAAGCCTGCATGAAACGCGCGCCCGCTTTGTTGACAAGGATCGCGCCTTCGCCGCGCAAAGCTTCGGTGGCGAGTGGCGCGGGATCGCGGCCGATGTCGATGGCGGTCGGATGGAATTGCACGAATTCCGCATCGGCAATAATGGCACCTGCACGCGCGGCCATCGCAACACCTTGGCCGCGCGCTTCTTCCGGATTGGTGGTGACTTTGTACAAGCGGCCGATGCCGCCGGTTGCCAGAATGGTCGCATTGGCCGCGAGCTTTTCGCGCCGCCCATCGGAATGGCGCAGGATGACGCCGATCACGCGACCATGATGAAGAATGAGATCTTCTGCTGTGTGATCATCGAGCACTTCAATGGAGGCTGTCTCGCGCACGCGCGCAATCAACGCTTCCATGATGGCGCGGCCCGCCATATCGCCACGCACGCGCACCACGCGGCGCTCGCTATGGGCCGCTTCACGTGATTGCAGGAAATGGCCTTGGTCATCTTTGTCAAAAGGCACGCCGAAATCGAGCAAATCCTCGATGCGCACGCCTGCTTCTTTCGCCATGCCCAAAACTATTTCGCGGTCGCAAATGCCGGCACCCGCGAGCAGCGTGTCTTGTGTGTGTTTTTCGGGGCTGTCGCCTTCGCCCATGGCAGCCGCGACACCGCCTTGCGCCCAAGTCGAAGAAGCGCCCTCGCCCAGCGAAAGCGGTGCGACCAATGTCACGCGTTTGGGCGCGAGTTTGAGTGCGCAGAAAAGACCTGCAATGCCGCCGCCCACGATGAGAATGTCAGAAGTGGGCATGGGGTCGGATATTCCTTGATGTGCAGACTGCCGTCATTGCGAGCGAAGCGAAGCAAACCAAAAAGCCTCACGTGGGGCCTCTGGCTTGCCGCGTTAAGCCTTCGGCCGCCTCGCAATGACGCCGCAAAGTTGGGGCGCCGTCAACCCAGATCAATCATCCGCTGCACGCTCAGCCGCGCACGCGCCGCCAGCGCCGGATCAATCGTCACTTCTTCGCGCAGATAAACGAGGCTCTCGAGAATCTTGGGCAAAGTGATGCGCTTCATATGCGGGCAGAGATTGCAGGGGCGCACGAATTCCACATTCGGTGTTTCGGTCGCGACATTATCGGCCATCGAACATTCGGTGACGAGCAGCACGCGCTTGGGCGCTTGTGACTTCACATAATCAATCATCGCCGCCGTGGAGCCAGCAAAGTCGGAGACCTCGACCACTTCGCGCGGGCATTCGGGGTGAGCAATGACTTTCAGCTCGGGATCATTGGCGCGATAGGCTGAAATTTCTTCTGCCGTGAAACGCTCATGCACTTCGCAAGCGCCCGTCCAAGCGATGATCTTCACCTTGGTTTGCGCGGCGACATTCTGCGCGAGGAAACGATCCGGCAGGAAGATCACACGATCAACGCCCAAGCTCTCGACCACTTTCACCGCATTGGACGATGTGCAGCAAATATCGACTTCCGCCTTCACTTCGGCGGATGTGTTGACATAAGCCACCACCGGCACGCCGGGATATTGCTTGCGCAAAGCGCGCACATCCGCGCCCGTGATGCTTTCAGCCAGCGAGCAGCCAGCCTTGGAATCAGGGATCAGAATAGTCTTGTCCGGATTGAGCAGTTTCGACGTCTCCGCCATGAAATGCACGCCACCCTGAATGATGATGTCGGCGTTGGTGGAGCCAGCGAGGCGCGCAAGCTGCAAGGAATCGCCGACAACATCGGCAACGCAATTGTAGATTTCCGGCGTCTGATAATTATGCGCGAGGATGACCGCATTGCGCTGGCGCTTGAGATCATTGATCGCCTTCACATAAGGCGCATGGAAGGGCCACTCGACAGGCGGGATGACGCGTTTCACCTTTTCATAAAGATGCGCGGTCTCACGCTCGACTTCGGGCGTCCATTGCAATGTGGGCATGGGCAACACGCCCAAGCGCATGGCGGCGTCTGACAAAGGAACGGCCTGCGCCGCCTGTTTTCCGAGATGGGTTTCAACCAGCATCACGCCCTCCTCTAGTTATACTCAATATGAGCATATCTAGGTCCAAGAAAATCGCCTGGGCAAAGCCGAGGCGTATTTGGGCGCATCCAGCGCCCTTCCGTCATGTAATTGATATACTCTTTTCGAGCATAAAGATAGGAGCGCGACCGTCTTTTTTCCCAAAGCGGGCGCCTCGGATGATCACATATTCGCGGGCAGCCGGTATCCCGGTCAAATAGGTCCTTCTCACAATTTGAAGCGGAAAACCCCTTGCCTGCCCCCTCAAGCTTGGTCCAAAACTCCGCCCATGTTGATCGCCATCACTGCTTATTTCATCGCCACCGCCGTCATCGGCATTGCCCAGCTCTTTCAGATGGAGACCATCTGGCCGGGCCTGTCCTTCTTGCTGGCTGGACCACTGGCTTTCTGGGCGGGGTCTTCGCTGAAACTCGCTGTCTTCGCGCCAATGCCGCGCTTGCGCTGGATCGGCTTTTTGATGGCGGCACTTCTCACGACCGTCGGAACGCTCGCGACCTTGGCCACTGGCACGCATTTCGACGCCTATGGTCAAGACATGCCAGGCTTCGCCTGGGCGATTGCCGGGATCATTGCTGGAATTTTAGGAACAAAACGGCGGGTTTATTTATCCGTGCCGGAGGCTTCCGAAAAGTAAGAGCGCAGCCGCGTATCCAAAGTCGGGCGCAGGCCCACCACCGGATCGCCGCGCAGACTGCGGTCGACGACCGGCAAAGCCTGCGCACCATCTTTGATGTCTTTGCGCGGCTCAATCTCATCAGGATTGGCATTGAGATCAGCTTTGCTGCCCGTCTGCAACGAGGCAAGACGCACGCGCGGGCTCTCCGCAAAAGCGGTGACGCTGAGGACGAGCCCCAACCCTGAGGCCATAAGAAAACGCGACCGACGCATGAAACCCACAACGCAAAACTCTGAGTGCCCATTAAAGGCCATAGGCGTTGCAGGAGCGTTACCAAGGCGCTGCACCCATGCGTGCCAGAATGGGACGGGGGAGAGGCCGCGTCTCCCAATCCGTCATTGCGAGGAGCCCTAGGCGACGAAGCAATCCAGAGGCCACACATGAGGCCACTGGTTTGCTTCCCTCACGCTCGCAAAGACGGCGCTGAGGTGACGCCTCAACTACGACTGCTTTTCCGCTGCGTGATATTTTTTCTTGAGCTCGTCAAAATCAACAGCGGGCGCTGGATAGTTCATGCCGAGCCCTTCCATATAATCAGCTGTGATCTGCGAGACGACGAGATCGCGATACCATTTATGATTGGCCGGAATGACATGCCAAGGTGCATGGTCCGTGGAACAATTGGACAGCATGTCATCAAAAGCATTTTGATAATCATCCCAACGCTCACGATCAGCGTAATCGGCGGCACTGACTTTCCATCGCTTCTGCGGATCATCGAGCCTATCTTTGAAACGGCTCAGCTGCTCATCCTTGCTGATGTGCAAAAAGAATTTGAGAATATGCGTGCCATTGTCTGAGAGAAATTTTTCAAACAGATTGATCTCATCATAACGTTTGCTCCAAGCTGATTTCAGAACAAGGTTTTGAATCCGCGCGACCAGCACGTCTTCATAATGAGATCGATTGAAGATCACGACCTCGCCTTTTCCCGGCACATCGCGATGCGCGCGCCAGAGGAAATCATGATCGAGCTCGGGCCCCGCTGGAGGCTTGAAGGAAGAAACCCGGCAGCCTTGTGGATTCATGGTGCTGAATACATGACGGATGGTGCCATCTTTCCCGCCTGTATCAATCGCTTGCAGGCAAATCAGAAGGCCCCGTTGATGCTCGGCATATAGCACTTCCTGGAGTTTACGAATTCGCTGATTATTGCCTTCAAGCTTTTTCAAAGCGCTTTGCTTGCTCTCGTCGCTGTCGGTGAAATCCGGATCGAGATTGCCCAAGCTGACTTTGGTACCGGGCTTGATGAGAAATTGTTTTGAAACATTCATGCCAAGCACTCCGGAAATGATTGGACCCGTCATTGCGAGGAGGGCGCAAGCCCGACGCGGCAATCCAGTGCGCGGCCCTTGCGACATAAAGCGGCGCACTGGATTGCCGCGTCGCTGCGCTCCTCGCAATGACGGCGGGGAGAGTAGCGCGTCACATGACGAGGTTTTAGCCCGCCAGCGATTGATGCAGGATGAAATACAAAATCGCGCCCGCGAAAAAACCGGCCAAACGTTCGTTCATTTGCAAGGGCTCCATTTTGCCCTCGGCTGCGCGGTTCATGATCACCAGATCCATCACCAGCGAGATCATCAACAAAGACATCAGCGGCGGCACCGCTCCATCATGGATCACTGGCCAGCGCAGGCTCGCGAGAGCGAGCCCAGCGCCGCCCAGCGCCATGGCGCTGATGTAGACGATGCGAACAATATGCATCAGGCTTGGCTCGCCGCTTGTTTGCCAAGTGCCGCTTGCGCCGCAGCGAGGCGCGCAATCGGCACGCGGAAGGGTGAGCACGACACATAATCGAGCCCCGTGCGCTCGCAGAATGCGATGGACGCCGGATCGCCGCCATGCTCGCCGCAAATGCCAAGCTTGATATTGGGACGCGTCTTGCGACCGCGTTCCGCTGCAATCTTCACCAATTCGCCGACACCTTCCTGATCAAGTGTCACGAAAGGATCATGCGGCAGAATGCCCTTCGCCGTATATGGCCCCAAGAAGGACGCTGCATCATCGCGCGAAATGCCGAGCGCCGTCTGCGTCAGATCATTCGTGCCGAAGGAGAAGAATTCCGCGCTCTTGGCAATTTCGCCAGCCAGCAATGCTGCGCGCGGCAATTCGATCATCGTGCCGACTTGATAAGGCACTTTCACGCCCGTCTCTTTCTCGACCGCTTCCGCCATGGCGACAATGCGCGCCTTGGTGAGATCGAGTTCGGCCAAAGTCATCACCAGCGGCACCATGATTTCAGCCGTCACCGGCTGGCCCGTCTTTTTGCCAGCGAGCACCGCGCCCTCAAAAATGGCGCGCGCCTGCATTTCTGCAATTTCGGGATAGGCAATGGCGATACGCACACCACGGAAGCCGAGCATCGGATTAAATTCATGCAGCTCTGAGGCACGACGATTGAGCTTGGCCACATCCGTCTTCATGGCGGCTGCGACTTCTGCAATTTCCTCATCCGTATGAGGCAGGAATTCGTGCAGCGGCGGATCGAGCAGACGGATGGTCACCGGCAGGCCCTGCATGATCTCGAAGAGTTCTGCAAAATCCTGACGCTGCATCGGCAACAATTTGGCAAGTGCCGTACGGCGTCCCGCTTCATCATCGGCCAAAATCATTTCGCGCACAGCGATGATGCGATCGCCTTCGAAGAACATATGTTCGGTCCGGCAGAGGCCAATGCCATCGGCGCCGAAAGAACGCGCGACGCGCGCGTCAGCAGGCGTTTCGGCATTGGTGCGCACTTTCATGCGGCGCACCTGATCGGCCCAGCCCATGAGGGTGGCAAATTCGCCGGACAATTCGGGCTGCAACATGGCCACTGCGCCTTCGAGCACTTGGCCCGTCGAACCATCGATGGTGACAATGTCGCCCTTCTTCAGCGTGCGACCTGCGGAGGTCAGCGTCTGCGCCGCATAATCAACGCGGATCGAACCTGCGCCCGAGACGCAAGGCTTGCCCATGCCGCGCGCGACAACCGCCGCATGCGAGGTCATGCCGCCGCGCGTCGTCAAAATGCCGGATGAGGCATGCATGCCGTGAATATCTTCGGGGCTTGTTTCGACGCGCACCAGAATGACGCTCTTGCCCGCTGCTTTGAGCGTTTCAGCTTCATCGGAATTGAAGACGATTTCGCCGCAAGCCGCGCCGGGAGATGCCGGCAGGCCGGTCGCAATGATCTTGCGTTCGGCTTTCGGATCGATGGTGGGATGCAACAGCTGGTCCAGCGCTGCCGGATCGACGCGGGTGATCGCTTCTTCCTTGGTGATGAGACCCTCATCAGCCATTTCGACCGCAATGCGCAAAGCGGCTTTCGCCGTGCGCTTACCACCACGTGTTTGCAGCATCCACAGCTTGCCGCGCTCGACCGTGAATTCGAGATCCTGCATGTCGCGATAATGCTTTTCGAGCAAATGCGTCACGCGGACGAATTCGTGATAGACTTCCGGCAGTGCCGTTTCCATCGACGGCTTGTCGGAGGCAGCTGCAATACGCGCGCGCTCGGAAATATTTTGCGGCGTGCGAATGCCCGCCACCACATCTTCGCCCTGCGCATTGATCAGGAACTCACCGTAAAGCTCGTTCTCGCCGGTCGAGGGATTGCGCGTGAAAGCCACGCCCGTGGCTGACGTCTCGCCCATATTGCCGAAGACCATGGCCTGCACATTGACAGCCGTGCCCCAGGAGGCGGGAATATCATTGAGCTTGCGATAGGTGATCGCGCGCTGGTTCATCCAAGACCCAAACACCGCGCCAATCGCGCCCCACAGCTGCTCTTTAGGATCTTGCGGGAAAGGCTTTCCCGTCGCCTCTTGCACTTTGGCTTTATAGCCCGTGATCACTTCGCGCCAATCGGCGGCGGTGAGATCGGTGTCGAGCATGTAATTGTGGTGATCCTTGAAGTCTTCGAGGATCTCTTCGAATTGGTGATGATCCACATCGAGCACGACATTGGAATACATCTGGATGAAGCGACGATAGGAATCATAGGCGAAGCGTTCATCACCCGCGCTCTGCGCCAGCGCGCCGACCGTCTCATCATTGAGACCAAGATTGAGCACCGTATCCATCATGCCCGGCATCGAGGCGCGCGCACCCGAACGCACGGAAACCAGCAGAGGATTTTTGGCATCACCAAAGGAGCGGCTCGTGATCTTACCGACATGGGCAAGAGCGGCTTCGACTTGAGCGACGAGTTCGTCGGGATATTTGCGACCGTGGTCGTAGAAATAAGTGCAGACTTCCGTTGAAATGGTGAAGCCTGGAGGCACGGGGAGCCCCAGATTGGACATTTCAGCGAGGTTGGCCCCTTTACCGCCGAGCAGATTGCGCATGCTGCTCTCGCCTTCGGCCTTGCCGTCACCGAAGGTGTAAACCCATTTGGTCATGTCGATCGTCCCCGGACGGAATCTGGAAGAATAAGGAGCGGGTCCCCGCCCTACATACGGCTCTCTCTAGGCAATGGACCTAGAGAGATCAATTCGCTCTTGGTCCCAGCCGAGCACCGCCGCGGCCTATGGCCCCGCTTGCACCCGCCTGCATCTTGCGAAACTGTGGCGAGAGCACGCCCCATCACGCTGATTGGCAGCCCGCGCCCTGTCGTGCTAGCCAGTGCCACCCTATCTCAGGGGCCAGACGAGCCCCTTGATCCAGCTCAGAGCCCAAAATTGTCGAATCCGTCCAAAACGCCCCTTCTCGACAAGATTTCAACGCCGGACGACCTGCGTCAGCTCCCTGAGGGCGACCTGAAACAGGTGGCGGCGGAGCTGCGTGCCGAGACCATTGATGCCGTCTCGGTGACGGGCGGGCATTTGGGGGCGGGTTTGGGGGTCGTCGAGCTGACGGTGGCCATCCACCATGTCTTCAACACGCCCGCCGACCGCCTGATCTGGGACGTCGGCCACCAAGCCTATCCACATAAGATTCTCACCGGACGGCGCGATCGCATCCGGACACTGCGCCAAGGGGGCGGCCTGTCGGGCTTCACCAAGCGCTCCGAGAGCGAATATGACCCGTTCGGTGCGGCCCACTCCTCGACCTCCATATCGGCGGGTCTCGGCATGGCCGTGGCGCGCGATCTGGATGGGCGCCACAATCATGTCATCGCCGTTATTGGCGATGGCGCTATGTCCGCCGGCATGGCGTTTGAGGCCATGAACAATGCAGGCGCCATGCATTCGCGCCTCATCGTCATTCTCAATGATAATGATATGTCGATTGCGCCCCCTGTGGGCGCGATGTCGGCCTATCTCGCCAAGCTCAGTGCGACGCGCACCTATTTGAAGCTGCGCGACATCGGCAAACAGCTCACCCGCCAATTGCCGGAAAAAATCGACCGCGCCATCACCCGCGCTGTCGAACATGCGCGCGGCTATGTGACGGGCGGCACTTTGTTCGAAGAGCTCGGCTTTTATTATGTCGGGCCGATTGACGGGCATAATCTCGACCAGCTGCTCCCCGTTTTGAAAAATGTGCGCGATACGGATGTCGGCGGGCCTGTGCTGATCCATGTCATCACGCAAAAGGGCAAGGGCTATGAACCGGCCGAAAGTGCGGAAGACAAATATCATGGCGTGAACACGTTTGACGTGGTCACGGGCACACAATCCAAGCCCAAGGCCAATGCGCCCTCCTACACGCGCGTCTTTGCCGATGCTTTGATCAAAGCCGCGCGCGAGGATGACAAGATTGTTGCGGTCACCGCCGCCATGCCGTCAGGCACGGGGCTTGATTTCTTCGGTCAGGAATTTCCCAAGCGCACGTTTGATGTGGGCATTGCCGAACAACATGCTGTGACTTTTGCTGCTGGATTGGCGACCGAAGGTTACAAGCCCTTCTGCGCGATTTATTCGACCTTCCTGCAACGCGCCTATGATCAGGTCATGCATGATGTGTCGCTGCAAAAGCTGCCTGTGCGCTTTGCCATTGACCGCGCGGGTCTCGTCGGCGCTGATGGCGCGACCCATGCCGGCTCGTTTGACGTGGCCTATCTCGGCGTTCTGCCGGAAATGACCATTATGGCCGCGGCTGATGAGGCTGAGCTGGTGCATATGGTGGCGACCGCGGCCGCATATAATGAAGGCCCGATTGCCTTCCGCTATCCGCGTGGTGAAGGTGTGGGCGTGGAATTGCCGACATTTGGCGACATTCTCGAAATCGGCAAAGGCCGCGTTTTGCGCGAAGGCACGAGTGTCGCCATCCTCTCGCTCGGCACGCGTTTGGCCGAAGCTCTGCGCGCGGCGGATTTGCTTGGCGCGTATGGTCTCTCGACAACCGTGGCCGATGCGCGCTTTGCCAAGCCGCTCGATCGCAATCTTATTCGCCAGCTTGCTGCGCACCACGAAGTACTGATCACGATTGAAGAAGGATCGGTCGGTGGTTTCGGCTCTTTCGTCATGCAAGCTCTGGCCGAAGATGGCGCACTCGATGGCGCGGGGCGTCGCGTGCCGCTGAAATTCCGCTCCATGGTTTTGCCCGATGCCTATCAGGATCACGACAAGCCCGAGCGCCTTTACGCGCAAGCGGGTCTTGATGCGAAAGCCATTGTCGCCAAAGTGCTCTCGGTTCTCGGGCGCGAAGAAGATGCGGCCAAAGCGCTGATTGCGTGATGGGCAAGTTTCGCCGTCCTTGCGAGGAGGCCAAAGGCCGACGCGGCAACCCAGATGCCACACGTGAGGCTTCTGGCTTGCTTCGCTACGCTCGCAATGACGGTGAGAAAATCTCTTGAAAGCCCGCGCTGATCTTTTGCTGGTTGAGCGCAAGCTCTTTGCCTCGCGCGCCAAGGCACGTGAAGCCATTGAAGCGGGCCTCGTGCTCGTTGATGGCGTGGCGCTAACAAAACCCTCCGATATGGTCGACAGCAAAGCCAAAATCGAAGCGCAAAAGCCTTATCGCTGGGTGTCGCGCGGCGGCCTCAAGCTGGAAGCTGGGCTCACACATTTTGAAATCGATGCCAAAGACCGCATTTGCCTCGATGTGGGTTCCTCCACCGGTGGCTTCACCGATGTCTTGCTGTCGCGTGGGGCTGCAAAAGTCTTTGCGGTTGATGTCGGCCAAGGCCAATTGCACGAACGGCTGCGCAGGAACAAGCGCGTGGTGAGCTTGGAGCAAACCGATGCGCGCAGCCTCGATAAAGCGCTCATCCCAGAGGCACCCTCTTTGGTCGTGTGTGATGCCAGTTTCATCTCGCTCAAACTCGTCTTGCCACAAGCTTTGGCACTGGCCGCCGAGGGCGCCTTTCTGGTCGCCCTGATCAAGCCGCAATTCGAGGCCGGCCGCGAGGCTGTGCGCGAGGGGCGCGGCATTGTGCGGGATGAGGCCATTCATGAGGCCGTTTGTGCCGATATTGCAGAATGGCTCGCAGCCACGGGCTGGAACGTGCTAGGGATCGCGCCGTCCCCCATTGAAGGGGGCGATGGCAATCGCGAATTCCTGATCGGCGCCCAGAAATGAACCAACGTCTCCACCTCAATGCGGAACTCGAAATCGCGCGGCTGGGCC
>CANGFE010000059.1 GCA_947453155.1 Beijerinckiaceae bacterium | reverse complement strand
GCAACGCCGACCATTACATCCGTCTCGGACAATGTTGATCCGGTGCCAGGCCCGGTTGCCAATAATGGCTTCACCAATGACACGACGCCGACGTTGACGATCAGTGCGGAAGCCGGTTCTGTCGTCAAAATCTATGACGGGACGACATTGCTGGGCACAGCAACAGAAACATCGACTGCTGGGACCTTTACCTTCACGACACCAAATCTGCTTTCTGGCAGCCACAGCTTTACAGTGAAAGCCTCAGATGCGGCAGGCAACGAGAGCGGTGCTTCGACCGCTTTTACCCTGACGATTGATACATCTGCGCCAGCAACGCCGACTATTACATCCGTCTCGGACAATGTTGATCCGGTTTCAGGCCCGATTGCCAATAATGGCTTCACCAATGACACCACGCCGACGTTGACGATCAGTGCGGAAGCCGGGTCTGTCGTCAAAGTCTATGACGGGACGACATTGCTGGGCACAGCAACAGAAACATCGACTGCTGGCATTTTCACCTTCACACCATCGGCATTAACAGCGGATATTCATACATTCACTGTGACTGCGACGGATGCTGGAGGCAATGTGAGCGCGGCATCCGCTAGTCATGCAATCACGATCGATACAACAAAGCCTGATCGTCCGGCCAATCTGCAGCTTGCCACTGATTCAGGCGTCAAGGGCGACAGCGTCACCAACGCAGCCAATGTCACGTTGAATGCAGAACTGAATTCCGATGTGACCGTTACCTATTTCAATGCCACGACAAACAAAACCGTCGTTGTGGCGCCAAAAACCAGGGTCAGGTCAGCGGATCCCCTGTTCATTGCACCAAGTTTGCAGGATTTGCTTGATCTTGGGGACGGTGAGATCACAGTGACTGCCATTGCAGTGGACGCGGCAGGCAATGCGTCTGGTTCTGCAACATTAAGTTTCACACTCGACAGGACAGCTCCTACGCTCGCTTTGTCATCACCAGCAGCGAGCCTGAAAGCCGGCGAAGTTGCGACCATCACTTTGACTCTGTCGGAAGCCGTGACCGGCCTTGATGTCTCTGATTTCGATGTCACCAACGGCACATTGGGTGCTTTGGTCCAAAGCACCACAGACCCCAAAGTCTATACGGCCACTTTCACACCCAAGGATAAATTTTTTGGCCCCGCCAAGATTTCTTTCAAATCAACCGGCGCCTATGCGGATATTGCCGGCAATGTCGGAGATGCGCAGAGTGTTACATCCGGCGCTTTGACTTTTAATGTTGATACAACAGCGGCATCAATCACCACGGTTGCTGTGACCAGTGCAAGCGGTGCCCAGAACAATTATCTCAACCAAGGTGATACGGCATTTGTAACTGTGACGTTTAGCGAGGCTGTTACTGTCAATGCGACCAATGGCAGGCCACAACTGGCTTTAAAAATCGGCAATGTTACACGATATGCCACTTTTGACAGCGGGTCAGGCAGCTCAAAACTTGTCTTCAAATATCAAGTCGACGTCAGTGATACGGATATGAACGGTATCAGCCTTGATGCCAATTCATTGAGTTTGAATGGCGGCAGCATTTCGACACAGGCGACGGGCAATCCTGTCGTGTTGGCGCATGCGGACGTTGCCGATAATGCCTCCTATATGGTCGATACGACCAAGCCGGACGCTCCGGTCTTGTCCCGTGGGGCGGGTGTTGCAGATGGTGCGACAAGTGACGAGGCTACGGCCACTGGTGGTGTTGTTACACTATCAGCAGAATTGGGTGCTTCGGTTGAAGTCAAATTCAGTAATGGAGCGAAATCTGTCACGAAGACAATTACCGGAATTGGCTTAACGCCTGTCGCTGTGACCTTGTCCGCTGATGAGCTCAAGACTTTGGGCGATGGCACAATTTCAGTCTCCGCCAATGCGACGGATCTGGCGGGTAATATTTCGGATGCCGGAGACATCAGTTTCACACTCGACACGACCAAACCGGGTAAGCCCGTGTTGACGCCTGTTCCGGGGGTTGAGGATGGAGCCACTGCCGAAGAGGCGAAACGCGACAAGGGCGTTGTCACGGTCACGGCTGATCCAGATACAGACGTCACTGTCACCTTCCGCAACGGCAATAAAGAAATCACCAAGACGGTCAGGGGAGGAGGCACGCGCTCCGTTCCTGTTATTCTGACCCAAGCTGATCTTGATGCTCTTGGGGACGGCACGATTTCCGTCTCTGCTGTCTCCAAAGATGCGGCTGGGAATGAATCCGATGCCGGGACGTCCAGGTTCACGCTCGACACGGTGGCGCCAACCATCAGCGTGACGTCATCGGCGGCAGCCCTTAAGGTTGGGGAAACCGCAACTTTGACATTCGAAGCGTCGGAAGAGCTTGTTGATTTGACCGCCGATGATTTTGCCGTGGCGCATGGCACGTTGAGCAATTTTGTGCGCAGTTCCAGCAATCCGAAAATTTATACGGCGACTTTTACGCCAGATACAGGATTTGAGGGTCAGGGCGGCGTGACGCTGAAAGGCGCGTTTACGGATAAGGCCGGCAATTCTGGATCGCTCAGTTCTTTTGCGGGAATTTCCATTGATACAAAGCCGCCGGAAGTTTCCTTGGTGTCCTATGATGACAATGTCGATCC
The DNA here is from genome assembly GCA_947453155.1 of Beijerinckiaceae bacterium. Classification (GTDB taxonomy): domain Bacteria; phylum Pseudomonadota; class Alphaproteobacteria; order Rhizobiales; family Beijerinckiaceae; genus Terripilifer. The sequence continues at coordinate 16,094 of CANGFE010000059.1, read as the reverse complement.
GCAGGCGGGTAATTTTGCGGTCAATGTTCCGACCAACGATTTGACACCCACCTTCAACGGGACAGGCGAAAGTGGAGCCAAGGTTGAAGTGTTCCGCCGCAGTGGCAGTGCCTTGGTGAGTTTGGGCACGACGACAGTCGTGAATGGCAAATGGTCGGTGACGCCTGGCACCGAGCTGGCGGAAGGTTCTTACGACATATTTGCTCGCATTACAGATAATGCGGGAAATATATCGGATACCGCCAATAACACGCTGACAATTGATCGTGGCACATCGGGAACATTCGACGGCTATATCGACAATACAGTTTCGCCGCCGGTTGTTGCCGATTTTGCAACGCCTGCATCGGCGACCCAATTGTCCTTTGCGGGTAAGGGTGAAGCGGACGCGACGGTCGATCTCTTTGTGCGCGACAGTAAGGGCGACACAAAAATCGGCACAGCCAAGGTCGATCCGGCCACCGGCAAATGGACATTGCGGCCGACAAATGAGCTGGTTGAGAATACCTACACAATTTTTGTGCGGGTGACTGACAAGGCTGGAAACAGTTTTGACACGCCGACCAAGAGCTTGACAATTGCAATTCCTCGCGTGTCGTCCGCGCCTGCCGAGGCCCCTGTGATCGAGCCCACCAAGCCTGCATCCCCGACGACAGAGACCAGCAGCGCCGATAAAGTAACGGACAATTTCGTCCAAGCGTCTTTCGGGCCGCCGATTGGGTCGCTCTTTGATGTGAAAACGATCCAAAGTGTTGTGGTGACGCAGGACGCCAGACCCATGCCGCGTGACGTCACGGGTTCGGTTGGCGATGAGGGTTCGGTGCGCTCGCAATTGCCGGCAGTTGAATATTCAAGCTATTTGCGCCCCGCCTTTGTCGAAATCGGTGTGTTGGTTCGCGATACCAGATCGGGTTTCGTGGCTGCTAGGTCTGAGATGCTGCAGGTCGACGAGGTTAAAGTGACGTCTCGGGCGGAATTCGAACCCTGGATTGAAGATACCAAAACCGGACGAATTCTCGTGAGACGTGATGGGCCAGCCGAAATTCGCATGCAGGTTGAAATCACCTTGTGGGATGGCGCCGTGATCCGCCAAAATATTCGGGTGGATTCACGCTCGGGACAATTTGAAGTGTTACCAAGCGGCAATACGTTTGTTGCGCCACAAAGTCTTGATCAGCAATTGGCAAGTGTTTTGTGGGGTGATATGCGAGATGTGAGCGATCTGTTCGAAGAAGCACAATTGTAAAAGTGTTTCTTTCCGAAAGTTTTTTTAACTTTTAGTTGAGGCTGACGTCTCAAGATTTGTTCATTGTTTTTTTGACAGGCGTTTCTCGAAATGACTTTTCTGATCCATTTGGGGCGTTTGGCCTCAATTCAGCGTTTTCTGCTCTCGACTGCGCTGATGGCATCTTTTGTTGGGCTGTCAGCCTGTGCTGTGGCACCTGATCCTTTGTCGGGGTCTGATATTGCGCGTGCGTCGCAGGATCGCTTCAGCGAAGCCTTTGCGGGTCAGGAACCCGTCAAAGGCGCGATTGATCTCAGCGAAGCCATGGCGCGTGCGGTTCTCTACAATCTGGATGATCGCGTGCAAGTGGCAGAAAGCCTTTTGCGATCGCGCGAATTGGCGAGTGCCAGTGCAGCCATGTTGCCAAGCCTGACGTCCAGCGCCTCGCGCAATCTGCGCAACAAGGTTGATGCAAGTTCGAGCTATAATCTGTCTTCGGGCAGTAATAATTTTAACGCCTCGACCTCACAGGATGAGCGGCTCAATTCAGCCAATGCGGCATTGGCTTGGAATGTTCTCGATCTCGGCCTGTCTTATGTGCGCGCGCAGCAATCGGCGGATCAGTTTTTGGCCGCAGAAGAGCGTCGTCGTCGGGTTTTGGCGCGTTTGGTTGAGGATGTGCGGACGGCTTATTGGCGTGCGCTGGCGGCTGATTATCTGTCGCGCGAATTACCCAAGGTGGAAGCGCGGGCGCGTGAGGCGCTGGAGCAATCGCGGGTGCTGATCAAGGACGGCAATATTTCGCCCCAGACGGCCTTAGCCTATCAGAAAGAGATTTATGAAATTCAGGATCGCGTGCAATCGGTCCAGACAGAAGTAGCGACAGCCAAAGCGCAATTGGCCTCCTTGATGAATCTGCCGCCGGGTACACCATTCACCTTGGTTCGGCCCAAAGCTGCGCCGGCAGCGCGCCCGCTGCCTGATGCCAAAAATATGATGGCGAGTGCCTTGGATTACCGGCCGGAAGTGCGCGAAGCGCTGTATCAGGAGCGGATCACGGGTCGTGATCAATTGATCGCGGTTTTGGAAACTCTGCCCAGCGCCAATCTGTTTGTGAATGCCAATACGACGAGCAATACTTACACGCTCAATAAGGAATGGCTCGGCTATGGGGCTCAGGCTAGCTGGAATCTGATGCGGGTCTTCACCTTGCCTTTGCGTCAAGCCGAGGCGGAGGCGAAGGAAAATCTCGCGCAGGAGCGCGCCCGTGCTTTGGTCTCAACCCTCGCCCTGCAAGTGGCCATCAGTCGTGATCGCTATGCGCAGGCGCGCCGTCGTCTTCAGACCGCCGGTGATTTCCAGAGTGTCCAAAGTGAGTTGCTAGAGCAATTGAAGGCATCAACTTCGGCTGCGCGCAGTGGCGAACAGGAATTGGTGCGCGAAGAATTGTCCTCGCTCTTGGCGCGTGCGCGTTTCGATGTGGCTTATGCTGAAGTGCAGGGTGCCTGGGCCTCTGTGCAGACGACGATGGGCCGTGATCCTTATCCGGAATTGGGCAGCAAGGATCTCAAGGAATTGAAAGAGGCCTTCCGCGCGAAACTCTCGGGACGTGAACCCGTGCAGCGTCGCGCTGAGATGCCGACGATGCCAGCGGCTGTCGAGCCTGCTGTGATTATGGCGGAAGCTCCCGTTGGGACGAATGAGTGAGCGCCCCAGCCTCATGCGTCTATGGGTGTGTCTTGCGCTGGGCCTGACGTTAGGGCAGGCGCAAGCGGTTGAGGGTGCTAACGAGGCGCGCGGGCTCGTCCGGTCTGTGGGCGAGGCGATTATCTCTAGCGAGATCGCAGCACGCATCACGTCGATGCCCTATCGCGAGGGGGAGGTTTTCTCTTTCGGCGATGTGCTCGTGGAATTTGATTGCGCGGGCATGGCTGCCAATCTCGCTGGCGCCCGTGCAGAGTTGCGAGCGGCGGTTGTGGGTTTGGACTCGGCCCGTGAATTGGCGCGAATGAGAGCGGCTGGCCAGCGCGATGTGGAGCTGGCCGAGGCGCGGCGCGACCGGACGCTAGCTGACGTTGATGCCGCAGATGCGCGGGTGAAGGGATGCCAAGTGCGGGCACCATTTTCAGGTGCCGTCGTGGACCGCAATGCCAATCCGCATGAAGTGATAGGCCCCTCGACGCCGTTGATGCGGATTGTTGACCGGGAGCGCCTCGAAATCGAATTGATCGTGTCCTCCTCGAAATTGCCTTTGATGCAACCGGGTACGCCCTTCCTGTTTCGTGTTGATGAAACGGGGACGATTTATCCAGCAAAAATCATCCGTCTGGGTGCGATGGTTGAACCTGCCAGCCAGACCGTGAAGGTCTTCGGAACATTTGATGGCGCCTTCCAAGGCGTGTTGCATGGCATGAGCGGGACAGCCAGTCTGCCAGCAGCCGAGGCGCGGCGATGACAGCCCCCGTCCAAATCGAAGCTGCGCCGAAGAAAACTGGGCCTTCGGGAGCAGAGGTTTTGCTGGCTGTTGAGGCGGCTGCGCGTGAGGCGAGCGACCTGACTGAGCTTTCCCATGTCATTGCCAATGACACACGCAAGCTCATTCGTTGTGGGCAGGCGCATGTGTTTCGTTGGCAAGACGGAAAGCTGATGTTGCTCGCGACCTCGAGCCTATCATCGGTCGAGCGTACCTCGCCTTTGGTGCAGGATTTGGAGGCGTTGGTGGCGCCCGCGCTGTTGAAGTTTCGTGAACCTACCGCTCTGTCATTGGATGAGCTGCGCGGTGCCGAGGGGCAAAGGCTGATCGATATTGCCTATCGCGATTTCCTTCTCTGCCCTTTGTTGTCGCGGCGGGGTGTTTTGATTGGGGCCATGCTTTTGGCGCGCAATGAAATGTGGGTGGAGCGCGAGGTGAAGCTCGTTCAGCGCCTCTGTGGCGCCTATACGCATGCCTGGGTCGCCTTGGTGGGTGAAAAGCACGTCTGGATCAAAAATGAACGCGTCCGCAAATATATTTTGCCTGGTTCAATCGTGGCGGGGCTGTTGATCGCACTGTTGCCGGTGCCGCTGACCGCGCTCGCGCCTTGCGAGATCGTGCCGCTTGATCCCGAGACAGTGACCGCGCCCTTGGATGGAATTATCCAAAACATTGCCGTCGAGCCCAATCAATGGGTGCAAGCGGGGCAGGGACTTTTGAATTTCGTCGACACCACCATCCGCGGCCGTCTCGAGGTTGCAGAGCGCGCGGTGGAAGTGGCTGCGGCCAAGGAGCGGCGTTTGCAGCAGGCCGCATTTGATGATCGCAATGCGCGCCGCGATCTTTCCATCGCGGCGGCTGAATTAAAACTCGCCGTGGCGGAGCGCGATGCGGCTGCAGATCAATTGGCGCGCACACGTGTCACGACGAGCCGTCCCGGCCTTGCGATTTTTGCGAGCCGGAAAGATTGGGAAGGGCGCCCCGTCTCGACCGGCGAGCGCATCATGCAGATAGCGGCGCCCGAACGTGTGCAGCTGCGCATTGATATGGCGGTAAAAGATGCACCTTTGGTGCGGGATCAGGCGCGGGTGCGTGTTTATCTCGATTCCGATCCGCTCAATCCTCTCAATGGCGTGTTGGAACGCGCCACCTATCACGCCACGCCTATGGCCGGCGGCGGTCTTGCTTTTGTGCTTTACGCCAGACTACCGGAAGGCGATGCGCCGCGCATTGGCTATCGCGGCACTGCGCAAGTTTTTGGCGATGACGTGGCGCTGATTTATTACGTCATGCGCCGTCCTTTGACCGCTTTGCGCCAGATGGCTGGGCTGTGATGGGCATTGATGATCAGCTCCCGCCGCTGCGACAGGATTTACGCATCCTTCCCGCGGGGCGCTTGTCCTCAGGTGCGCCGGGCTGGGTAATCTTTGATCCCGTCATGCATCGCTATTTCCAATTAAGCCAAGGCATGGTCGAACTTTTGGGCGATTGGGCGGCGGGGACGGTTCCAGAATTATTGGAACGTGTGCGCGCGCGCTTTGGGCGCGTGGCGAGCAGCGATGAAGTGGTGGCTTTGCGCAGCTTTCTTTCCGCGCATGAACTTTTGGAAACGGGCCAGACGCAGGCACTTGTTGAGCGCATGCGGGCGCGCCAACATCATTGGCTACATTCTCTCGTTCATAATTATTTGTTTTTTCGGATTCCTTTGGTGCGGCCACAAGCATTCCTTGATCGCACGCGTTTTTTTGGTGATTGGCTTTTCTCCAAAGTCTCGCTGATCACCTTTGCGCTGCTGGGGCTCATCGGCATTTTGCTCTCAGCCCGCCAATGGGAATCTTTCGTCGCAACCGGCATGAGCCTGCTCGATTGGGAAGGCGCCTTTATCATTGCCGCTTGCGTGCCATTTGTGAAAACAGCCCATGAATTGGGTCATGCCTATATGGCCACCCGCTACAATGTGCGTGTGCCGACCATGGGCCTCGCTTTCATGGTTCTGGCACCCTTCCTCTATTCCGATGTCACGGATGCTTGGCGCTTATCGTCGCGCTGGCAGAGGCTCGCGATTGATTGCGCGGGGCTCTTGGTTGAATTGATGATTGGCGCGGCGGCACTTTTTCTCTGGGTGTTTTTGCCACCCGGTTCCATGCGCACGGCGGTCTTTGCTCTGGCCACGACAAGCCTGTTGATGGGGCTTTTGCTCAACCTCAATCCGTTCATGCGATTTGATGGCTATCACATATTGGCGGATCTGCTTGGCATCCCCAATTTGCAAACGCGCGCGATGATGATTGGGCGTTGGGCTTTGCGCGAAATTTTATTTGGCTTGGGCGCGCCCGCACCTGAGCAAATGAGCCGTTCACGACAGGTCGCTATGGCGCTTTATGCCTATTCTATCTGGATTTATCGCTTCTTTTTGTTTCTGGGCATTGCCGTGCTCGTTTATCATTTCGCCTTCAAAGCGCTCGGCATTATTTTATTTCTGATCGAAATCATCTGGTTCGTTTTTTTGCCTATCGCAATGGAAATCATGCGTTGGTGGCGCGGTCGTGATTTTGTGGCGCGCACGCGCCGCGCGATGGTGACTTTTACCATCGCTGGCTTGGCATTTTTGGCGTTCATCGTACCATTGCCAACGTCGTTTGTGGTGCCAGCGGTGGCGACAGCCCAGAGCAATGCGCCGATTTATGCGCGCGCTGCGGGGCGCATCGTGCAGATCCCGGTCATTGAGGGACAAAGCGTCAAGGCGGGTGATGAATTGTTTCGGCTTGAATCGCCCGATTTGGCCGCGCAAATACGGCAAGCCGAATTGCAATGGGAGGCCAAGCGCTATCGTCTGGCGCGGGCTGCGGCCAATGCTATGGATCGCGCGGAATTGCGTGTTCTCGAAAATGAGACCAGTTCTGCGGCGCGTCGCTTGTCTGTTTTGCGGGCTCAAGAAGCCGAGCTCATCTTGCGGGCGCCCCATGAGGGCATTGTGCGCGATCTCTCGCCCGATTGGCAGGAGGGCCAATGGGTAGGGCTCAAAACGGCCCTTTGCCATGTTCTGAAGCCCGAGCGCGTCGAAATTCGCGGTTATGCCGAGGAGCCCGATCTTCGCCGGCTGCAGATCGGGGCAAAGGGTCGTTTCCTGCCCGATGATGTGACGCGGGACGCCGTCCCCGTAGCATTGGCGGCGATTGGCCCGACAGCCGTCGAGGTCTTGGATCTGCCCATGCTGGCCTCAACCTATGAAGGGCCGGTCCAGGTCGTGCCGGACCGTCCCGAAAAAGGGCTTAAGCCCTTGGCATCGCTTTACTCCCTCACGCTTGAGCCACGCGGGGACTATGCACCCGAAAAAGAGGTGAGGGGGCAGGTTCGCCTGGATGGTCTGGCGGAAAGCATGGCCGCCCGGGTGCTGCGCCGGGTCTTCGGTGTCTTGATCCGAGAGTCCGGGGCTTGAGAAGCGCTGATTTCTCCTGTCGCGCCTTGCCTTTCCTGCCTTTCCCTCCTATAAGCGCGCCCATTCCACAGGCGGATCATGTGGCGGCCCTGATTTAAGGGTCTGCTTCCGGTGGGTGTTCGCACCCCAAAAATCCGCCGAGGTCCAACCGGAGAATATGACTATGGCACTTCCCGATTTTTCTATGCGCACATTGCTCGAAGCTGGCGCGCATTTCGGTCACCAGGCTCATCGCTGGAACCCGAAAATGGCTCCCTACATCTTCGGCACACGCAACAACATTCACATTCTCGACCTCGCCCAGACGGTGCCTTTGCTGCATCAGGCGCTGAAGGCCGTGTCTGATACGGTTGCCAAGGGCGGCCGCGTTCTCTTCGTCGGCACGAAGCGCCAGGCGTCGGAACAGATTGCTGATGCTGCACGTCGTTCGGCTCAGTATTACATCAACTCCCGTTGGCTCGGCGGCATGCTCACCAACTGGAAGACGATTTCTGGTTCGATCCAGCGTCTGCGCAAGGTTGACGAGCAGCTTTCGTCGGGCGCCGCTGGCCTCACCAAGAAAGAACGTCTGCTGCTGACCCGCGAGCGCGAAAAGCTCGAAAAGGCGCTCGGCGGTATCAAGGACATGGGCGGCATTCCTGATCTGATCTTCGTGATCGACACGAACAAGGAACAGCTCGCCATCAAGGAAGCCAACCGTTTGAACATTCCGGTGGCAGCTATCCTCGACACCAATTGCGATCCTGAAGGCATCACCTTCCCGATCCCCGGCAATGACGACGCCGGTCGCGCAATCGCCATGTATTGCGATCTGATTGCACGCGCTGCCATCGATGGCATTTCGCGCAGCCAGGGTTCGTCGGGCGTTGATCTCGGCGCGATGGAAAATCCGGTTGAGCCGGCTCTCGCTGCTTCGGCTGCGTCGGGCGAAGGCTTTGAACTGCTCACCGCACCGCGCGGCGCTCCGGATGATCTGGCCAAGCTCACGGGCGTTGGTCCGCAGATCGTCAAGAAGCTCAATGATGCTGGCGTTTTCCACTTCTGGCAGCTCGCTGCCATGTCGGAAGGCGACATCGCCAAGCTCGACGGTGAATTGAAGCTGTCGGGCCGTATCACGCGCGATGGTTGGGTTGACCAAGCTCGCTCGCTCGCTTCCGCCTGATTGATCGGCTGAACAGCACGAGATAGCGGCGGGCATGAGTCCCGCCGTTGTCATTTCGTCATAAATTCCCGTTTGAACACGTTCTGATTGCGGCCCTGAGGCCTGCGATCTCAAAAGAGGATGAAACTCATGTCCAATATCACCGCTGCTCTGGTGAAGGACCTGCGCGAAAAGACTGGCGCGGGCATGATGGATTGCAAATCGGCTCTCAATGAAACCAATGGCGACATTGAAGCGGCGATTGATTGGCTGCGTAAGAAGGGCCTCTCGAAGGCTGCTAAGAAGTCTGATCGTGTTGCGGCCGAAGGCCTCGTCGCGCTCGCCGTCAAGGGCACACGCGGTGTTGTCGTTGAAGTGAATTCGGAAACCGACTTCGTTGCGCGTAACAGCGACTTCCAGGCGCTCGCCCAGAACATCACCGGCGTTGTTGTCGGTTCGGGCAATGCCGATGTGGAAGCCGTGAAGGCTGCTGCTTATCCGGCTGGTGGCACTGTGTCGGATGCAATCAACAATGCGATTGCGACGATTGGTGAAAACATGACGCTGCGCCGCGCAGCTGTGATCGATGTCACGGCAGGTGCGATCGGCTCCTACATTCACAATGCCATTGCTGACGGTCTGGGCAAGATCGGCGTGCTCGTCGCGCTGGAATCGACCGGCAGTGCGGAAGCACTCGCGGACCTCGGCCGCAAGATTGCGATGCATGTCGCAGCCGCTTCGCCGCTCGCGCTCGAAGCCTCGCAGCTCGACAAGGCCGTTCTCGAACGCGAAGCCAATGTGCTGCGTGAAAAGAACGCCGGCAAGCCAGCCAACGTGCTCGACAAGATCGTCGAGTCCGGCCTCAAGACCTATTACAAGGAAGTCTGCCTGCTCGATCAGGCTTTTATCCATGATCCGTCCAAGACTGTTGCTCAGATCGTTGCCGAAGCCGCCAAGACGGCTGGCGCTCCGGTCGCTCTGAAGGGCTTCTTCCGCTATGCGTTGGGCGAAGGCATTGAGAAGCAGGAAAGCGATTTCGCGGCCGAAGTGGCCTCGATGAGCAAGAGCTAATCTCTTTTCTCTTTGGAATATCTGGAAAGGCGGCCTCAGGGCCGCCTTTTTCATGGGCAGGCTAGCTGGCGGACGGGCCCGACTCGGACTAGAGATTGGCCTTTAGAGAACATTGAACAGCTGAAGCATCCGGCTTTGGCCCTATGGAGGTGACATGTCCGTTTCCAACCCCAAACCCAAATGGAAACGAGTCATCGTCAAATTATCCGGCGAGGCGCTGATGGGCCCGCTGACCCATGGGCTTCACGAGCCCACAGTCACCCGTATCGCGCAGGATTTGGCCGCCGCTCAGGCTCTGGGCGTCGAGATTGGCGTTGTCGTGGGTGGGGGTAACTTCTTCCGCGGCATACAGGGCGCTGATACCGGTATCGAACGGGCGCGGGCCGATTCCATCGGCATGCTGGCGACGGTCATGAATGCTTTGGCTCTTGAACAGGCTATTGAAGCGGCTGGGCAATCGGCCCGCGCACTCTCGGCTGTTCCGATGCCGTCGGTTTGCCAGCCTTTCTCGCGGCAAGCTGCGCTGAACCATCTGGCCAAGAACCGCGTGGTGATTTTGGCCGGTGGCACGGGCAATCCGTTCTTTACCACCGACACGGGCGCAGCATTGCGTGCGGCCGAGCTTTCTGCGGATGCGGTGATGAAGGCCACCCAGGTGGACGGCGTCTATACAGCTGACCCGAAAAAGGATCCGACAGCCACCCGTTATGACCATTTGACCCATGATGAGGCCATTTCCAGAAACTTGGCTGTGATGGACACAGCCGCCTTCGCGCTTGCCCGCGACAATCGGATTCCGATAATCGTCTTCTCGATTGCGGAAGCAGGTGCCATCCGTGGTGCCCTGATTGGGGAAAGCCGCGCCACGATTGTTACGCCGTAAAGCTCGCCGTCTTGCAGGAGACAAGTCTCCGCAGATGTGAGACAGTTTAAATTAAGGACTAAACATGAGTGCTCAATTCGATCTGGCCGATATCAAGCGGCGCATGCAAGGCTCGATTGCTTCGCTTAAGCATGAGCTGAATGGTCTGCGCACGGGTCGCGCGTCGGCAACCTTGCTCGACCCGATCATGGTCAATGCTTATGGTTCGATGGTGCCGCTCTCGCAGGTGGCCAGCGTCACTGTGCCAGAAGCGCGCATGATTGCTGTCAATGTCTGGGACAAGGGCACTGTTTCAGCTGTCGACAAAGCTATTCGCGACTCCAATCTTGGTTTGTCGCCGAATGTTGAGGGCCAGGTTTTGCGCGTGCGCATTCCTGAGCTCAATGAACAGCGCCGTAAGGAGCTGGTGAAGGTCGCCCATAAATATGCCGAAGAAGCGCGCGTGTCGGTTCGACATGTCCGCCGCGACGGTATTGATATCCTCAAGAAGCTTGTGAAGGATAAGGCGATCAGCGAAGACGATGAAAAGCGTCAGGCTGAAGATGTGCAAAAGGCGACTGATGCGCATATCAAAGAGATCGACACAGTTCTCGCGGCCAAAGAAAAAGAAATTATGCAGATCTAAGTGGTGAACGCGTAGGCCTTCGGAGTGAGCCACATATGACACCCGTCACTGATCCGCGCAAAATTCAATCGTCTTTCGATTTGCCCCGACATGTCGGGATTATCATGGATGGGAATGGTCGATGGGCGGCAGCGCGTTCGCTACCGCGTTTCGAGGGTCATCGGCGCGGTGTCGAAGCTGTGCGCCGGGCTGTGCGTGCGTCAGGCGATCTCGGAATTTCCTATTTGACGCTTTATGCGTTCAGCTCTGAAAATTGGTCGCGTCCGCCCCAAGAGGTCGATGATTTGATGGGGCTGTTGAAGCGTTTCATTCGCCTCGATCTGGCCGATCTCCATAAGCAGAATGTGCGCGTGCGTATTATCGGTTCGCGCGACAATCTCGCCACGGATTTGAAGGCGCTCTTGCAAGAAGCCGAAGAGATTACCGGTAATAACACCGGCCTTACTTTGGTTATCGCCTTTAACTATGGCGGGCGTCAGGAGATCGCGGAGGCAGCCAAGAAATTGGCCGTACGTGCCGCGCGCGGCGAGATTGATCCGCAGTCCATTGATGCGGCCATGCTGAGTGATCACCTCTATACGGCTGATATTCCCGACCCTGATCTCATCATCCGCACGTCGGGAGAGCAGCGCTTGTCCAATTTCCTTATGTGGCAGGCCGCGTATGCGGAGCTCGTTTTCCTGCCGCTGCATTGGCCCGACTTCGACCGCCCCGCGCTCGAAGATGCGCTCCTTCAATACGGGACGCGTGAGCGTCGCTTTGGTGGCTTAACATCCGCCCCAAATGCGATGACGGGGTCATGAGCCTCCCGCCCTCCATGGCAGAGAAGAGTGCGGCCAAGACGTCCTCTATGCTTGGTGATCTTGGGCCTCGGTTGATCTCAGCCGTCGCCATGATCGTCCTCGCTCTGGCGGCGCTGATCCAGGGTGGCTTTGTTTTTGTGGCTTTCTGGACGGTGGCCGCTGTCGCGGTTCATTGGGAATGGCAACGCATTACGGGCGGGCCGCAAGAGCCCTTGCGGGTCTATGGCGGCGGTCTGGCCATTGCGCTCGCTGGCGGGCTGATGGCGCTGGGGCAGCGTGATGCGGCGCTGCTCGTTTTGTTTGCGACGGCACTTGTGGTCTGCGCCGCCATCCAAGGCCCGACGCGGATTTGGAATGCTGCTGGCATTCTTTACGCGGGCGCGCTGCTTCTCTCCGTCACAGTCCTGCGCCTTTCGATCCTCTCAGGATTTGAGGCCATTCTCTGGCTGTTCGCCATCGTCTGGGGGACGGACATTATGGCCTATTTCGGCGGTCGCCTGATTGGCGGGCCGAAACTCTGGCCGCGTGTTTCGCCGTCAAAGACATGGTCGGGCTTTTTGGTTGGGATCACATCCGGCGCCTTTCTGGGTCTTGCTGCGCTCCTTGTCTTTTCGGATCAGGTGCAGCCGGTGCCGGTGGTTCTGCTGGGGCTCGTCACAGGTTCTATTGCGCAAGCTGGGGATTTGTTCGAATCTTCAATCAAGCGGCGCTATGGCGTGAAGGATTCCAGCCATTTGATCCCGGGCCATGGTGGCGCGATGGATCGTTTGGACGGATTTATCACCGCCGCTCTTTTTGCTGCCGTGTTTGGCGCGCTTCATGCGGGCGCGGCGGCAGCTGCACATGGTCTTTTCGTCTGGTAATGAAAGAAAAACAAAAGGATGACGATACAAGTTCAACCAAAACTTGAAGCGGCTGCGGGTATTCCCCGGCGCTTGGTCATCCTGGGTGCGACGGGCTCCATCGGCCGCTCCACGGCGGATGTGATTGAGGGGGCTCCGGGTGCTTTCCAAGTTGAAGCGATTGCAGGCGGGCGCGATGGTGCGGCTCTGGCGCGTATGGCCATCCGCTTGGGCGCGCGTTTTGCCGCCGTTTGGGATGAAGCAGCCTATGACGATCTCAAGGCGGGGCTTGCGGGCACGACTATTCGGGCTGGCGCGGGTCTAGCGGCTGTCACCGAGGTGGCCCTGCATGAGGCTGATTTGGTCGTGGGCGCCATATCGGGCGCTGCCGGTGTTGAGCCAACCCATGCGGCTCTGTCCGCGGGGCGGCAGGTGGCTTTGGCCAATAAGGAATGCCTTGTCTGCGCAGGCGATCTCTTCATGAAGACCGCCGCAGCCAATGGCACAAAGCTCCTGCCGATGGACAGCGAGCATAATGCAATCTTTCAGGCGCTGGGGACGAGCCGCGTCGACGAAGTGGAAGAAATGATCCTGACCGCGTCGGGTGGTCCGTTCCGGACCTGGGATGCGGCCCGCATTGCGGCAGCCAAGCCGGAAGAGGCCTTGGCTCATCCCAATTGGTCCATGGGCCCGAAAGTCACAATCGACTCTGCAAGTTTGATGAATAAAGGCCTCGAACTTATTGAGGCCCATCATATTTTTGGAATTCCGGCGAAGAAGCTCGGCGTTTTGGTACATCCGCAAAGCATCGTCCATGGGCTTGTTACCTTTGGCGATGGTGCTGTGGTTGCGGGGCTCGCCTGTCCCGATATGAAAGTGCCGATTGCCCATTGTCTTGGATATCCAGACCGTGTCGCGACTGTGGCACGGCGGTTGGATCTGGCAGCCATCGGGTCGCTGACCTTTGAGAAGCCTGACCTTGAACGCTTCCCGGCTTTGCGTGTGGCCATGTCGGCGCTTGAACAGGGTGGCGCTATGCCCACTGTTCTGAATGCTGCCAACGAAGTCGCTGTCGCGGCCTTCCTGGATCGTCAGATCAGCTTCATGGAAATTGCTCGTCTGGTCGAGGCCTGCTGCGAGGCGGCTGCGCGCGAGACCAATGGCCGCGCACCTGCCTCTGTTGCAGAGGCGCTTGAGATCGACCATATGTCGAGGGAGCGGGCCCGTTCGCTGCTCAATTGAGTGGCGGGATGGGCAACGGAGGCTTTATGGCGATTTTCGATTCCGTCTATTTTTACGGTAGTTACATCATTCCGTTCGTGTTTGTTCTGAGCATCGTGGTGTTTTTCCATGAGCTTGGGCATTTTCTCGTCGGGCGCTGGTGTGGGGTCAAGGTCGACGTCTTTTCGCTGGGGTTTGGTCCTGAGCTTTTTGCACGGGTGGATCGTCATGGCACGCGCTGGCGGGTCGCCGCTGTGCCACTGGGCGGCTATGTGAAATTCCATGGCGATGTGAACGCGGCTTCCATGGCCGATCACGAGATTTTGGCAGCCATGCCCGCCGAAGAGCGCGCTGTGTCCTTCTTTGCCCAAAAGGTCTGGAAGCGTGTGGCCATCGTCGCGGCGGGGCCAATTGCCAATTTCATCCTCGCCATCGTCATTTTCGCGACGATCTTCTTTGCCTTTGGACGCGAAGTTTTGAACCCGCGGGTCCAAGAGGTCAGGACAGGTGAGGCGGGGGCGGCCGCTGGCTTTGAACCTGGCGACCTGGTTGTGGCCATCGATGGTAAGCCGGTTTCCAGTTGGTCTGCCATGCAGCGGATCATCCAAGCCTCGGCCGACGTTCCGCTGAGCTTTACGGTCCATCGCGGGACCAAGCAGGTGACCCTCCAGGCCACGCCGGGCCTGCGTGAAATCAAGACACCGTTTGGGACCCAGCGCATCGGGATGATCGGCTTGACGGCCGCCGCGAGCCCATCGGATTGGCGGGTCGAGCGCTATTCGGCCCCCGAATCAATCGCTCTGGCGGCGCGCGAGACTTGGTTCGTTGTGGAGCGGACAGGGGCCTTCATCGTGGGGCTCTTTGCCGGCCGGGAGTCGGCCGACAATATTTCCGGACCTATCGGGATCGCCCATATGGCTGGCGAAGTGGCCAAAATGGGCCTGACGCCTCTCTTCAATCTGGCAGCGGTGCTGTCTGTCTCCATCGGGCTCATGAACCTCTTGCCCGTACCCCTGCTAGATGGCGGCCATCTGCTTTATTACCTTGTTGAAATCGTCCGCGGACGGCCCCTGAGCGAGCGGGCTCAGGAGTTTGGCTTCCGCATTGGTTTGGCGATGGTCGGGGCCTTGATGCTGTTCGCCACGGCCAATGATATCTTCCGGAAAATGCTTGGTTAACGGACGATTCACCATGTTTCGTGGCCGTGGGGTCACGGGCGGGTTAAATCGCTTGTTTTGTGGCATTTCGGGATTTGCTTGTAGGGTTAAAGAGGGTAGAAACAGACTCACGTAATAGTGGCGCTGTGGCTAGCCGCCGCGCTATGGTCTGGGCTACGGCTTGGACGTGTCTGGTGCTTTCTGCGCCTTGTATTTGTGGGAACGGTTACTCATGAAGTTCACTCGGGGTTTCAACTCTCGCCTCACATCTGCGGTCTTCGGGGCCGCTGCCGTTGTGGCGATGTCGCTTCCCGCATTCGCGCAAGCGGTCTCGGTCCAAGGGAACCGTCGTGTCGATGCGGAAACGATCCGTTCCTATTTTTCGAGCACCGATCAGGCGGGCGTGAATGAGGGCGTGAAGAGCCTTTATGCAACGGGCCTCTTCTCCGATGTGAAAGTTTCTCGTCAGGGTAGCAGTGTTGTTGTTCGCGTCGTCGAGAACAATGTGATCAACCGCGTTGCCTTTGAAGGCAATTCGAAGCTCAAGTCCGACCAGCTCGCCTCCGAAGTGCAGAGCAAGTCGCGTGGCGCCTATAGCCCTGCGACGGTTGATGCTGACATTGAGCGTATCAAGGATATTTACCGCCGCGGCGGACGTGGTGATGCCTCGGTGAAGGCGCGCACGGTTGATCTGCCCAATGGTCGCATGGACGTCGTTTTCACAATCGACGAAGGCTCCAAGACGGGCGTCCGTGAAATCGTTTTTGCTGGCAACAGCGCTTTCTCGTCGTCGCGTCTGCGCAATCTGATGCAGACCACCGAGATGAACTATCTCTCCTGGCTCAAGACCAGCGACGTTTATGATCCGGACAAGATCGCGGCCGATCAGGAATTGATCCGTCGCTATTATCTGAAGAATGGGTATGCCGATTTCCGCGTTGTGGGTTCGGATGCTGTCTATGACGAAGCCAAGAAGGGCTGGATCGTTACAGTCACTGTTGATGAGGGTCAGCAGTACAAGATCGGTTCGATCAATGTTGAATCGCGCCTCGCTGATGTGAGTGCGGATAGCCTGCGTAAGGTCGTCCCGATTAAGGAAGGCGACGTTTATAACGGCGACCAGGTCGAGAAGACGGTCGAAGCGCTGACGCGCGAAGTCGCGAAGAGCGGTTATGCTTTCTCGTCAGCGCGTCCTCGTGGTGATCGTGATCCGG